>JBQTJV010000095.1:0-6828 GCA_052386775.1 Betaproteobacteria bacterium
ACCGCCTGCTCCCAAACAGCACGGCGGGCTGATCGTCTCCGAGCATGCGCGCTCATTTTATTTCGCTCGGTCCAAAAACGGCTAAGAGTCCCTGAAACAACGTCCTCCGATCGGATCATGTACAGAAGAAATCCCTCCCCATGCGGGGAGGGATAGCGGACATTGCGAATCCGGATCGCTTATTTAGCCGGGATAATCACGACGGTATCGCCGCCAGTCTTGCCGCGCTCGCCTTCAGCACCGGTGGCCCCTGTCGCACCGGTATATCCGGTTGCCCCGGTGGCCCCGGTCTCACCCGTGTATCCCGTCGCGCCGGTCTGCCCCGTAGCGCCGGAGGCGCCTGTTGGCCCGGTGTATCCGGTTGCACCGGTATCGCCTTTCTGTGCCTGCTCGCCCGTTGCGCCGGTAGCACCGGGAATGCCTTGCGGTCCGGCCGGGCCCGGGACTGCGACCACTGCAGGCACCGGCGTGACCACCACCGCTCTTTCGCAAGCACTCAAAGCGAGCACTCCCGTTAACGCTGTGAACAATATCGCATATCTCATGATGTTCCTTTTATTGGCTGACAAAGATGCTCGCTTCGTGTTCCTTGCACAACGAAATCGCGCGGCACAATACGATTCGTGCTGCAAGATACGCTGAATTTCCGGCCGCCTCCGTACGCTGTCCAACGAAGCGTGTTCTTTCTCCAGCGCACGCATGCGACTGGCGTAACCTTGCAGTCGCATTGACGTCGGCAGGAGTCGGCTATCGAAGGACAGCAGTGGCGGCACTACCCTGATGGCATCGCACATCGGACATGAGGCGGCTCATTTCCTTCTTGACGGCCGCATAGCATTCGCACGCCCGATCTTCCAGCCCGGATCGATCCAGTACCGATATGTGGCCGCGGCGATAGCGAATCAATCCGGCACGCTGCAAATTTCCGGCCGCCTCCGTAATACCCTCCCTGCGCACCCCCAGCATGCTGGCGACCAGCTCCTGCGTCATGATCAACTCGTGCGAGGGGATTCGATCGAGCGTCAACAGCAACCAGCGGCATAGCTGCTGTTCGACGGAATGGTGCCGATTGCAGGCAGCGGTCTGGGTCATCTGCGCAATCAGCGCCTGGGTGTAACGCAGCAACAGACGCTGCATCGGGCCGGCGCGACTGAACTCCTTTTTCAG
This sequence comes from Betaproteobacteria bacterium, assembly GCA_052386775.1. Lineage (GTDB taxonomy): Bacteria > Pseudomonadota > Gammaproteobacteria > Burkholderiales > SG8-41 > DSOT01. The sequence continues at coordinate 1,168 of JBQTJV010000095.1, forward strand.
CAGATGGGCCTCCATGCGGTAGGCATGACCCGCGGTCTGCACCACCGCCGAGCTGGGGGTGGTATCCCCTCCCATGTACAGCGAAATACCGACTACGCCTTCGTTGCCCACGCCCGCAGTTTCGGCCGAGGCGCCGGACGCCATGACATAGTGCAGGGAGACGATGGCGGTGGTGGGGAAATAGGCATGCTTCAACTGGCCGCCGGGTTCGTAGAGCATTTCGCCCAGCGGCATCGCTGCGAGTTCAAGATGGGCCGTCAGACGCTCGAACTCCGCCGCGGGCAGAGCAGCCAAAAGAAGGTTCTGAGTGGGACTATGGAATGTTGACATCGCCAACCGCCGCGATCCTGTTCTTCTCTATTTCTTAGTGGTGATTTCCACGCCGATGCCGCGGTAGCCGATGAAGCGGCAGGACTGGTTGAACATCGGTTCCCCGCTGACGCGGAACTTCTGTTGCGAGCCGTCGGCATGAACGCGGCTGAAGACAAAATCCAGGAAGGGCTGCCGTGCCGCAATGATGGCCCGCAGTTCCTCCCGTTCGGTCTCGTTCCATCCTTCCGAAGGAACGCCGTCTGCTTCTCCCGCCAAGGCGGGGACCCGGATTCCGAGCATCTCCAGAACCGGGCCGGAAACCTTGGTGAAGTTTCCGTGCTCGTCCTGCTCCCAGTACCAGTCTGCGGCGAGCTCGGTCAGGCTGCGGTAGCGAGCTTCGCTTTCGCGCAGTTGTGCAGTCCGTTCCTGCACCGTCTGTTCCAGCACTTTGCTGTACTCCCCGAGTTGTTTGTACAGCAGCCGCACTTCGAGCATGTTGCGGATGCGCGTTCTGACCTCGACCAGATCGAACGGCTTGCTGACGAAATCCCTGGCGCCGGCTTGCAACGCGCGCAGCTTGTGACCGGGCTGGGCGGTGATCACGAGGACCGGAAGATAATCGTCCGCATCGTTGGTCTTGAGCGCTTCGATCACCTGGAACCCGTCCATGCCGGGCATCTGCAGATCGAGCAGGATCAGGTCGTAGCGGTTCTTGCGATGCAGCGCGCACACTTCGTGCGGATTCATGGTCGAGGCAACGCAGGTGTAACCGGCTTCCTGCAGCATTTGCTCGAGCAGGGTGACGTTAGCGTCCTGGTCGTCAACGATCAGAATCCCGGCGTTGAGTATGTTGGTTTCGACGATCATCCGTCGTGCTCCTTTTAAGCTTTGCGTGCCGATGTTGTTCGTGAGTGTCTCAGCGCCGCTTCAAGTGCGGCCATGAACTCGTTAATCTTGATCGGCTTGGTGAGATAGTCGAAGAACCCGGCCTCGAGTCCGTTCTGAATATCGCGCGGGACGGCATTGGCGCTCAGCGCGATGATCGGGATATGCCTGGTGGACATGTCCGCATGCAGAATTTTCATGGCCTCGATCCCGCTCAGTCCGGGCAGATTGATGTCCATCAGGATCAATTCCGGCTGATACGTGCGCGCAAATTCGATGCCGAGATGGCCGTCCGCCGCACTCAGCAGCCGCAGGTCGGGACGGCGCGCAATGATCTGCTCCACCAGTTCCAGGTTGGCCGGATTGTCCTCCACGTAGAGCAGAGTGCGCACGGGAATGCCATCGGCCATCTGGGGCTGCACCGGCGCCGGGCGCCCGGCTTCCTGGGCCTCGAGCTGCGGTTCGGACGTGAGACTCAACTCGATCCAGAACACGCTTCCCGACCCGACGGTGCTGTCCGCGCCTATGGTGCCTCCCATCAAATCGACCAGCCGCTTGGTCACGACCAGGCCTATCCCCGTTCCTTCCTCGGCACTCGCCTCTCTACCGAGACGGTTGAACGGCTGGAACAACTGTGCGAGCTGTTCCGGAGTCAATCCCGCGCCGGTGTCCCGCACGCCGATGCGCATGGAATCCGCAGTGCGAAGGGCGCACTCCACGGCAACATTGCCTCCAGGAGTGTTGTACTTGATGGCGTTGAAGAGAAGGTTGATCAGCACCTGTTTTAGCCGAGTGCGGTCCGCTTTGACAAATCGCGGGATTTCGAATCTCGGAAACGTCATGCCGATGCCGCGCTTCTGCGCCTGCGGCTCGATCATGGCGCGGCACTCGAGCATGATTTCGTTCAGCGAGACCGGCTCTCTCGAAAGCGTCAGCTTGCCCGACTCGATCAGCGCAAGATCGAGGATTTCATTGATCAGTTCCAGCAGGTACCAGCCTGCCTTGAGAATCTGGTCCAGGTTGCGCTTCTGGGAGGGCGTCGGTGGCGGGGTTCCGGTTCCCATAAGCTGCGCGAAGCCCAGGATCGCGTTGAGCGGCGTGCGTAGTTCATGGCTCATGCCGGAGAGAAACTCCGTCTTTGCGCGGTTGGCTTTCTCCGCGGCCACCAGCGCCTCGTTCAGTTCCGATTCGACGCGCTTGCGCGCGGAATTGTCGGTGCCGATCAGCAGGTAGCCGATGATGTCGCCATCGTCGTCGCGCAGCGCCGTGATCGATACCACCGCCGGAAAGCGGCTGCCGTCCTTGCAGATATAGGTCAGCTCGTAAACGTCTTCGATTTCGCGCGAAGCCTTGTAAGCCAGCGCCTCGAAGCCCGGCGCAATCGTCATGTCAAGATCAAGACTCAGCGCCTGCGCGCGCGCCATCACTTCCTGCGGATCGTGGATGTCGCTTGGGCTGATCCTGTTCACGACCTCGGCGGCCGTGTAGCCGAGCATGCGCTCGGCACCGGCATTGAACAACTGGATGATGCCTTTCTCGTCAGTGGCGATGATCGAGAAATTGACGCTGTTGAGGATCGCGTACTGCAAGGCTCCCGTTTTAAGCAGTACCTGCTGGCGCAGCACTTCGGCGGCGTCGTGCACCTTGCTGACGCTGCCTGCAGGGCCGGCATCGTTTTCCGTTTTCATCATGAGTGATTTCCGTCATAAGCGTGCAACAATCCCGAGCGCACGTGCGAACGGCGCAATCTCGCGATCGCGCCGCTCTCCCACAGAGGCTGCTTCGCTGGCTTAGTTGCTGACCAGCACCGCGACCCGGCCATCACGCCTGAGCTGTGGATCGCCGAACGAACCGGTTTGGATCTTGTACGCCGGCACGCCAGCATTGATCACCGCATCCCGCACATTACTGACGCGGCGCTCGTTGGAGCCATCGATCGCGACTCGAGCGGACGGATTCTGATCCATGTAGTCCGCAATCTCGCGCGCCTTGTTGCCGTCGGAGCGCAGAATGTCGTCACTGTTGACGTTGAACGTGTAGTTGCGGTACGAACTCCAGCCGCCATTTCCGGCTGACGAGCCCTGCGCGCCGGTCGGACCGACGCCGCCTTGCGAACCGGTGGCGCCGGTAGCGCCAGCGGGGCCGCTGTAGCCGGCCATCTCCGTGGCACCCTGCGCGCCCGTATATCCCGTAGCGCCGCGTGCACCTGCTACGCCCGCGGGACCAGCCGGGCCGGTCGGACCTTCGGTCGTCGGGCCTTCCGCACCCGTGCTGCCGGCTACGCCTTGCAGGCCTGCTGCTCCGGTACGTCCCCTGGGGCCAGCGGGACCTGCGATGCTGTCGCCCTGAGCCCCCGTGGATCCGGTAGCGCCGCGCTCGCCCGTGGCGCCGGCAGGACCTGCTTCGCCGGCACGGCCGACCACCATCCTGCCTGTAGCACCCGTCGCGCCGGCGGGGCCTTGCGCGCCTTCGGGTCCGGTATAGCCGGCGGGACCGGCAGGACCGGCCATCGCTGCACCCGTCGCGCCCATAGCGCCGGTGGCGCCTTGTTCACCTGTCGCGCCGGCGGGACCGGCAGGACCGGCGGGACCAACCCAGCTGCGTTCAACCGGCCGTTGGGCACCGGGTTCCGTAGTGGCGCACCCGGCGGCAAAAGTCGCAACGACCGCAAGCAACAACGGGCGTTTCGCCATGTTCTTTAACAGCATCGAATTTCTCATGATGGTTCCTCTGATGTATGCAACAGAAACTGCGCACTTATCGAATTCCGTTTGGCATCGAAGTCGTGTGTGCGTGGTACGATTCGAACTGACAAAATACGTCGAATATCGAGCTGGTTCCGTACGCCAACGCTCATAAGCGAGTCTTTTTCTTCGATGACGGCATCATGATCGTCGCGCCGACACACGCCGCCGTTGTTCTGGCGTTGCTGTCGCGCCACGGAGCGGATGCGTTGTGCGTCGGAGTACATAAGAGGCAAAATATTCGTTTATTGTTGCTGGAACAGCACCAGTCTCGTTTCGGTATTCAAGTCGGCCTTCGTCGCGTTCATGGTTATTTCATAGCGCGTCCCCGGAACTGCGTATTGCGGTCGAAAGCTGAAAGCAAAGTTTCCGTTCGCATCGGCACGCAATGACTGATCATGAATCTGCTGCGTGACGCCGAAGAATCCTGCAACCGACGCAGTTCCTTCAACCCGCACATCGACTTTCGCGTCCGGCGCGGTGCGCCCGCGCACCTGGGTGGTGCTGCCGCTCACCGAGGCATTGTTGACATGACTCAGGACCTGCAGCGGCAAGGTTGCCGCCGCGACTTGCGGGGCCACGACAAATTCCCAGACATGACGAACGGCATTTCCCGCGAGATCCCTGGCGATGACTTCAACCGGATACCTGCCGGACTGAAGATTCGCGCGGTAGCTGAAGAACTGCGGTGTGATCCGGGAGTTTTGCGTGATGTCTGTCCCGGCCAGCGTTACCTTCACGCTTTTCGGATCGATTCCGACGCCACCGCTGTCATCGAAGGTCGCCGAGACCGATGTCAGACTGCTGGCCGCGACCGTTTCGCCATCGCGTGGGGAAACGTTTTTGATCAGCGGCGGCTTTGCATCTGCAAGCAATGCCTGGGTCAAACGGGCGCCGACAGTCTGGCCGTTGGCCTCGAGTGTTCCAGAAATGTTTGCCGTAGACGGAAAATGATCGAGCCGGCGTATCGTATAGCCGCCTTCATAGTTGCCGCGCTTCACCTCTCGCATCGGCACGTTCTTGGTGACGCCTTCAATGGTGAAGGATGCCTTGGCGCCGGGGCTTCCAATCATCGCAAATCTCAACTCCGCGCCCGGTTCGATCCTGCCGATGGGAGTGACAGTAAAGCGCTCGATTTTCAGCGCCGTGAGTGGCGCAGCCTGGGTCGCCGCCGTCTCGGGCAACGCGCCGTATCCTGAGGGAAAGCTGTAGGTTTCATTGGTCGATCGGTTGTTTACTTTCAAGGTCGCCCGCACGGTGTTGGCGGCCGTAATGCGATCCTTGCGTTTTACGGTATAGCCGCCTTCATAGACGCCGCTGGACACCTCCTCCAGGGGAACGTTTCTGTTTATCCCGTTGATCCGAACGGCGGCTTCGCCGCCGGGCGTGCCGACGATGGTGAAGGTCAGCGCGGCGCCGGGGGCGAGCCTGTTATCCGATCCGACGTAGAGCTTGTCGATTTCCGGGGACCCCGCGCGCTGGGCGTAGGCCGACTCGGAAACTGTCCCGAGCGGCGCGAAAGCGACCAGAGACAGGGTCAGGAAAAGAAAGTACGTACGAGTGTTCATGGTCACCTCTCTGAAATCGCCGCCGTGGGCCGGCGGCTAAGTGCTCTGGACCGAAATTTCGGTGACGTATTTTCTCATGCAGCAAGGGCGAGCAGATCATGAGAGCGAAGTTTGAAAAGCAGTTTGCTGAGGTCACGGCGGGTGAACCTCCA
>JBQTJV010000096.1:0-5354 GCA_052386775.1 Betaproteobacteria bacterium
TGGCGAGCGATCCAGAGCTGCAGCGACTTGCCTGATCGATTCACCGGCTTGGCGACGCCGGGCAATCTCACAGCGCTCTTCAATCGAGAAATGCCGGTACCTGGACCCCATCGCAACACCCCCCGAAGATCATTAGGGTGTTGCACTTCGTTTGTGAACACAGGGAATCCATGAAAAAAGCCCGCATTGCGGGCTTTTTTTCGTCTCCCCCCGAGCCGGCTACTTCAGCTTGGTTTCCTTGTAGAGCACGTGCTTGCGCGCCACCGGATCGAATTTCTTGATCTCGATCTTGTCGGGCTTGGTGCGCTTGTTCTTGGTGGTGGTGTAGAAGTGGCCGGTGCCGGCCGAGGACTCGAGCTTGATCTTTTCGCGCATGACCTGATCTCCTAGGCAGCCTTCTTGCGGGCCTTGATCTCGGCGAGCACGGCTTCCACGCCCAGCTTGTCGATGCGGCGCAAGCCAGTGGTCGAAACGCGCAGCCGAACGAAGCGGTTCTGGCTTTCCACCCAGAAGCGCTTGTAGTGCAGGTTGGGCTGGAAGGTGCGGATGGTCTTGTTGTTGGCGTGGGAAACCAGATGACCTTTCATCGGTTTCTTGCCGGTAACCTGGCAGACGCGGGACATCGGGATGACCCCAAGGCATTGAAAGGGGGCGAATTATATCGTTTTTTCCGTCATTTTTCTTCCCCGTTCGGCGCCCAGTCGCCTATCGGTGTTCCGCATCAATGCACTGATTGAGGAATGCGCGGATGCGCGCATTCGCCGCCCGTGAAAGCGTGATCGGAAACGAATTGAAGGCGTGAATGCCGCCAGGGTATACCGCGAGCTCCGCGCTGTTGCCACAGGCGCTCCAGCGGCCTGCCATGAACAGCGTATCGTCCAGCAGGGGATCCAGCGTGCCGACCGTGAAGAGCGCGGGCGGCAGCGCGGCCAGGTCGGCGTAGAGCGGGGAGACATCCGGTTCACCGCGCAACGCGGGCGGCGCATACCAGTCACAGTAGCGGGAAATAATGGGGGTCGAAAGGATCAGGTTACGCGGACCCCAGCGGCGCACGCTGGGTGTCAGCGTGAGATCGTAGATCCCATAAGTGAGCATCGCACCACGAAACGGCGTGATGCCGCGGCGGTCGCGCAGCCGAAGCAGCGTCACCACGGAAAGATGGGCCCCCGCCGATTCGCCGCCAATGAGCAGCGTGTCCGTGCCGAATTCTCGTCGCGCATTCGCGACGAGCCACAGGGCAGCCGCCTCGCAGTCGTCCGCCGCCGCCGGGTGGGGGTGCTCCGGCGTCAATCGATAGCCCACGCTGATCACGGCGAGACCCGTACGCGCCGCGATCTTCTCCAGGAACGGATCCTGCTGGTCGTGGGCGCCGAACGCCCATCCGCCACCGTGCAGGTGCAGCAGCACGCCGCGGGCGGCCGGAGTGGCGAAGACTCGCAGCGCAATCGCGCCGGCGGGACCGTCGATCATGCGATCCACTGCGCTCGGCGACCGGACGATCGGCCCAAAAAACGACTTGCCGCCCGCGCGCTCGGCGCGGATATCCTGCGCCGGAGCCTGCAGGATTGTCGGAATGCCGGCCAGCGCCTGTTCGAATTTCTCGTTGAACGATCGCGTCTCGGGCGCGATTGACCGCGGGTCGAACCATTCAGGGTTCACGCTGACTGCGGGAGCTTTCACGCGACGCTCGACCGGGCGTCGCTGCTAGGCGAGGCAATCGGCAAAAATGCGCTGGAACTCGGCATCCACCAGGGCGCCGCGGGCGCCGATGGCGACGACGCGGCTGAGCGGCTCGCGTCCCTTCCAGCCCTCTTCGTAGGTGATGTCGACCCGTTTGCCGACCACATGCAGGATGGCCCGCTGCGCGGGCGACTCGGCGCAGCAGACGATTCCCTTGGCACGGTAGATGCCGGCCGGGAGCCGCGACGCGGCAGCTTGCAGACGGGAAGCCGAGAGAGGCGAGCCGGACTCGAAACGCCAGGTCGCAAAGCGGGTGGCGTGGTCGACGCGGCAGGCATGGTCGTGGCTGCATTGCGGGTGGCCACAATCGGAATGGTCGCCCTCGTGCGTCTCGTCTACTGACGCGAGCGCATTGCCGTGACCGGAGCGCATGAGCACGCTCAAGGGAATTTCGCAGCGCACCGTGTCGATGACGCGGCAGCGGGAAAAGCGCTTCGACAGCACGCCTTTCACCCGTGCCAGGTGATGGAGGTCGACCAGATCGACCTTGTTCAGCAATAACAGATCGGAAAACGCGACCTGAAAGAGGCGGAACTCGGTCAGTTCCGGATCGACGAAGAACTCGGCGGCATCGACGACGCAGGCGTTGGTGTCCAGGCGGATACGATCGCGCAACGCGTCGTCGGCGAAGGTCGCGAGTATGCCCGCGGGCTGGGCGACGCCGCTTGCCTCGAGAACGATGTAATCCGGACGCTCCGGCCTGTCGATGGCGCGCAGGACGGCGCCAACGAGATCATCGCGGATGGTGCAGCAGATGCAGCCGTTGGTCAGGCTGATGACGTCGTCCGACGCGCTTTCGACCAGCTCGGCGTCGATGTTGACGGGCCCGAAGTCATTCACCAGCGCGGCGACCCGGAGCCCGTGGGATTCGCGCAGGATGCGGCTGACCAGGGTGGTCTTGCCCGACCCGAGGAATCCGGTCAGGATCGTCAGCGGTACCGGGCCGCGGGAGTCGACCCGCGCATTCGCAGCCGGCGTCGCGGTCACCGGCGCTTGCCGTCCGGCTGGCCGAAAAATTCGCGGGTGTTGACGCGCAGGTTGTGCATGGAACTCGGCAACACCTTCGGCCGCCACAGGTCGGGGGGGCAATACTTGGCGGAGTCGATCTCCCCGTCGCGCGTCGCCTGCTCCTGCTCCTGCAGGATGTTTCTTTTCGGCGTCGGCAAGGTCATCTCTTCCGGAATGTTGCCGTTGAACACGCGATTGAGATCCGGCGGCGCGCTGTGCCCATATTCGGGCAGAACCGCGGTGCGCGACCAGACGGCGTCCCTGGTGACGTTGAGCACGGTGCCGTCCAGCCCGAACTGGAACAGCCCCTTCCAGTGCTCGCGAATGCCCGCCATGGTCTCGCCCAGCATGTCGTGATCCCACACGAAGTGGCAAATGGCGCCCAGGCGCGGGTTGATCTGCTTCATCATGTAGCCGACCGCGTAGTGCGAGGTGTGCGCGTTGTCCATGATGGTCAGCGCGCGCCGCTCGGGGGCGCGGAACTTGGCGGCGAAGATCTTCACCGTGTCGTTCAGGCACTCGGTAACGAAGACGTCGGCGCCGCGCGCGAACTCGATGGTCTTCTCGTCGGGCCTGCCGTCGCCCGTCCAGACGAAAGACAGGCCGTTCCAGTCGAGACGGTAGGCGCTGGCGCCGTCCATGCTGTGGATGCGCCGCCAGTGCCTCACGGTGACGCCGTCTTTCTGGTAGCAAATGCCGTTGTCGTCGCGCCAGTCGAACTCGTTGACCTCGACCTCGTAGCCGTCGCCTACGGGCGCGATGCTGAACGCGTTCCAGTGCCAGCGCGTCATCTGTTTCATCCCGTCGATCATCGCCCGCGTGCCGAACTCGGGCAGGCGGCCCGACGGACCGGTGACGCGCAAGGGAGTCCAGCGGCCGGCAAACGGCCCGAAGCAGAATAGATAGGGCAGATCCGCGTAGTGATCGACGTGCAGGTGGGTGAGGAAAATGTCGTTGATCTCGATCAGCGGCACCTGCAGGCCGATGATGTTGCGCATGCAGCCCGACCCGAAATCGAAAAAGAACCGGTTGCCGTTGCCGAGCTCCACCATGATGCACGTCCCCGCTTGCCCGTGCCGCGGCGGCCACGGAATGCTCCCCATGAACGTGACGCGCATCTCGTCGGGTCCAAGCGTTTCCGTCTCGGAGAAGAATGTCGTGTAATTGCGCACCGACGGCGTGGGCCGGTAGTAGGGCGGCAGCGTGATGCCGCCCCCGGGTACGCCGCCATAGGGATTGCTGCTGTTCGGTATGTTCATGGCGTCTCCGCGGTGGGTAACGTCATTTGAGCTTCAGGCCTGATTCCTTGATGAGAGCGCGGTACTTCCTGTCCTCGGACGCGAGGAAGGCCGAGAACTCTTCCGGCGTACTGCCACGCGCTTCCACGCCCAGGGCGGCAAAGCGCTCGAGGACCTCGGGGCGCCCGACGGCGCGCGCCACCGCGCTGCTGATCGCGGCGGTGATGGAAGGAGGCAGCTTTGGCGGGCCGAAGAAGCCGAACCATACGGTGATGTCCTGGCCGGAGGCGATGTTATGGGCCGGCAGCCCCGCCTCACCCATTGCCGGCCACTCGGGCGCGAGCGGGGTTCGGCGCGACGCGAGCACCGAGATCACCTTGATCCGGCCTGCCTTGACGTGCCCGACCACCGGAGGGATCCCGGCGACGACCAGCTGGATCTGTCCTCCCAGCAGGTTGTTCAGCGCCTGCCCCAGGCCTTGATAGTTGACCGCGTCCAGATTCTTCATGCCGGTCTGGAGCTTGAGCAGCTCGCCGGCCAGATGGTGGGCGCTGCCGACGCCAACGGTACCGTAATGGATGACATCGGGTTTCGACTTCGCCAGCGCAACCAGCTCGCCCAGGGAATTGGCGGGAAACGCGACCGGCGCGACCAGGACGACGGGAGAGGTCCCGACCAGAGAGACGGGGCTCAGATCCCGAACGGGCTGCGACCCGTCGCCCGAATCGATGATTGCCGGCAGCAAGGCATCTCCGGGCGTGCCGATGAAGAGCGTGTGCCCGTCCGCCGCAGCACTGGAAACCACTTGGGCTGCGATGCCGCCGGAGGCGCCAGGCCGGTTGTCGACGATTACGGGCTGCTGCCAGGCATCACGAAGCTTGTCGGCGACGATGCGCACGCCAACGTCCAGCCCGCCACCCGCCGGGAATGGAACGACGACCCGGACGGCCTTGGCCGGAAACGCCGACTGCGCTTGCGCCAGCTCGGGTAGCGCAAAGAAGAACCCCAGAACACTGACCATGCCTATCGTGATTCGAGTCATTTGTTCCCTCCCAACTTACGGGCTTTCGTTGCCGCGCACGATGGCCATCAGCCGCGATCGGGTCACCGCGATGAATTCGTCGATGATCTGATCCTGCTGCGATTTCGGCTGCGTCATCGCGAACTCGTACGTCGGCACACCCAATGCCATCGTTAGCGTGACCACCCTGCGAATCGCGAGGTGATCCGCGCCCGGCGCCAATTGTTTGAACCTCGCGCAGATCAGGTCCGTCCTCTGCGTGTTGTACTCGTCATCGATGCGCCGCGTCGTCGTCAAGAGGCGCGCGTGCGCCCACAGCCCGCGGGCGGCCGGCGTGTTCCTGTACT
>JBQTJV010000097.1:0-4847 GCA_052386775.1 Betaproteobacteria bacterium
GGAGGCGATGCTGCAGCATCAGAAACTCGAAGCGCTGGGCCGCTTGACCGGCGGCATCGCGCACGACTTCAACAACCTGCTGCAGACCATCAGCATGAGCATCGAGGTGGCGGCCCGCTCGGCCAGCGCGCCGGCCGTACTGAATGCCCTCGACGCCGGGAAACGCGCCGCACAGAACGCGGCGAAGCTCACCCGGCAGCTGATGTCCTTCGGGCGCAACCGCGTTGGCGAGGTCGTCACCGTCGATTTTCGGGACCGCGTGCTGCAGATGAAGGATCTCATCGCCAACGCCTTGCGCACTGACATCCGGCTGCACGTCGACGCGGCCGGCGATTTATGGCCGATCAACGTCGATATCGTGCAGCTCGAGCTGGCGCTGCTGAACGCCGCGCTCAACGCGCGCGACGCGATGCCGAAAGGCGGCACGCTCACCATAAGAGCGAAGAACGAAACCCTGCGTGCCGATCAGATCGCCGGCCTTGCTCCGGGCGAGTACGTGCGCATCGCGGTCAGCGATACCGGCGAAGGCATCGGGCCCGAGGTGCTGCCGCACGTGTTCGAGCCCTTCTTCACGACAAAAGAACCGGGAAAGGGATCGGGACTCGGCCTCGCCCAGATCTACGGTTTCGCCAAGCAATTCGGGGGCATGGCCGAGATTCATAGCGGGACTGGCCGCGGCACCACGGTGTCCGTGCTGCTGCCGCGGGCGAAACCTGATGCGCCCGAACGAACCCGCGCGGTGAAACGCCCCGCGAAGCCGGGACGACGCTATGACATCCTGTTCGTGGAGGACGACGTGCTGGTTCAGCAGGTGGTGGTTCCCGCCCTGCGCGCTGCCGGCTTCGAGGTCGTATCCGCCACCAGCGCTGAACAAGCGCTCGCCGTCGCATCGGAGCGCAACATCGACGCCGTATTCACCGACATCGTCATGCCGGGCGGCGCCGACGGACTGCATCTTGCCGTCGAGCTGAAAAGGCGCTTCCCGGCGATGCCGGTGATCCTGGCGACCGGTTACACGCAGGACCTGCCCCATGCGCCTGGGCTGCGGCTGCTGCTGAAGCCGTACAAACTGGAGGACGCGGCAGCGCTGCTCATCGAAGAACTGGAGCGGACGCAAACCGCCAGCGCGTAACGCCCCGCGATGTCGGAGCGTATCCTTTTTTAGTAGCGCAGCCGCGCGCGGACGAAGACGCTGCGCGGTATCTCCGCGCGAATCGGCGCGGCACCGAATTCCGGATGCGCGCTATCCAGAAGGTTCAGTCCGACGAGTTCGAGCGTCACCTGATGCGAAACATTCCATCCCAGCCGCACATCGAGCGAGGTGTAGGCAGGCACGTGCGGGCTCGGCAGCTTGCCCATCCGTTGCAGGATGATATCGAAATCCATCCGGTCGCCGAGATCGTGGCTGGAACGCAGCAGCAGGCGGTGCGACGGATCGTTGCCTTCGGCGAACACGTTGGCCGTGGAGCCCGGCTCTCTGACGATGTCCTGGTCGAGCAGCACGAATCCACCGCTCAACCGCCAGTTGCGCGCCGCCCGTAGCGTTCCCCATCCTTCAATGCCGCGGGTCCTGCCTTCGAGGCGGTTCTCGATCGTCAATCCGCTCGGGCGTTGCTCGCCGCTGCGCAGATCGTCGTGGTCGTGCACGAACGCGGTCAGCGAATAGGAAATATTGGGGGTGGGCTGGCTGCGATAGCCGATCTCCCACACGTTGGACACTTCCGACACGAACTGCGGGCCGCCCGGAACACGGAACGGCGGACTTGCGGACGGAACGGCGAATTCTCGATCGATGCGTGAGGGCGAGCGCACCGCGCGAGAGAGCGCACTCCAGACCAGACGACCCGGAGCCGCTTGCCACGCCACGCGCGCACTCGGCAGAAGCTCCAAACCGGTGTAGGTATTGTGCTCGGCGCGGATGCCGAGCGTCAGTCTAAGGCCGGGACGGAGCGCGATTTCGTCCTGCACGAACACGTTCCACCAGTTCAGGCTGCGCTCCTGCGGCACGAATAGAGGTGCGACGTCACTGCCGGTGCGATCGTCGGCGTGGCGATACCCGCCGCCCCAGGCGAACCGATGCGCTCCTGTAGCCGCCATCGTGTAACGCGCCTCAAGGTCGACAATGTCGAGCGTTTCGTAGAAGGCGCGGGCATGATCGCGCTCGGCCCGATCAAAGTACGCCTTCACCATGGCACTCGCCCCGTTGGCGAGCGTGCGCTCCCAGCGGCCGAGAAGGTTCACCCCCGAGAGCTCGCGCCGGCCGCTGGCCTCTTCACGCTCCGCCTCGTAAACGTTGCCCTGCACGCTCACGGCGTCTCTTGCGTCCTGCCAGTCGGCACGAAAACCGCCCTGGTTGCGCCACCCGCTTTCGCGCAACGGCGTGCCGTCGGCGCGCGACAGGTTGTCGCGTACGAAGCGTTTCGCATAGGCGCGGAAGTGTCCCGTGCCGAGCGTGCCGCCGTAGCGCGCCGCAATGCCGTCCTCCTTGTTTCCGGCATACGCGCTCGCGAGTACGCCCTGCGTCTCCGCGGCGGACTTGGTGATGATGTTGATGACGCCGATGACGGCATTGGTGCCCCACGTCGTGCCGCCCGGGCCGCTGATCACCTCGATCCGCTCAACGTCCTCCAGCATGACATCCTGCGCGTCCCACATGACGCCGGCGAAGAGCGGCGTGTAGATGCTGCGCCCGTCGATCATGACCAGCAGCTTGGTACCGAGCGTGGAAAGGAAACCGCGGCTGCTGGTAATCGCGTAGTCGTTGGCGTTGACGCGGGCGACCAGCAGGTTCGGCGCCAGACGCAGCGCCTCGGGCAGGCTGGTGGCACCGGAACGGCGGATGTCGCGTGCGGAGATGACATAGATCGACGCCGGCGCCTCGGCAAGCGGTTCGGACCGGCGCGACACCGAGGTGACGCGAATCTGCGACAGTTCCTCAAGCGTCATGTCGGCAAGGCCACGCACCGGGGTGAATTCCTGGCAGACCGCCGAAACCGGCAGCCCCGCGATAATGAACGCGAGAAACCGCCGCCAGCGGCGCGCGCCACGGGAGATCATGGGCCAATCTCTCGGGAAACTGAGCCACTGCCGCCGTGCCCTGTAGGACAATAGCTACATGTCATATGCGCACAGCGGCCGGCGGCACAAACGCAGGCATGGTTTCTGCATGTGCCGTCGGCCATGAAGAGAATACTGTGGTTCATGGCGCTCCTCATTTTTCTCCTCTCCATGGTTGGCGCGAAGGTGGTGGCGCGTTCGCCGGAAAACGGCCTCGCGCCCACCCCCTTCGACTCGCTCCACACCGTCACGGTATACCGGCTCTAAACCCGCTTTCCGGCCTGTAAGAATTACCGGATTCGGGGTCCTCCTGGCACGCCGGGTCGTGGCGGTATCTCATTGAACATTTACAGTCTGATACGTGAGTGCAGCGGCCGGCTCCCACCGGAAAGCCGGCTGGGCCGCAACGCTATCCAATCGGGGCGCCAGCAGGGCGATGCCTTCATCTTCCCACAGCGGCTCGGCTTCGCCTCTGCGCACGCGGATGGCGACCGACAGCAGCCGGGCATTCAGATGTATTCCCGCCTTTGAGGCGTTGCTGATGGCGACTTCGAATTGAACCCGGTCGCTCGTGACGAAGTTGATCATCCCGCCGCGCTCCAGGCCATCCGGCGCTTCGGTGACGATCAAGACCGGAAGATTTCCCACCGCAGCGATGATCTTGGACAGCCGGAAATTCTCACGGGCGCCGATGAAAAGCAGGTGCACGCCCGCAAGACTCTCGGTAGACGCGATACGCCTGACCGAAATGGCGGATTTCCTCGTCGCAACGTAACGGTTCAGCTCCGCCTCGACGCTCTCGGCGCCGAGCACGCCGATGACGAATCCTTCCTTCGCCCGCGCCTGCTCCGGCCATTCGACAAAACCGACGAACCGATGAAGAAATGCGGCCTTTACCGCGTCCTCGCTGAATTCTCCCTGGACCTGTGCGTGCGCCCCGGAATGCGCGAGCACCAGCACGCATAGCGACGCGAGCAGACGGACGGACTTCCGGGTGGCCGCATCGCATGCAGCCAGGAAACGGCGGGTGTGCTGCAATCGCTTCATCCCAAGACCGGACGGCGGGCTGGCCCCCCGGCGTTCCTCCCGTGTATTCTTCCGGGTGCCAAAGTGTTTTATGGTATACGAGGCAGGCCGATCCGTCACGCCGATCCAGCACGAACAGCGCCGGGCGACACTCATCATAATGAAAAGCAAACCCACCATACGGCGCGGCGTCATGCGCGTGGCGCTCGTGACCACGCTAGTCGCATTGCTCATCAATGCGCTGGCGCTGATCGTGCTCGACCTCCACGAATACCGCAATACCCGGGCCGGGGAGGTCAGGACCGAGGCCCAGATCATCGTGAGGGCCACTGCCGCGGCCGTGGCCTTTGACGACCGCAAGGAAGCCGGCAAGGCGCTCACGCTGTTGCGCGAAGATCCGAGCGTCTTCTCCGCAGCCGTCTATCTGCCCAACGGCAAGCTCTATGCCTCGTACGCCAGAAATGGCGAAACAGTGCCGCCTTCGGTCACGGCGCCGGCAGGGTTTCGCATCGATGGCGATCGCATACACGGTTTCTATACAGTAGAGGGTGAAGACGGTGTCTCAGGAACCGTTTACCTGAGCGCACACTTCGGACTCTACAAGCGGCTCTACCAATATCTCGGGATCCTCATTATCGCCATGGCCTGCGCATTCGGCATGGCGGTCATGCTTTCGAATGCGCTGCAGCGCTGGGTGACCAGACCGATCGTCGCGGTGACCGATGCGGCGCGCCAGGTCGTGGAGCGGCACGATTACACCGTAC
>JBQTJV010000098.1:0-11721 GCA_052386775.1 Betaproteobacteria bacterium
TCGGTGTTTCGCGTGCACGACGGCGACCACAACCTCAACGTCATCATCGAAACGCTGACCCATTACGGCCGCCGCACCGTGATGGCGCAGCGCTTCATTCCGGAAATCAGCGACGGCGACAAGCGCGTGCTTGTCATCGGCGGCGAGCCGGTACCCTACGCGCTGGCGCGTATCCCGAAGGCAGGCGAAACGCGGGGCAACCTGGCGGCCGGCGGCACCGGCGTCGCGCGCGAACTGACGGCCCGCGACCGTGAAATTGCGGCAGCGATGGGCCCGACGTTCGTCGAGGACGGCCTCATGCTGGTCGGGCTGGACGTGATCGGCGACTACCTGACCGAAGTGAACGTGACCAGCCCCACATGCTTCCAGGAGATCACCGAGCAGACCGGGTTCAATGTGGCGGGAATGATGCTCGATAAACTGGAAGCGGGAACGAAATCCTAGCCGGCGGTCCCGGTACCGAAGCAGCCTTACAATGACTAGCTATGGTTAACGTGGTGGCCGACTCATGATAGGAATCCTGGTCATTACCCACGGCATGCTGGGGGAAAGCCTCATCAACTGCGCCAGCCATGTGCTCAACAAGCGGCCGCCGCGCCTGAAGCAGCTCGGCGTGATGGCCCAGGATGATCCGCTGCTGCTCCTGCCCCAGGCCCGCGCGCTGGTGAACGAACTGGACAGCGGCGACGGCGTATTGATCCTGACCGACATCTACGGCGGCTCGCCTTCCAACATCGCCCAGAAGCTGATCGTCCCGGGCAAGGTCGAAGCGGTGGCCGGGATCAGCCTCCCGATGCTCATCCGCGCGCTCACCTACCGCGAGCGGTCCTTGCAGACCATCGTCACCAAAGCGGTGAGCGGAGGGTGCGACGGGGTGATGCGCGTGCCGCCGCCGCTCGCCACCGTCCATAATGCTGCAACAGGAAGTTGAGATCATTAACCGGCTCGGGCTGCACGCCCGGGCGTCCGCCAGACTGACGCAGGTCGCCGGCCAGTTCAAAAGCGAAGTCTGGGTGAGTCGCAACGGCCGGCGCGTCAATGCCAAGAGCATCATGGGCGTTATGATGCTCGCCGCGGCGAAGGGCACGCGGATCGTGCTCGAAACGCACGGTCCCGACGAGGCGGAGGCGATGCAGGCGCTCGAGGCGCTCATCGCAGACCGCTTCGGCGAAGACGAATAGCGCAATTGATACCTATCGATTTGTGATCTCGGCATGAGTTTCGTTCTCCACGGCGTCGGGGTTTCCGGCGGCATCGCGATCGGACACGCGCATCTCGTCTCGCGCGCGAAGCTGGAGGCCGCGCACTACGAGATCCCGGCGTCCCAGGTCCCCGAGGAGTGCGCGCGCTACGAGGCGGCCACTCGAACGGTGCGGGCGGAGCTCGAAGAGGTGCGGGCCACCGTGCCCGCAACCGCGCCCGCAGAGTTTGCGGCGTTCATCGATCTGCACCTCATGATCCTCGACGACGCTACGCTGTCCGTGACGCCGTGCCGGACCATCGTGGCGGAGCAGTGCAACGCGGAATGGGCGTTGAAGGTGCAGATGGACGCGCTGCTCGCGCAGTTCGAAGAGATCGACGATCCGTATCTGCGCGAGCGCAAGGCGGATGTCGTGCAAGTGGTGGAGCGCATCATGAAGGCGCTGTCCGGCCAGCCCGGACACATTCCGCCGCTGCCGGAAGACGCGCGCCACAGCCGCATCCTGGTCGCGCACGATCTCTCGCCCGCCGACGTGGTGCAATTCAGGCCGCACCAGTTCGCGAGCTTCGTCACCGACCTGGGCGGCGCAACGTCCCATACGGCGGTTGTGGCGCGCAGCTTGAATGTCCCCTGCATCGTCGCGCTGCATAACGCGCGGCAATTGATCCGCGAAAACGAGCTGGTGATCGTCGATGGCACGCAGGGCGTCGTGATCGTCGATCCTGATTCCCACGTGCTGGCCGAGTACGAGCTCAAGCAACACCAGTTCGAAATCGATCGCCAGAAATTGAAGCGGCTGCGGGATACCCGGCCGGTCACGCTGGACGGGGTCGAAGTCGAGCTGCACGCCAACATCGAGCTGCCGGGAGACGTCGCTGCGGCGCTGGAAAACGGCGCCATGGGGGTGGGACTCTTTCGCACCGAGTTCCTGTTCCTGAACCGCGACCCCCTGCCCGACGAAGAGGAACAGTTCGAGGCCTACCGCAAGGTGGTTCACGGCATGGAAGGCCTGCCGGTCACCATCCGCACCTACGATCTCGGCGCAGACAAGCAGCTCGACGGCACAGCGGCGACGGCCAACCCCGCACTCGGCCTGCGCGCGATCCGCCTTTCACTCACCGAGCCCCAGCGCTTTCTGATCCAGTTGCGGGCGATACTGCGCGCTTCGCATTACGGTCGCGTGAACATCCTGATCCCGATGCTCATGAACGCGACGGAGGTCGATCAGGTGCTGCACATGGTGGCGCAGGCCAAAGCCAGCCTCGACGAGCAGCACATACCCTACGATCCGCACATCAAGGTCGGCGGCATGATCGAGGTGCCGGCGGCCGCCCTGGCGCTCGGCATTTTCACACGGAAGCTGGACTTCCTGTCGGTGGGCACCAATGATCTCATCCAGTACATGCTGGCGGTGGACCGCACCGACGACACGGTGGCGCACCTTTACGATCCGCTGCACCCGGCGGTACTGAATCTGCTCGCGCACATATTCAGGACCGCGGCGAAGGCTGACGTGCCGGTGGCGCTGTGCGGCGAGATGGCAGGTGACGTCAGACTTACCCGGCTGCTCCTTGCGCTGGGACTGCGTCAGTTTTCCATGCACTCGGCGCACCTGCTCGACGTCAAGCAGCACATCCTCACGTCGAACTTTCAGGATATCAAACCGCTCGCGCAGAAAATGCTGCGCACCGAAGATCCCGACAAGCTGCACGGTCTCCTCGCCCGGCTCAACGCCTGATGCGCACGGCCGTCCCTGACCGTCTCCGGGCAATTTGACAAGCCGCCGCGCACGCGGTAACGTAAGCGCCTGTTTTATCGCGCCGATTTGATGTTCAGCTTGCGGGCGCGTTACAAATCCGGCTAAAGAGATGCCGCAACGAACCTCTTCTCGAAACCCCGGACGCAAGCCGTAACCGGGGTTTTTTTATGGACGGAAGCATCGCTGCAAACTCGGTTGGCCACGTGACGCCGCGCACCGCGAAGTTTCGCGAGCCGGTGGCGCTCAAGTGCGGGCGCGTGATCGACAATTACGAACTCGTCTACGAGACCTACGGCACGCTGAACAGCGACGCCTCAAATGCCGTACTCGTATGCCATGCCCTGAACGCTTCGCATCATGTCGCGGGGACTTACGCCGATGATCCGGCGAACGTCGGCTGGTGGGACAACATGATCGGCCCCGGCAAGCCGGTCGATACCAACCGCTTCTACGTGATCGGCGTCAACAATCTCGGCGGTTGCCACGGTTCGACCGGCCCCCGGAGCCTCGATCCCAAAACCGGAAAACCCTGGGGCGGCGCCTTCCCGGTGGTGACGGTGGAAGACTGGGTCGCCACGCAGGCGCGCCTGGCGGATCAGCTCGGCATACGGCAATTCGCAGCGGTGATCGGCGGCAGCCTCGGTGCGATGCAGGCGCTCACGTGGACCATCATGTATCCGGAGCGCCTGCGTCACGCGGTCGTGATCGCGTGCACCCCCAGCCTCTCGGCGCAGAACATCGCGTTCAATGAAGTGGCGCGCCAGGCGATCATCACCGACCCGGATTTTCACGATGGCGATTATTACGCGCACGGCGCGACGCCGAAACGCGGCCTGCGGGTCGCGCGGATGGTGGGGCATATCACCTACCTGTCCGATGACGAGATGGCGAGCAAATTCGGGCGTCAGCTCAAACACGGCAGACTCGCCTACTCGTTCGATACCGAGTTCGAGATCGAGTCGTACCTGCGCTACCAGGGCAACAAGTTTGCGGAGTATTTCGACGCCAATACCTACCTTCGCATCACCAAGGTCCTCGACTACTTCGATCCCGCGCTCGATCATGGCGGCAATCTGGTGCGGGCCCTTTCGCCCGCGAAGGCGGGATTTCTGGTCGTTTCCTTTACGACTGACTGGCGATTTTCACCGGAGCGCTCGCGCGAGATCGTCACGGCGCTGCTCGAAAACCGCCGCGACGTGACCTATGCCGAGATCGACGCGCCGCACGGCCACGATGCTTTCCTGCTCGACGATGCCCGCTATCACCGCCTCATCGCGGCATACTTCGATCGCATCGGCGCGGAAATCGGCGCCGCGAATGCGGTCGCCGGGGTCCCGGCATGAGGGTAAACGGCAACGGCATCCAGCGCTCCGACTTTGCGGCGATCGCGGAGTGGGTGCGACCCGCCTCGCGCGTGCTCGACCTGGGGTGCGGCGACGGCACGCTGCTCAGGTACCTCAAGTCGCGACTCGGCGTAACGGGTTACGGGGTGGAAATCGTCGATGACAAAGTCCTCGCCTGCGTCAGGAACGGCGTGAACGTCATACAGGGCGACCTGGAACGCGGGCTTGCGGAGTTCGGAGACCGTTCGTTCGACTACGTCATTCTGTCCCAGACGCTGCAGGCGGTGAAGAACAGCGAGCGCATCATCAGGGACATGTTGCGCGTCGGACGCGAGGGGATCGTCACTTTCCCGAACTTCGGATACTGGAGAAACCGGCTGCACGTCGTCGCGGGCTACATGCCGGTGTCGGATAATCTCCCTTACCAGTGGTTCGACACGCCCAATGTGCACCTTTGCACCATCGCCGATTTCGAGGGCTTTTGCGCAGAGCGTCGCATCCGCATCGTCGAGCGCAAAGTGCTGACCAACGGCGCGACCGTGAAAGTGCTGCCGAATCTGCTCGGCGCGCTGGCCATCTATCACTTCGGCAACGGCGCCTAAGGCTACGGTTCCCTGCCCGCCGAGCCTATGGACTCGTCGGCCAGGCCGGAGCGCATCATCAGCCAGAAGAGGATCACGCCGGGGAAAGCGACGAGCGTGGTCAGCAGATAGAAATTGACGTAGCCCATGGCGTCGATCAGCCATCCCGCGCTGGTCCCGGTGAGCACGCGGCCGGCAATGCTCGCAAGCGCGGACAGCAACGCGTACTGGGTCGCCGTGAACCGCAGATTGCAGAGTGCCGACAGATAGGCGACCACCGTCACGCCGCCGATGCCGCTCGCAAAGTTTTCGAAGCCGATCGCCGCCGCCATGCCGAGATTGGTGTGGCCGACCGCGGCGAGCGCGGCGAAGCTGAAGTTCGACACCGCCATGAGGATCAGGCTGATCAGCACCGAGCGCTTCATCCCGAGCCGTTCGTACAGGATGCCGCCGACAAAGACGCCGACGAGCAGTGCGACGAAGCCCACGCCCACATCGTAGAAGGCGATCTCGTCGTTGGTGAAGCCAAGATCCTGGAACAGCAGGCGCAGGCTCAGGTTGGCAAGCGTGTCGCCGATCTTGTGAATGACGACGAACACGAGCACCACCAGGGCGCCCTGCCGCTTCACGAATTCCGCGAGCGGGCTGAAGTAAGCGACCACCGCCTCCAGTGCGCCGTGCGGCGGCGCCGGCTCGCGGTGGCGCGCCGGCTCCCCCATCACTAGGCCGACCACCATCGCCGGGAGCGCGAAGGCGGCGCAGGCGAAGTAGGCGACCGTCCAGCCGAAGCGCGCAGCCAGGACTAGCGCCACCGCGCTGGCCGCCGCCGCGCCGATGCGCCAGCCGTATTGCGACATGCCCGAGCCCACCCCGAGCTGGCGCGGCTCGAGCAGCTCGATGCGGTAGGCGTCGATGATGATGTCGAAGGTCGCCCCCGCCACGCCGACGGCAACCGCCGCAACCGCGACGAGATACAGCGCCTCGTCCGGATCGGCAACGCCGAGCAGCGCCACCGCGACCATGACCAGCACGCCGGTCGCCCACAGCCAACTGCGCCGCTGCCCGAAGCGGCCGATGACCGGCAGGCGCAGGTGATCCACGAGCGGCGCCCACAGGAACTTGAGGTTGTAGGCGAGAAACGTAAGCGCGAAGGCGGTGACCGCGCTCTTGGTGATGCCGTGCTGAGCCAGGCGTGTCGTCAGCGTCGCCCCGATCATCGCGAAGGCAAAGCCGGACGAGATGCCGAGAAACAGCGCCGCAAGCGGCGCGGGCTCGAAGTACGGACGGATCCCGCTAGTCCAGCGGGTAGTCATAATCGATGATGAGGGGGGCGTGGTCGGAGAACCGCTGTTCCTTGTAGATCTTCACGCGCTTGCCGGCGGCGGCGAGGTTCGGCGTCGCGATGTGATAGTCGATGCGCCACCCGACGTTCTTGGCCCACGCCTGGCCGCGGTTCGACCACCAGGTGTACTGCTCCGGTCGCGGATCGATGCGGCGAAACACATCGACCCAGCCGAGTTCGTCAAACACGCGTGTGAGCCAGGCGCGCTCTTCCGGCAGGAAGCCGGAATTCTTCTGGTTGCCGCGCCAGTTCTTGAGATCGATCTCCCGGTGCGCGATGTTCCAGTCGCCGCACAACACGATCTCGCGACCTTCGGCGCGCAATTTCTGCAGATGCGGAAAAAAACGCTCCAGGAAGGCGAACTTGACCTGCTGGCGCTCCGGCCCGCTCGATCCCGAGGGCAGATACATCGAGATCACGCTCAGATTGTCGAAGTCCGCGCGCAGGTATCGGCCTTCGCGGTCGATGTCCATGAGGCCGATGCCCTCAGTGACCTTCTTCGGCAACCGTTGCGTATAGAGTCCGACCCCGCTGTAGCCGCGTTTGTCCGCGCAGTGGAAATAACCCTGCAAGCTTCCCGGCCGAGTGATCTCGACCGACATGTCTCCCGGCTGCGCCTTCACTTCCTGCACGCATACGATGTCAGCGCGCTGGCGTGCGAGCCAGGCGAACAATCCCTTCTTTGCCGCGGAACGGATTCCGTTGA
The DNA here is from genome assembly GCA_052386775.1 of Betaproteobacteria bacterium. GTDB lineage: Bacteria > Pseudomonadota > Gammaproteobacteria > Burkholderiales > SG8-41 > DSOT01. The sequence continues at coordinate 6,933 of JBQTJV010000098.1, forward strand.
GATTGAGGGTGATAATGCGTAACATACCGACGGGATCCGTTACGACTCAGCGATGACAGACTTCAGGCGGGATTTCATCCGGTTTGCGATCGCCAGGAAGGCCGTGCGATTCGGAGAGTTCAAGACCAAGGCCGGCCGGTTGTCACCGTATTTCTTCAATTCGGGCCTGTTCAACGACGGCGAGTCGCTCAATCAACTCGCGCAATTCTACGCGAAAGCGATACTCGCGTCCGGCGTCGCGTTCGACATGTTGTTCGGTCCCGCCTACAAAGGCATTCCGCTTGTTGCCGCGGTCGCCATGGCGCTCGCGCAAGCCGGGCACAATCGCCCGTTCGCGTTCAATCGCAAGGAAGCGAAGGACCATGGCGAAGGCGGCAACATCATCGGCGCCGCACTCGCCGGCCGCGTGCTGATCGTGGACGACGCGATTTCGGCCGGAACCGCGGTGCGCGAGTCCTACGAAGTGATTCGTGCGGGACAGGCGACGCCGTGCGGCGTGATGGTCGCCCTCGATCGCATGGAGCGCGGGACCGGCGCCCTTTCGGCGGTACAGGAAGTGGAGCAAAGCTATAATATTCCGGTGATCAGCATCGCCACGCTCGACGCTCTGATCGGTTATCTGGAAACCGATCGGTCGTTCAGCCGCGAACTCGAGGCGGTGAATAAATATCGAGAACAATACGGAGTGAGAGCCCATGTTTAAGCGCAGCTTTCTTATCGCAGCCCTTTCAATCGCGGGCGCGGGCGTCGTATCGGCACCGGCAATGGCGCAGTCCAAGGGTAAGCTGGTCTGCTGGAAGGACAAGAGCGGGAAAGTCGTCGGTTGCGGCGATACCGTTCCACCCGAATATCGCGACAACGCCGCCAACGAGCTCGATCGCAAGGGGATGAAGCGCGGCACCGTGGAATCGGCGGAGGAGGCCGCGAAGCGCCGCGCGCAGGAAGAGCTGAACGCCAAGCAGAAAGCCGAAGAAAAGAGGCGGCTTGCCGAGCAGCAGCGTCTGGACACCGCGCTGCTGAACACCTATGCCAACGAAAAGGAGATCGACGAGCGCCGCGATCGCGAGCTCCAGCAGGTGGATATCTCCATCGTCCAGCTCCAGGCGCCGCTCAAGAATGCGGCCGACCGCTACAACGATGCCAAAAAGCGCAACGCCAAGGACGACATGGCGCGCGCGGAAGCCGACAAGGCGAAGGCCGAGCGGGAGATCGCGGCGAAGGAAAAGGAAAAGGTCGAGATCGCCGAACGCTATGCCGCCCAGAAGAAGCGTTATGCGGATTTGCGGGGCGCAGGACAAAGCGCGGCCACAACACCGGCTTCCACGTCCGCCAAGCCGAAGAAATAGCCGCGTCCGTCAGGACGACAGTTTGCGCCGCAGGATGTCGTTCACCTGCTGGGGGTTGGCCTTGCCCCTGGTCGCTTTCATCACCTGGCCGACGAGCGAGTTGAAGGCCTTTTCTTTCCCGCCCCGATAGTCCGCCACCTGCTGCGGATTGGCGGCGATCACGCCCTCGACGATGCCGTCCAGCTCGGCGCTGTCGGAGATCTGCTTCAGCCCGCGCGCCTCGATGATGGCGGCGGCATCCCCTTCTCCGGCCCACATCGCATCGAACACGTCCCTGGCGATCTTGCCCGATATCGTGCCGTCCACGATGCAGTCCACGAGCCCGCGCAACCGCGCGCTCGAGATCTTGCCCTGCCCGAGCTCGAGGTTCTCCTCATTCAAGCGCGCGCTGAGCGGGCCCGCGATCCAGTTCGCGCACTGCTTTGCCGTATGCTGGTCCGCACCGACCGCCGCCGCCTCGAAATAGGCGGCGACATCGCGGCTGGCGGTGAGCAGCGCGCTGTCATAGGCGCTCAGACCGTACTGCGCCATGAAACGCTCGCGCATCGCACCGGGCAGCTCGGGGAGCAGCGCTTTGACCTCGCTCATCCACTGCGCGCTCACTTCGAGCGGCAGCAAGTCCGGGTCGGGGAAATACCGGTAGTCATGCGCGTCCTCCTTGGTCCGGAGCGAGCGCGTCTCATCCCGGTCCGGGTCATAGAGACGCGTTTCCTGCAGGATGGTACCGCCCTCCTCCACGATCTCGATCTGGCGCCGCACTTCATAGTCTATGGCCCGCTCCAGGAATCGGAACGAGTTCAGGTTCTTGATCTCGCACCGCGTCCCGAGCCGCGTCGAGCCGAGCGGGCGGATCGAGACATTGGCATCGCAGCGGAACGACCCCTCCTGCATATTGCCGTCGCAGATCTCGATCCACCGCACCAGCGCGTGTAGCGCCTTGGCATAAGCTACGGCTTCCTGGGGCGAGCGCATGTCCGGCTCCGACACGATTTCCAGCAACGGAGTGCCCGCGCGGTTGAGATCGATCCCCGAGGCCCCACGGAAATCCTCGTGGAGCGACTTGCCGGCATCTTCCTCCAGGTGTGCGCGCGTCAGGCGCACGGACTTTTCCCTGCCATCGACGTCGATCGCAATGACTCCGCCCACGACGATGGGCAACTCGTACTGGCTGATCTGGTAGCCCTTGGGCAGATCGGGATAGAAGTAATTCTTGCGCGCAAAGATCGAGCGGCGGTTGACCTGCGCCCCGACGGCCAGCCCGAACCGGATCGCCCGCTCCACGGCACCGCGATTGAGCACCGGCAACACGCCCGGCAGCGCGATATCGACGCCGCAGGCCTGCGTATTGGGCGCCGCGCCGAAAGCGGTCGAAGCGCCCGAAAAGATCTTGGAACGCGTCGAAAGCTGCGCGTGGGTCTCGATGCCGATGACGGTTTCCCACTGCATGGGCTGGCCTAAGCGTCTATGCGGGGCGGAGCTCGATCGTGCCAGTCGGTCGCGAGCTGGTACTGGTGCGCGACGTTCAGCATCTGCGCCTCGGTGAAGTAGTTGCCGATCACCTGCAGGCCGACCGGCAGGCCGTTGCGATCGAATCCGCAGGGTATGGACAGGCCCGGCAGGCCGGCCAGGTTGACTGCGATGGTGTAGATGTCGGAGAGGTACATCTGCACCGGATCGCTCGCCCGCTCGCCGATCCGGAACGCCGTGGTGGGGCTGGTCGGCCCGACGATCACGTCGCAGCGCTGAAACGCCTCCTCGAAGTCCCGTGCGATCAGTCGCCGCACTTTCTGGGCACGCAGGTAGTAGGCGTCGTAATAGCCGTGCGACAGGACATAGGTGCCGATCAGAATGCGGCGCTTCACGTCCTCGCCGAAGCCCTGCGCGCGCGTCTTCTTGTACATGTCCTCGAGGTCGGCATGGCCCGGCGCCCGGTAACCGTAGCGTACCCCGTCGAAGCGCGCCAGGTTGCTGGACGCCTCCGCCGGCGCCAGCACGTAATACACCGGCACCGACAATCCCATGTTGGGCAGGCTCACCTCCACCGGCTCGCACCCCAGCTCGCGAAGTTGCTGGACCGCTGCGCCGATCGCTGCCGCCACGTCGGGCGCCACGCCTGCCGCGAAGAACTCCCGGGGCAAGCCGACCCGCAGGCGCGATACCGGGCGCCCCAGATCGCGGGCGTAATTCTCGGCAGGCCGCTCGAGGCTGGTGGAATCCCGGGCGTCGTGGCCGGCCATCACGTTCAGCATGAGCGCGAGGTCCTCGGCACTGCGGGCCATGGGCCCCCCCTGGTCCAGACTCGAGGCAAAGGCGATCATGCCATAGCGGGAAACCACGCCATAAGTCGGCTTGAGCCCGCAGATTCCGCTCAATGCGGCCGGCTGGCGTATCGAGCCCCCGGTATCGGTGCCGATCGCGCCGGGCGCAAGCCGCGCTGACACCGCTGCTGCCGAGCCGCCGGAGCTGCCGCCGGGCACCCGGTCGGTATTCCAGGGATTTCTGACGGGCCCGTAATAAGAGGTTTCGTTGGACGAGCCCATCGCGAACTCGTCCATGTTGGTCTTGCCGATATTGACCGCCCCGGCCTCATTGAGGCGCTCCACCACGTGCGCGTCATACGGGGATACGAAATTGGAAAGCATCTTCGAGCCGCAGGTCGTCAGCCAGCCTCTGGCGCAGAAGATATCCTTCTGCGCGATGGGGATCCCGGTGAGCGGATGCGCTCGGCCCGTGGCCAGGCATTGATCGGCTGCACGCGCCTGTGCAAGGCTTTTCTCCTCGTCCACCGTGATGAAACAGCGGTAGCGATCGTTGAGCGCCTTGATGCGCCGCAAAAAATGCTGCGTGACCTCCACGCTCGATATCCGGCGCGCAGCAAGCTCGCGGGACAGGTGGGCGATAGTGAGGTTATGCATGCGCCTTCAGTGGATTTCCGACCCCCGAACGGCGAGCGCCGCCGGCAACCGTGCTCATTCGATCACTTTCGGCACCAGGTAAAGACCGGCCTCGACCTGCGGGGCCACCGACTGATAGGCGGCGTGCTGGTCCGATTCGGTCACCTTGTCCTCGCGCAGGCGCAGAACGATGTCCTGCCCGTGCGCCATCGGCTCGATGCCGCTCACGTCGAGCGCCTGCATCTGCTCGATAAGGCCGAAGATCCGCACGAGATCGTGCAGCACCGTTTCGGCCGCCGCGTCGGAAATCTCGATGCGCGACAGGTGCGCAACGCGTTTGACATCGTCGAGGCAGAGCGTCATAAATGAGGGAAAATTTGCTTAAAAACGGCAGCGGCATAGGGTATCATAAGCGCCCAATGCACCGCACAATTCAGAATATCCGGAACGCCTAATGTTCGGTTTCCTGAGCAGCTATTTCAATGACGACCTCGCGATCGATCTCGGCACGGCGAATACGCTGATCTATGTCCGGGGCAAGGGCATCGT
>JBQTJV010000099.1:0-12268 GCA_052386775.1 Betaproteobacteria bacterium
GGAAAATCGTGTCCCTTGGCGAGAATCTGCGTTCCCACCAGGATATCCACCTCCCGAAGCTCTATCTGGCGCCGCATATCCGGCCAGGCCAGTTTGCGGCGCGTACTGTCGCGGTCGATACGCAGGATGCGGGCGCGCGGAAAATGCGCGCGCAGCGATTTTTCAATGCGCTGCGTGCCGTGACCCACCGGATGAAGCTCCTGGCTGCCGCAGTCCGGGCAGGCGACGGGGATGAGACCGTGGTAGCCGCAGTGATGGCAGCGTAGCTGCTGCGCTGCCTGATGCAACACCAGATTGGCGGTGCAGCGGTGACAGCGCGAAAGCCAGCCGCACGAACCGCACAACAGGACCGGGGCAAAGCCGCGGCGGTTGATGAAGACGAGGCTTTGCTCTTTATGCTCGAGGCGCTGTGCGAGGGCGCTCAAGAGCGCTCCCGAGAGGCCGTCCGCCAGTTTCTGTCCGCGCGTGCTGATGCACTCGATGCGGGGGGCGTTGCGGTTGATGCGCTGGCGAAGCGTCAGCAGTTCGTAGCGTCCCGAAAGCGCATTTTGGTATGTCTCGAGCGCCGGTGTGGCCGAGCCCAGCACGATGGGGATACCGCGCTGGCGGGCGCGCACCACTGCCAGGTCGCGGGCGGAGTATCGGAGCCCCTCCGGCTGTTTGAGCGAGGCATCGTGCTCTTCATCTACGACGATCAATCCCAGCTCCGGCATGGGCGTGAACACGGCAAGGCGCGTTCCCAACACGATGCGGGCGCGACCGGAATGCGCGGCACGCCAGTTCGCGAGTCGTTCCGCTTCGTTCAATCCGCTGTGGAGGGTGACGAGCGGGGTGGCCGGGAAGCGGGCGCGTATCGTCGATTCCAGTTGAGGCGTGAGGGCGATTTCGGGCACCAGGATCAGGCCTTGGCGCCCGGAGCGTAGCGCTGTATCCATGCCGTGCAGGTACACCTCTGTCTTGCCGCTGCCGGTCACGCCTAAAACCAGGAAGGCAGCGAATTCGTGCAGACGGCTGCGGATGGCCGCCACGGCAACGGTCTGCTCGTGCGTGAGCTTCGGCCCCGGCGTTGCAATGTGCATGGCCGGGTGCCAGGCAGGTTCCTGGCGCGCTTCAACTTGTGCCACCCAACCTTTGGCGAGCCATTCACGAAGAACCGAGAGCGCGCTCGGCGCAAGGTTCCGGATGGCGGACACCTCCACCGGGCCGCCCTGCCTCATTAACGCCAACAGCCGACGCCGCACCGTCGCGGTGGGCGAGAAGCTGGCGGGCGTCAGGGCGGCGCCCTCCCCCGCAAGGATGTAGCGCCACGCTGCAGCCAGCGTTCTCCCTCGTCGCAACTGAAGCGGCAATGTACTCATGACCGTCATGCCGAGCGCATGACGGTAATACCCGGCAGCAAATTTCATGAGCGCCAAGTCTTCGGGTGTCAGCGCCGGCCCGTCTCTCATCACCGCGTTGATGTTCTTCAACCGCGCGAACGGCACCTCGCTTGCACCGACGATTTCCACGATCAAACCCGCGACGTTTTTTTTTCCGAATGGAACGATGCACAGACGGCCTTCGTCCCGCGCGCTCAGATCCTCGCCGCAATAGTCGAACAGATGCGGTGCAGGCACGTCGATGGCGATGCGCGCGATTTTCACGTTGTCACCAGAGCGAAACGTGGTGCGCTTAGCGTGTTTTGCTCATCCCGGTATTGAGCAGACGGGCCTAACCGGCTTAGGGGGCTGGACAAATTTTGTTTATGCACACCCGCTTGTGGATATCTATGTGTATAGAAATAGACGCGCTCGATCTCAACCGGCTCACTGGGAGTCGCCCATTCTTGAGATACCCGGGGCAGAAAGCATAAATGCACGTGCAATTAGAGGCTTACGCGATAGGGAAAGGCGGCCTCCCGAAAACGAAGGGAGCCGTGCGGAACATGGCCCCCGTGTGAATAAACCACCGCCCGGCAATAAAAAAATGGACCTCCTAATGAAAGGCGGGACTGAGCTCGTGAACTGCATCGACCAACGCTGCGACATGATCCGGTTTGGTGAACTGCGACACGCCATGTCCGAGATTGAAGATATGTCCCGCGCCCTTCCCGAATGAATCCAGAACGCGTTTGGCCTCTTCCCTGATGACCTTCGGCGGCGCGAACAGGACGGCCGGGTCGAGATTGCCCTGCAGCGCCACGCGCCCACCGACCCGCTGGCGCGCCGCCGCGAGTGGCAGCGACCAATCGATACCCACGCCGTCACAGCCCGTATCCGCAATATCCTCGAGCCACAGCCCGCCGCCTTTGGTAAAGACGATGCTAGGCACAGCGCAGCCCGCCCCTTCCTTCACGCCTGATATAACTTTCGTCAGGTACTTCAGCGAGAACTCCTGGTATGCCGGCGTGCTCAACATGCCGCCCCAGGTATCGAAGATCATCACGGCATCGGCGCCCGCCGCGATTTGAGCGTTGAGATACGCGATGATCGCGCGGCAGTTCACATCCAGAACCCGGTGCAGCAGATCGGGACGCTCATAAAGCATGGTCTTCAGCATCCGCAAATCCGTGCTGGTCCCGCCTTCTATCATGTAGCAGGCGAGCGTGAAGGGGCTGCCCGAGAAACCGATAAGCGGCACCTTCCCTGCCAGTTCACGCCGCACCTGGCTCACCGCCTCGAGTACATAACCCAGGTGTTCCTTCGGTTCGGGAACGAAGAGATCGGTTACTTGTGATTCGTGGCGCAGGGGATGCGCGAATTTCGGTCCTTCGCCCTCGACGAACTCCAGCCCCAGGCCCATGGCGTCGGGGATGGTGAGGATGTCCGAGAAAACGATCGCGGCGTCGAGGGCGAATCGTGACAGCGGCTGCAAAGTGACCTCAGTGCAGAAGCCGGGATTCTTGCAGAGCGCAAGGAAGCTTCCGGCGCGCGACCGCGTTCGATTGTATTCGGGCAGATAGCGGCCGGCCTGGCGCATGATCCACACCGGCGTGTAGGGCGTCGGCTGGCGCAGCAGCGCGCGGATGAAGACGTCGTTTTTCAGCATCGGACGGAAAGAAGCCAGGCGGGCCGGCAAGCTGTCAGTGGATTGCGCCGCGAATGGTACGCCAAAAGCCCGATCGTTCTTAACGCGGCAGGCTCGAGGCGCCCGATAGAAATTCGTCTACCGATCGCGCGCACTGGCGCCCTTCGCGGATGGCCCAGAACACCAGCGACTGTCCGCGCCGCACGTCGCCGGCGGCGAAGACCTTGGCCAGCGATGTCGCGTAGCTGCGCTCGCCCTCGGTAGCCGCGCGCGCGTTGCCGCGGGCGTCTTTTTCGATGCCGAGCTCGTCCAGCAGCGACTGGACCGGAGAGACAAAGCCCATGGCGAGCAGTATGAGGTCGGCCGGCAGGCTAAATGCCGAATCCGGGATTTCCTGCGGCTTTCCATCCCGCCACTCGAGCCGGACCGCCTTGAGCGCCTTGACCTTTCCGCTTTCGCCGACGAATTCCTTGGTGGCGACGGACCAGTCGCGCATCACCCCTTCTTCATGCGAGGACGATGTTCGGAGCCGCGTCGGCCAATACGGCCACACCGGATTGCGCTCCACATCAGGGGGCATGGGCAACAGCTCGAATTGCGTTACCGAGGCGGCACCGTGCCGGTTCGAGGTCCCCACGCAGTCCGACCCGGTGTCGCCGCCACCGATGATGACCACGTGCTTGCCCGTCGCTTTGAGCTCCGGCACCGCCTTGTCGCCGGCGTTGCGCTTGTTCTGCAACGGCAGGAACTCCATCGCAAAATGCACCCCGTCGAGCTCGCGGCCGGGAAGCGGCAAATCGCGCGGCTGTTCCGCGCCGCCGGCCAGAACCACGGCGTCGAATTGGCCGAGCAATTGCTCGGGGCTGATCTGCTCGCTGGCCCAGTCGACGACCCCGCTCGCCGCGCGAACAGTGCCCACATGGACGCCGGTACGGAAGGCCACGCCTTCCATCTCCATCTGCGAGAGCCGGCGGTCGATAACCCACTTTTCCAGCTTGAAATCCGGGATGCCATAGCGGAGCAATCCGCCGACGCGGTCGTTCTTCTCGAATACGGTCACTGCATGACCGGCGCGCGCCAGCTGCTGCGCGCACGCCAGGCCGGCGGGCCCGGATCCGACGATCGCCACGCTCTTGCCGCTCTTGTGCTGAGCCGGTTGCGGCTGCACCCAGCCCTCTTCCCAGGCCCGATCTATGATCGCGTGCTCCAGCGACTTGATGCCGACCGGGTCATCGATGATGCGCAGCACGCACGCCTCTTCGCACGGCGCCGGGCACACCCGCCCGGTGAACTCGGGAAAGTTGTTGGTGGAGTGCAGCGTCTCGATCGCCGTCTTCCAGTCCTGCCGGTAGACGAGATCGTTGAAGTCAGGAATGATGTTGTTGACGGGGCATCCGCTCATGCAAAACGGAATGCCGCAGTCCATGAAGCGCGCACCCTGAATGCCCGCCTGCTCATCGTTCAGCCGCGGAATGAACTCCCTGAAATGCCTCTTGCGCTGCTCGGGCGCCTCCTGCGGCTCCTCGACGCGGCGGTACTCCATGAAACCGGTGATCTTTCCCATGCTGGCTGAAGCGATAGCTCGCTGTAGTGTAGTGAGTTGTGGGCGTGAAAGTTTCGTGATCGCTCAGGCGGCCGCTTTTCGCCCGGCCGCCGCCAGTTCCTTCAACGCCCGGCGATACTCCTTGGGGAACACCTTCACGAAACGGGTTCGATAGGACGCCCAGGCGTCCAGAATCTCGCGGGCGCGGCGACTATTGGTGTGGCGCGCATGATTCTCGATGAGGCGCCGCAGCAGTGCTTCGTCGCATTCCCCATCGTGCCACAGCCGCTGTGGAATCCGGACCCGCTGCTCCGATTCAGCCAGTACCGGTTCGAGGTCGACCATGGCGGTATTGCAGTACCTGGCGAACTCGCCCTCGCGATCCAGCACGTAGGCGATGCCCCCCGACATCCCGGCGCCGAAATTGCGGCCCGTCCCACCCAGCACGACCACCGTGCCGCCGGTCATGTATTCGCAGCCGTGGTCGCCGACGCCCTCCACGACCGCCAAGGCTCCGGAGTTGCGCACCGCGAAACGCTCGCCCGCCACACCACGGAAATACGCCTCACCGCAGATCGCCCCATAGAGCACGACGTTGCCGGTGATGATGTTTTCGCCAGGATCTCCGCCAAACTTCGGCGACGGCTGGACACAGATCCGCCCGCCCGACAGCCCCTTGCCGCAATAGTCATTGGTATCGCCGACCAGGTCGAGCGTGATGCCGCGGGCCAGGAATGCGCCAAAGCTTTGACCCGCGGATCCGGCAAGCCGGATGTGAATCGTGTCGTCCGGCAGGCCGTCGTGACCGTAGCGCTTGGCGACGTGCCACGAGAGCATCGTTCCGACGGTCCGGTTCGTGTTGCGGATCGGTGTGTCGATCGACACTTTCTCTTTGCGCTCCAGTGCCGGCTTCGCCAGCTCCACCAGCCGGTTGTCGAGCGCCTTGTCTAGCCCGTGGTCCTGCGCTTCGCAACGGTGACGCGCGACTTGAGCAGGCATCCGGGGCAGGTGAAAAACCTTGGAGAAATCGAGGCCGCGCGCTTTCCAGTGCTCGATGCCGCGCTTCGTGTCGAGGAGATCACTGCGCCCGATCAACTCGTTGAAGGTACGCACGCCGAGCTGTGCCATCAATTCGCGTACTTCCTGCGCCACGAAGAAAAAGTAATTGACGACGTGCTCGGGCTTGCCCGCGAATTTCTTGCGCAGCACGGGATCCTGGGTTGCAATCCCGACGGGGCACGTGTTCAGGTGACACTTCCTCATCATGATGCAGCCTTCCACCACGAGCGGAGCCGTCGCAAAGCCGAACTCGTCGGCGCCGAGCAATGCGCCGATCACCACATCCCGGCCGGTCTTCATCTGGCCGTCGACCTGAACGGCAATCCGGCCGCGCAGGCGGTTGAGAACCAGCGTCTGCTGCGTCTCGGCAAGCCCCAGCTCCCAGGGTGTTCCCGCGTGCTTGATCGACGACCAGGGCGAGGCACCCGTTCCTCCGTCGTGTCCGGCGATGGTGACATGGTCTGACTTCGCCTTCGCCACGCCCGCGGCAATGGTGCCGACCCCGATTTCGGACACCAGTTTCACGCTGATCCACGCCTCGGGATTGGAGTTCTTGAGGTCGTGGATCAGCTGGGCCAGATCCTCGATGGAATAAATGTCGTGATGCGGCGGCGGCGAGATCAGCTCCACGCCCGGGGTCGAATAGCGCAGCTCGGCGATGTACTCGGATACCTTGCGTCCAGGAAGCTGGCCGCCCTCGCCTGGCTTGGCGCCTTGGGCGATCTTGATCTGCAATTGCTCGGCGGAGGCCAAGTACTCCGCGGTCACGCCGAACCGCCCTGAAGCGACCTGTTTGATCTTCGACTTGAGCGAATCCCCGGCGACGAGCGGGATATCGACCTGGGCTCTTTCGGCACCGAGGCGGGACATGAGCGACTCTCCGCCCTGTACCGGGGCATAGCGCCGCCTGTCCTCGCCGCCCTCGCCGGTGTTCGACTTGCCGCCGATCCGGTTCATGGCGATGGCGAGGGTCGTGTGGGCCTCGGTCGAGATCGAGCCGAGCGACATGGCGCCGGTGGAGAAGCGCTTCACTATCTCGCTGGCGGGCTCGACCTCCTCGATGGGAACCGGCGTACGACCGCTGAGCTTGAACTCGAACAGGCCGCGAAACGTCATATGACGCCTGGACTGATCATCGATGATCGCCGCGTACTCCTTGTACGTCGGATAGGCGTTCTGCCGGGTCGCATGCTGCAGCTTCGCTATCGCGTCGGGTGTCCACATGTGCTCTTCGCCGCGCAACCTCCAGGCGTACTCGCCCCCGGTGTCCAGTGCCTGGGCGAGCACCGGATCCGCGCCAAAAGCAGCCTGGTGTATACGAAGCGCCTCCTCGGCAACTTCGAATACGCCAATCCCTTCCACGTTGGAAGCCGTGCCGGTGAAATATTTATCGACCAGGGATCGCGCCAGGCCGACCGCTTCGAAAATCTGCGCGCCGGTGTATGACATGTAGGTCGAAATACCCATCTTTGACATGACCTTCTTCAAGCCCTTGCCTACCGCCTTGATGAAGTTCTTGCAGGCTTTCTCGCCCTCGATGTCACCCAGCTGGCGGCGCTCGGCGAGATCGATCAGCGTTTCGAACAAGAGATAGGGATGGATCGCCTCCGCCCCGTAGCCGCCGAGGAGCGCGAAATGATGCACTTCGCGCGCCGAGCCGGTCTCGACCACCAGGCCGGTTGATGTGCGCAGCCCCTTCCCCACCAGGTGCTGGTGGATCGCGGAAAGAGCCAGCAACGCCGGAATGGCCACGTTGTCCCGGTCTATCCGCCGGTCGGAGAGAATGATGATGGTGTACCCCGATCGCACCGCATCTTCCGCTTGGGCAGCGAGTGAAGCCAGCCGCGCTTCGATCGCCTGCTTGCCCCAGGCGCTGGGATAGCTGATATCCAGCTCGAATGAGCGGAACTTGCCGTCGGTGTACTTCTCGATGTGCCGGACCGTCTCCATCTGGTCGATATCCAGCACCGGCTGGCTGACCTCGAGGCGGAGCGGCGGGTTCATCTCATCGATGCCCAGTAAATTGGGCTTCGGCCCGATGAACGACACCAGCGATGTGACCAGTTCCTCGCGTATCGGATCGATAGCCGGATTCGTCACCTGGGCGAACAACTGCTTGAAGTAGTGATACAGCGTCTTGTTCTTGCTCGAGAGCACCGCGAGCGGCGAGTCGTTGCCCATGGAGCCGACCGGCTCTTCGCCGTTCGCCGCCATCGGCATGATCTGAAACTTGACATCATCCTGGGTGTACGCGAACGCCTGCTGTCGATCCAGCCGAACCGCCGAAGAAGGGGTGCGCCGTTCGCTGGGTGCCGGCAGGTCGTCGAGCTTGATGCGAATGCGCTCTATCCACTCCGCATACGGGCGCGCCGACGCGAGCGTGTCTTTCAGCTCCTTGTCATCGATGATCCGACCCTTTTCAAGGTCGACCAGGAACATTTTTCCGGGCTGCAGGCGCCATTTCTTGGCGATCTTTTCCTCGGGGACGGGCAGGCAGCCGCACTCGGATCCCATGATCACGATATCGTCGTGCGTGACGATATAGCGGGAAGGCCGCAAACCGTTGCGGTCGAGGGTTGCCCCGATGCGCAGTCCATCGGTGAAGGCGATCGAAGCTGGTCCGTCCCAAGGCTCCATCATGGCGGCGTGATACTCGTAGAACGCGCGGCGGCTGGGATCCATCAACGTGTGGTTTTCCCAGGCCTCGGGAATCATCAGCATCACGGCGTGCGCGATCGAGTAGCCGCCCATCACCAGCAGTTCAAGGGCGTTGTCGAAGGACGCCGAATCGGACTGTCCGTCGTAGATCAGCGGCCATATCTTGTTGAGATCGTCGCCCAGAATGGGGCTGGAAATGGCGCCCTGGCGCGCGCGGATCCAGTTGACGTTGCCACGCAACGTGTTGATTTCGCCGTTGTGGCAGATCATCCGGAACGGGTGCGCCAGGCTCCAGGAGGGGAACGTATTGGTTGAGAAGCGTTGATGGACCAGCGCAAGCGCGGAGACCACCCGCGAGTCGCGCAGATCTAGGTAGTACTCGCCGACCTGATGCGCGAGCAGCATGCCTTTATAGACGACCGTCCGCGCCGACATGGACGGCACGTAAAACTCCTTGCCGTGCGCCAACTTCAGCGATTGAATGGCATGTCCCGCGCTCTTGCGGATGATGTAGAGCTTTCTTTCCAGCGAGTCGGTGACGGTCACGCCCGCGCCTCTACCGATAAACACCTGGCGTATTACCGGCTCCACGAGCTTTACCGATTCGCCGAGATCGGCATTGTCGACCGGGACATCACGCCAGCCGAGAAGCCGCTGCCCCTCGTCCTTGATCGCGCGCTCGATCTCGTATTCGCAGGCGAGTCGCGAGGCGGGCTCCCGGGGCAGGAACACCATGCCGACGCCATACTGTCCGAACGGCGGCAGCTTGACGCCTTGCTTCGACATCTCGTCGCGAAACAAACGGTCCGGGATCTGGATCAGGATGCCGGCACCGTCTGAGGCCTTGGGATCTGCGCCAACCGCTCCGCGGTGCGTCAGGTTGCGCAGGATCTGCAGTCCCTGCTCGACAATGCTGTGGCTTTTTCGCCCCTTGATGTGGGCGACAAAACCCACGCCGCATGCGTCGTGTTCGTAGGCGGGATGGTAGAGCCCCTGGGGTTCTGGCAAGCCAGAGCAGTTCATTGCTAGTCCTCGCGAAAATGCGATAGCCCGAAAACGGGCGTTGTGCTGCAAAGCAACAAAACCCGTTCGATGCGACGCCGGGTTTTCTGGCGAAAGCCCTTTAGTCTACCTGCTTCAAGGGCTTGCCACAACGGCAATTTTGGTTGGCGGGTGCTTACACCGGGTCATGCGTCGGCACCGCGAACAGCCTGCGATGTTCGAGCAGGGCATAGCGGTCCGTCATGCCGGCAATGTAATCGGCGATGGCCCGCGGGGCATCCCCCGACGCCCGCGCCTGAAATTCAGGAGGCAGCAGCCGTCGATCGGAGAGGAAGGCCTGGAAAAGTTCGGAGATCACCCGCCGCGACTTCGCGCTCATCCGCGCGACCCGATAGTGCTGGTACAGGTGGGCCCGCAGAAAACGCTTCAAATCCTGCTGCTCGCGCTGTATGGCGCCGCTGAAGGCAACCAGCGGCGGGGCGTGCCGAACGTCCTCGAGATCGCGGGGTTTGTGAGCGCGAATATTTTTTTCGGTGTGCTGGACGAGGTCCGTCACCAAGGTATCGATCATACGGCGAACGGTTTCGTGTACCAGGCGTCTTCCGGTCAATTCCGGAAAATCGCGCAGTGCGGCCTTCATGTGTCTCGCGAAAATCTGAACTTCAGCCAGCCGGTCGAGCTCGAGGAGCCCCGAGCGCAAGCCATCGTCGACGTCGTGATTGTTGTAGGCGATCTCGTCCGCCACATTGGCCAGCTGCGCCTCCAGCGAAGGCCGTTCCTTCCTGATGAAGCGTGCCGCCACATCGCCAAGCGTTCGGGCGACACGCAGGGAACAATGCTTCAGTATCCCTTCGCGGGTCTCGAAGGTGAGGTTCAGCCCGTCAAAGCCGCCATAGCGCTGCTCCAGGACGTCCACTACACGCAGGCTTTGGAGATTGTGCTCAAAACCGCCATAGGGCTTCATACAGGCGTTCAGTGCGTCCTGTCCGGCATGGCCGAAAGGCGTGTGGCCGAGGTCGTGCGCAAGGGCAATCGCCTCGGTGAGATCCTCATCGAGAGCGAGCCGCCTCGCCACGGTTCGCCCGATCTGGGCCACCTCGAGGCTGTGCGTGAGCCGGGTGCGGAAAAGGTCGCCTTCGTGATTGACGAACACTTGGGTCTTGTACTCGAGGCGGCGGAACGCAGTGGAATGAATAATGCGGTCGCGATCGCGCTGGTACTCGGTCCGGCCGCGGAGCGGGGACTCGCGAAACTGGCGTCCCCGCGTAGCGCCGGGATCAGCGGCGTAGGGCGCGCGTTCGGGCATCCGGATCAGTAATCAAGTGCCGCGCGCAAGGCCGGCACGGGCACATCGTCCGTGACATAAGCATCCCCGATCCCGCGCAGAAGGATGAAGCGAGGCTTGCCGCCCTCGACTTTTTTGTCGTGCCCCATCAGCTCGAGATAGCGGTCGAAACCCAGATCGGGCCGGGCGATGGGGAGATGCGCACGGGTCAGGAGGTCCGTGATGCGCTTCGTCTCATCGGCCCGCACCAGGCCCAGGTGCTCCGAGAGTCTTGCCGCAATGACCATGCCACAGGCGACGGCTTCCCCATGCAGCCAGTCGCCGTAGCCCAATCCCGCCTCGATCGCATGGCCGAAGGTGTGTCCGTAATTCAGCAGCGCCCGTGGCCCGCTTTCGCGCTCGTCCACCCCGACGATTTCCGCCTTGTTGCGGCACGAGGTCAGAATGGCGTGCTCCAGCGCTTCGGGCTCACGCCTGCCGAGCCGCTCGACGTGCTGTTCCAGCCACTCGAAGAATCGCGCATCCCGGATGAGTCCATACTTGATTATTTCGGCAATTCCGGCGCCCAGTTCGCGGTCAGGAAGCGTGCCGATGGTGTCGGTATCGACCACTACGGCGAGCGGCTGGTAGAACGCTCCGATCATGTTCTTGCCCCGCGGGTGGTTTATCGCCGTCTTGCCACCGACCGCAGAGTCGACCTGCGCCAGCAGAGTGGTGGGGAGCTGGATGTACGGGACTCCCCGTTGATAGATTGCAGCCGCAAACCCGGCTAAGTCCCCGATCACGCCGCCGCCAAGGGCGAGGATCGCAGTCTTGCGCTCGCAACGTTCCTCGACCAGGGCGTCCAGGATCCTGTTCAGGGTCGCCGCGTTTTTATGGGCTTCGCCGTCCGGCAGCACGATGCGAATCGCGCCGACGCCACGAGACTCCAGCGCCCGACATAAAGCCGGGAGATAAAGCGGGGCCACGGTGGCATTGGTCACCACGGCAGCCCTGGGTTGCGGCAGGTGGCTCGCGATGAGTTCCGCCTGGCCGAGCAAGCCCGCACCGACGTAAATCGGGTAGCTGCGATCCGCCAAGGGCACGGTGAGCGTTTGCACCGAATATGCCTCAGTGCGCCGCCGGGACTTCAGGGCCGCCGCGCAGTCGTGCGAGCCGTGATTCAAGCCTGTGCGCCAGTGCGGCCACCGTCTGGTTTCCGGTGTCCACGACCAGATCGGCGATTTCTCTATAGAGAGGATCACGTTCGGCGAACAGGGCCTGCAATGTGACGAGAGGATCCGTATTCCGCAGCAGCGGCCGGTTTTTATCGTGGCGGGTGCGAACCCACAGGTCGCGCGGCGAAGCGCGCAGGTACACCACAGTGCCATGTTGCTTGAGCAATCGGCGATTCTGTTCCGAGAGCACTGCGCCGCCCCCGGTGGCGAGCACGATATCGGGGCGCTGGGTCAACTCGGTGAGCACCTTGGTCTCCCGCAACCGGAAACCGGCTTCACCCTCGATCTCGAAAATGAGCGGAATTTTCACGCCGGTGAGACGCTCGATCTCATGGTCGCTATCGCAAAACTGCTTGTGTAGCCGCCGGGCTAACGCACGGCCCACGGACGTCTTGCCCGCCCCCATCAACCCCACGAGGAATATGCTTCCAGGAAAGTCGCTGCGCTGCCGTACGGTCTCGGTGGGGTGGTCCATAGTGGAATTCTATCGGAATCACC
>JBQTJV010000100.1:0-16382 GCA_052386775.1 Betaproteobacteria bacterium
AGCGCCATTGGTATCCGTATACGGGGCCGAGATTGCCCTGCGCATCGGCCCATTCGTCCCAGATGGTGACGCCGTTCTCCCGCTGCGGACGGCCGCCACATCGATCAGATCACGCAGGTCATCGAGCAACTCCGCAGAAATCCCGATTCCCGGCGTCTCATCGTTTCGGCGTGGAACGTGGGCGAACTCGACCGCATGGCACTCATGCCGTGCCACGCGTTCTTCCAGTTCTACGTTGCAGCCGGCCGCCTGTCGTGCCAGATGTACCAGCGCAGCGCCGATCTTTTCCTCGGCGTGCCGTTCAACATCGCCTCGTATGCCCTGCTGACGTTGATGGTGGCGCAGGTGTGCGGCCTCAAGCCCGGCGAATTTGTCCATACGTTCGGCGACACGCACCTCTATCTCAATCACCTCGACCAGGCGCGGGAGCAGCTCGGCCGCACGCCGCGCCGGCTGCCGGTAATGCGGCTCAACACCGCGGTGCGCGGCATTTTCGACTTCAAGTACGACGATTTCACGCTCGAAGGTTACGACCCGCATCCGGCGATCAAGGCGCCGATCGCCGTCTGAAGTGCGGGTCATCCCGTGATCGCTGGTGCAGAGCGCAAACCCGGCCCGCGCCTGTCGCTGGTCGTGGCCATGGCGAGAAACCGCGTGATCGGCGCCGGCGGACGCATTCCCTGGCATCTGCCGAACGAGCTGCAGCTCTTCAAGCGCATCACGATGGGGCACCACATCGTGATGGGCCGCAGAACGTACGAGTCGATCGGCCGCTTGCTGCCCGGCCGGACCACGGTAATCGTCACGCGGCAGCTGGACTACCGGGTCCCGGGAGCGATCGTCGCGCACTCCATGGCGGCTGCGCTCGATGCATGCGGATCAGACGACGAGATCTTCGTGATCGGAGGGGGGGAACTCTACCAGGAGGCGCTTCCTCACGCGGATCGCATCTATCTCACGACGGTGGACGCAGAACCGGCCGGCGACACCTACATGCCGGAGATAGCACCTGATGCGTGGCGCGAGGTTTCGGCGGAGTCTTTTCCCGCCGATGGGCGCCATCCCTACCCCTACCGCTTTGCCATCCTCGACCGCGTCCGGGATTAGCACGTCCCCGAAGCGCACAACCCGGCCGTGCCCCCCAAAAAAAACGGGCGTCAAGGCGCCCGTCAAGTTGACTCCGTGCGCCGCTAGATCACGCGCACTTCCGGCAGCGGAAAGCCATTAAAGTTGCTCGCGTAGGCGGTGGTGTAGGCGCCGGCATTCGCGATGTAGATGAAGTCCCCCTCCTGCATGTCCTCCGGGAACAGCTCGTCACGCATGCAGACATCCACCGAATCGCAGGTGGGGCCGGCGATGCACCACGGAATCGCCTTCCCGGTGCGATCGGTATGGATCTCGTAGCGCAGGCCTTCGGTGGTCTCGATGACGCCGCCGAACACGCCCGCATCCCAGTACATCCAGCGCTTGCCGCCGCGGGTCGCCGTCCCCACCACCCGGCACACGAAGTAACCGGCATCGGACACGAGAAACCGGCCCGGTTCCGCCATGACTCGCACGTCCTGCGGGATGTCGCGGATACCGTGGTTGACAACCTCCGCGATCCGTTCGATGGACGGAATCGGCTTCACGTGACGGACGGGGTAGCCGCCGCCGATGTTGAGCAGCCGCGGCGACAGCCCGGCGAGCCGCATTTTCCGGAACACGCGCTTGGCGTGCTGGATGCCGATGCGCCAGTTCTCGGGGTTGCGACACTGCGATCCGACGTGGAACGTCACGCCGGCCAAATCGGCGCCCAACTGCACCGCCTCGGCGATGATGCCGTCCACTTCGCTGCTCTTGATGCCGAATTTCCCGGCGAGCGGCCAGTCGCTGCCCACGTTGGGCGCTTCGATGCGCACGTAGAGCTTGGCGTCGGCCTTGACGCTCACGATCTTGCGCAGCTCCTCCACGCTGTCGAGCACGTACCACTCGACCCCTTGCGCCGCGGCGTACTCGATATAGGCGCGCGAGTTCATCGGGTTGGAGTAGTAGATCTGCGCCGCCGCCACGCCCAGACCGAGCAGCAGGTCGAGCTCGGCGATGGACGCGATCTCGAAGCCGACGCCTTCCTCGATCAACGCCTTCAGCACGCGCGGATCGGGGTTCGCCTTCACCGCGTAGTGCGGCTGCACGCGCGGCATGGCGGCCTTGAAGCGGCGGGCCTTGGTTCGAACGATTTGGGTGTCGACCAGAAGGAAGGGCTTGGTGTAACCCTTTTGCAGCGCTTCCCGGACGCGGTCGAAGTCCAGGCGTACTTCGGGATGGGTATCGAAAAGCTGCTGATCGTTCTCGAAAGCGGGTTGCGGTTTCTTAACGGCGACGGAGCGCACGGCCATCAAAGTCTCTCCTTTGGACCTAAGTTTCGGGTATCAAAAAAGCCACAACTTCAACCGTGCCGCAGTGGTTCCTCGAGCCTGTCATGATGACCTCCTTCGAAGCCTGTAACGCAACGTTCACAAATATCGCCAAATTTTCGCGAATTATAGGTTCTATTACCCAGGAATCAAGGGATTTAGGGCCCGGCCTCAAAAAAAAATTTGGCGCTGGAGCGCGCGATTGGACGCCGCGGCAAGCGTGAAGTTCGGGCGCGAGCCGAGCCCGGACATGGTGTCCGGCAGGCACCCCGACTCGAAGCTCAGATCTTGGGCAGCGTGACGCCCGTCTGCCCCTGGTATTTCCCGCCCCGGTCCTTGTAGGAAGTCTGGCAGACGTCGTCCGGCGCGGACTCGAGAAAGATCACCTGCGCGACGCCTTCGTTGGCGTAGATCTTGGCCGGCAGCGGCGTGGTATTGGAGAACTCGAGCGTCACGTAGCCCTCCCACTCCGGTTCCAGCGGGGTGACGTTCACGATGATGCCGCAGCGGGCGTAGGTGCTCTTGCCCAGGCAGATGGTGAGCACAGTGCGCGGGATCCTGAAATATTCCACGGTGCGGGCGAGCGCAAACGAGTTCGGCGGGATGATGCAGACTTCGCCCCGGAAATCCACGAACGAGCGCTCGTCGAAGTTCTTGGGGTCGACGATGGTGGTGTTGATGTTGGTGAAGATCTTGAATTCGTTGGAGCAGCGGATGTCGTAGCCGTAGCTCGAAGTGCCGTAGGACACCAGCCGGCGGCCGTCCGCATACTTGATCTGCCCCGGCTCGAAGGGCTCGATCATCTGGTGACGCTCCACCATGCGGCGAATCCACCGGTCGGATTTGATGGTCATGCTTCCCTCCCGATTTCCGCGTGTCTCAGGTATTCTGGACGACGATCTTGGGGAACGCCGCGGAGTGGTCCTGCTGACGTTCGGCGATCTGCACGGCGACCCGTCGGGCGATCTGCCTGTAGATGGTGGCGACGCGGCCGTCGGGATCCGACACCACGGTGGGCTTCCCCGAGTCCGCCTGCTCCCGAATGGCGATGTCGAGAGGCAGCGCCCCCAGCACTTCCACGCCGGAGTCTTTCGCCATCCGTGCGGCACCGCCTTCGCCGAAGATGCGCTCCTCGTGGCCGCAGTTCGAGCAGAGGTGAAGCGACATGTTCTCGACGATACCGAGGATGGGAATGCCGACCTTCTCGAACATCTTGAGCCCCTTGCGGGCGTCGATCAGCGCGATGTCCTGCGGCGTCGTCACGATGACGGCGCCGGTCACCGGCACCCGCTGGGCAAGCGTCAGCTGGATGTCGCCGGTGCCGGGAGGCAGATCCACGACCAGGTAGTCTATATCCCGCCACTTGGTCTCGCGCAGGAGCTGCTCCAGCGCCTGGGTCACCATCGGCCCTCGCCACACCATGGGCGTTTCCACGTCGACCAGGAAGCCGATGGACATCGCCTGCAAGCCGTGTCCCTCCATGGGTTCGAGGCTCTTGCCGTCCTTCGATTCCGGGCGGCCACGGATGCCGAGCATCATGGGCTGCGACGGCCCGTAAATGTCCGCGTCGAGCACGCCGACGCTTGCCCCTTCTGCAGCCAGCGCGAGCGCGAGGTTCACCGCGGTCGTGCTCTTGCCTACACCGCCCTTCCCGGACGCCACCGCGATGATGTTCTTGATGCCCGGCACGAGACTCACGCCGCGCTGCACGGCATGGGAGACGATCTTCATCGAAACGTTGACGTTAACATTGCCCACGCCCGGAATGCTTTTCAGTTTCGACGTAATCTCCCTGCGGATCGGCTCGATCTGGCTTTTCGCCGGGTAGCCGAGGAGAACATCCAGCGTCACGTTGTCGCCGGCCACCTTGATGTTCCGCGCCGACTTGCTCGACACGTAATCCTTGCGCGTGTTGGGATCGACGAGCTGCCTGAGCGCGTCCTGAACCTGCTGCTCCGCTATCGCCATGGGGAATTCCTCTTGCCCTCGAATAGAGCGCGATTATAGAACCTATCGTGTGCCGCCGCCGGTCGGCACGCGAGCCTCACGCACCGACCGGACCCCGCATGCTGGTTTGTTACAATCGCGACTCTCCAAGTTCCGGCCGTGCAATGAAAAAGCGCCGCATTCTCGTCACCTCGGCCCTGCCCTACGCCAACGGCGCGATCCACCTCGGGCACCTCGTCGAATACATCCAGACCGACATTTGGGTGCGCTTTCAGCGGATGCAGGGGCACGAGGTGCACTACGTCTGTGCCGACGACACGCACGGCACGCCGGTCATGCTGCGCGCCGAGCAGGAAGGCATCCCGCCGGAGACGCTGATCGCCCGGATGCATGAAGAACACGATCGCGACTTTCGCGGTTTCCATGTCGCGTTCGACAACTATTACTCCACGCACTCGCCGGAGAACCGGGAACTCTCCTACGAAATCTACCGGCGGCTGCGCCAAGTCGGGCTGATCGAGCAGAGGGCGATCGAGCAATACTACGACCCGCTCAAGAACATGTTTCTGCCGGACCGCTTCATCAAGGGCGAGTGCCCCAAGTGTCACGCGCAGGACCAGTACGGGGACGCCTGCGAGGTGTGCGGCACGACGTACTCGCCCACCGAACTCATCAATCCCTATTCGGCGGTGTCGGGCGCGACGCCGGTCAAGAAGCGGTCCGAGCATTATTTCTTCAAGCTGGGAAATTGCACCGACTTCCTGAAACGCTGGACCCGCTCGCCCGGGACGTTGCAGACGGAAGCGGCGAACAAGCTCGACGAATGGTTCAAGGCCGGCCTCACCGACTGGGACATCTCGCGGGACGCACCGTATTTCGGCTTCGAGATTCCCGATGCGCCGGGCAAGTATTTCTACGTCTGGCTCGATGCGCCGGTCGGGTATTTCGCGAGTTTCCGCAATCTTTGCGCCCGGCGCGGACTGGACTTCGATGCTTTTACCGATGCAGTGAAAAGCCGCGACCAAGGCACCGAGATGATTCACTTCATCGGCAAGGACATCCTGTACTTTCACGCGCTCTTCTGGCCGGCGATGCTGCAGAGCGCGGGCTTCCGCACGCCGACCTACGTCTTTGCGCACGGTTTTCTGACGGTAAACGGCGAGAAAATGTCCAAGTCACGCGGGACCTTCATCACAGCCGACAGCTATCTCAGGCAGGGACTCAACCCGGAATGGCTGCGCTACTATTACGCCGCGAAATTGAACGCGACGATGGAGGACATCGACCTCAACCTGGACGACTTCGTCGCGCGCGTGAATAGCGACCTGGTCGGAAAGTACGTGAACATCGCGAGCCGGGCATCCAGTTTTCTCTTGAAGTTCTTTGACGGCAACCTGTGCGAGCAGTCCGCGACTGTTTCCACAGATAACGTATCCGCCATCGGAGTTGCCGAAGTCGAGGATGAAATCACCGAGGCCTATGAAGCCCGGGAATTCGGCCGGGCCATTCGGGCGATGATGTCGTTTGCCGACAAGGTAAATCAATATTTCGACTCTAATAAGCCATGGCATCTGGCAAAGCATCCCGAACAGCGACAAAGGTTGCATTGGATATGCAGTGAGGCGATCTCTTGCTTTTACCGAATGACTATTTTTTTGAAGCCGATATTGCCGGCGCTCGCCGCGAGAGCGGAAGCGTTCCTTGGCACTCCCAATCTTACATGGAGCGACTTGGAATCAAGGCCGATACGGATTAACCAATACGAACATCTGATGACGCGCATCGAGCGAAAGCAGATTGACGCGCTGGTTGCCGCGAACAAGGAAAGCATGCAGCCGACCGGGTCTGCGGCTGCAGCGCACTCTCAAACCCGTCACGCCGAGCATCAAATTCATGCCGAGGAGAAAACAGAGATCGCACCGATGATCAATATCGACGACTTCGGAAAAGTGGATCTGCGCATCGCGAAAATCGTGGACGCCGAGCACGTTGAAGGGGCGGACAAGCTGCTCAAGCTCACGCTCGACCTGGGTGGGACGACGCGCACCGTGTTTGCCGGCATCAAGTCGGCCTACGATCCGGAGAAGCTCAAGGGGCGGCTCACCGTGATGGTCGCCAACCTCGCGCCGCGAAAAATGAAGTTCGGTGTCTCCGAAGGCATGGTGCTTGCCGCCTCCGGTGACGGACCCGGCTTGTTCCTGCTCGCGCCCGATTCCGGCGCCCAGCCCGGCATGCGCGTTAAATAGCTTTCCCTTTGCGTCCTGTGCGTCCTTTGCGGGTATAGCTTCTCATGCGCATTGAAAGCATCGAGGCGATCGCGATCGAAATCCCGCTCAAGAAGAATTTCGGCGGCAGCACCTACGCCGTTCTCAAGCGCTGCACCATCGTCACGCGCATGCGCACGGCGGAAGGTCTCGTCAGCGAAGTCTACAACGGCGACAACCGCGAGCACGGGCGGGAAATCGCGCGCGTAATCGCGGAAGAACTCGCACCGCTGATTGCGGGCATGAGCGTTTTCGAAAGCGAGCGCCTGTGGGAGAAGATGTTCGCGCTGACGCACGCGAGCCGCGACCGCAAGACGCTGCTCGAAGCGATCGCGTGCGTCGACTGCGCCGTGTGGGATATCGTCGGCAAAGCGCTCGGCACGAGCGTCTGCAAGTTGCTGGGCGGCTATCGCCGCAGCCTGCCGATCATCTCCATCGGCGGTTACTACATGCCCGGCAAGACGCTCGCCGATATCGCCCGGGAGATGGAAATGTATCGCGAAGCGGGCATGGCGGGCTGCAAGTTCAAGGTCGGCGGTCTCACGCCGGAAGAGGATGCGCAGCGCGTTCAGGCCGCACGCGAGGCAGCCGGCCCCGATTTCGTGCTGATGGTCGACGCCAACCGCGGCTGGAGCGCACAGGATGCCGTTCGCTTCGCGCGGCTCATCGAACGCCACGACATCCGCTGGTTCGAGGAGCCGTGTCACTGGTACGACGATGCGGCGCTGATGGCGCGCGTGCGGCAGTCGGCCCGCATTCCGGTCGCGGCCGGCCAATGCGAGATCACGAGCCACGGCATAAGACGGCTGGTGGAGGCAGGCGCCGTGGACGTCGTCAATTACGACGCGTCGGAAGGCGGCGGCGTGACCGACTGGCGCCGGGCGGCGGCGCTCTGTGCCGCGGCGGGCGTCGAAATGGCGCATCACGAGGAACCGCAGATCGCGCTGCATCTGCTCGCCGCGATACCGCACGGCAGCTATCTCGAGTGCTTCGCCGATCCCGATCGCGACCCGGTGTGGCAATCGATGTGGAGCAACCGTCCCGCCGTGCGCCGCGGCATGTTCGAGCTGTCCGGTTCACCCGGATTCGGGATCGAGCTGGACAGGGATATGATCGCCCGGTATCGCGTGAATTAGCCATGCGGCCGCCCTCATCATCATGCCGGCGCCGGGATGGCCCGCAGCTCCTCGCGGTGTGGATGCCGATCCTGATCTGCCTCTTCGGATTCGCGCAATCCGCGGCGCACGCCGCATACGACATCGAGTGGACGGAATTCTCCGCGCTGAAGCCCTACAACGGGGAACCGGTGTCGTTGAGCGCGCTCCAGTTCCGCCCCAGGGGCGACGGTCCTTTTCCGGCGTTGGTCCTGCTCCACGGCTGCAGCGGCATGTATACGCCCTCGGGATACGTGACGAATTCCTATCGACGCTGGGCGGAACTGCTGGCCGAGGATGGCTACGTCGCGCTGCTGGTCGACAGCTTCAATCCGCGGGGCTACCGCACGATCTGCGAGCTGCAGAAACGGCCCATCCTCGAAAGCCGCGAACGGGTCGAGGATGCGTACGCGGCAGCCCGGTGGCTGAACGCACAGCCTTACGTGGTCAAGGGACGGATCGGCGTGATCGGCTGGTCCAACGGCGGCACCGGCACGCTGTACAGCATGCGCCCGGCCAGTCGGATCGACCCCGGCTTTCGCGCCGCAGTGGCGTTTTATCCCGGCTGCCGCGCGCTGTCCGGGTCAAAGACAGCGTATCGCCCCTATGCACCGCTGCTGATCCTGAGTGGGGAGGCGGATGACTGGACGCCCGCCCAGCCGTGCAAGGATCTCGCTGCCATCGCGCAAAAAGAAGGGGCAGCGGTGGACATCGTGACCTACCCAGGCGCCCATCACAGCTTCGATCGCTACGATCTGCCGGTGCGGTATCGGCCCAACGTGCGCAATCTCAACAAACCCGACCGGATGGGCGCGACCATCGGCGAACATCCGCAAGCACGCGAGGACGCGATCCGCCGCACGCATGCCTTCTTCGCGCAGGCATTGAAGCAACCGTAAGAAACGTCATCCCTTCGTCGAAATGGCGGTAAGGATGCCTTGCATGATCGCGGCCGGCGCGGGCGGGCATCCGGGGACCGCAACATCCACCGGAATGACGCTGGAGACCCCGCCGCAGCTTGCGTAGCCGGTACCGAAGATTCCGCCGTCGCAGCCGCAATCGCCGAGCGCGACCACCAGTTTCGGTTCCGGAGTCGCCTCGTAGGTTCGCTTCAGCGCCGTCTCCATGTGGCGCGAAACGGGCCCGGTGACGAGCAGCATGTCGGCATGGCGCGGGCTCGCGACGAATCTGATCCCCAGGCCTTCGAGGTTGTAGTAGGGATTGTTGAGCGCATTGATCTCCAGTTCGCAGCCATTGCACGAACCGGCATCGACGTGCCGGATGGTGAGCGAGCCGGCGAAGCGCTCCAGGATCTCGGCGCGCAGCCGTTGCGCGGTGACGCGCAGCGTTTCGTCCGTCTGCGGCGGCGCTTCGGTCTTGATGCCGGTCCTGACGATCTGTTTCAGCAGTTGATACACGGCTAGAACCTATCTCAATAATGGACGCGTGATGCGTTGTGGCCAAAACGTGATGAATGCGAGGAGCGGGGCGCAGTTGATATCGCGGCGGCTGCGACTCGTTAGCCGCAGGCCCGTTTGCGGGAGCAGCCGCAGAAGCCCCAGTTTACCGCTGCCGAATGTATACGCCGCTGCGCGCCCCGTCCCGCACCACGCTGCGCGAGACCGAAGCCGGGGCGCATTAACAAGACCCGCGACAACGCAGGCGCGCGTTTTGACCACAACCCGAAGGGACGGGGCGCTCTGGGCGCATTTCGTCGTCGGGCTCCCTTGCAATATTCGCGATATTGCTGCACTCGCCCTCCTAAAACTGCATCCCACATCGCCTCCGTCGCACACGTGCCCATTATTGAGATAGGTTCTATAGGTCCTGTCCCGAGTAACTGAGGTTGAACGATTTGTTGATGAGCGGAAAATCCGGGACGATGTTGCCCAGTACCGCGCGCTCGAGCAGCGGCCAGTTCTGCCACGAAGGATCGTGCGGGTGCAGCCGGCGGATGCGATTTTCCGGGCCGGTCTCCAGAGCGACCAGGATTTCGCCGCGCCAGCCCTCCACCCAGCCGATGCCGAGCGCGTTCTCCGGGGCGTCGGCGAGCGGCACGGCGATGGCGCCGGCCGGCAATTGCGCAAGGATAAGATCGATGAGCCGCAGCGATTCCGCGATCTCCTCGAAGCGCACCGTCACCCGTGCCGCCACGTCGCCGTTGCGATGCGTCGCCATGCGCACGTCCAGGCGGTCATAGGGTGCGGTCGGGAACTGCGCGCGCAGATCGCACGCCATCGCGCTCGCGCGACCGGCAAGTCCGGTCAGGCCCATGCTGTCAGCAAGCTCCGGCTTGACGCGACCGCAACCGATGAAGCGGTCCTGCAGCCCGGCGTGCTCGTCGTAGATATTCTTGAGCAGCGTCACCGCTTTCCCGAGCTCCGGCAGCTCCTGGCGCAAACGGACGACGCCGCGCGCATCGATGTCGCGCGCGACTCCGCCGGGGAGAATGGCATCCATGAGATAGCGATGGCCGAACAGCGCGTGACTCGTGCGCAGCCAGTCTTCGCGCAGGCGCGAAAACTGGGCAAGCCCGAACGCGAGCCCCGCGTCGTTGCCCAGGAAGCCGAGGTCCCAGAGGTGCTGGCCGATGCGCTCGCGCTCGAGCAGGAGCGCGCGCAGCCACAGCGCGCGCGCCGGAGGAACGGTACCGGTCACGCTTTCCACCGCCATCGCGTAGGCCCAGGCGTAGGCGACCGTGGAATCGCCGGAGACACGACCGGCGAGTCTCGCGCCTTGCGCCAGCGTCATCGACTCGAAGCGCTTCTCGATGCCCTTGTGCTTGTAGCCGAGCCGCTCCTCCAGCCGCAGGATGCCCTCGCCGACAATGGAAAAGCGGAAGTGCCCCGGCTCGATCGTGCCGGCATGAACGGGGCCGACCGGAATTTCGTGCACGCCCTCGCCGCCCACTTCGACGAAGGCGTAGCCGTCCACGCCCTGGGGGAACGTTTGCCGCCCATCGAACGCTTTGCGAAGCGGGAAGACGTCCTCGGGCCATGCCGCGTGACGCAGCCACTTGCGTGCGTCCGCTGCGCTCTCCGCGCGCACGCCATACAGATCCTGCACGGCGCGCTGCATCCGGTTCGCGGCAGGAAAGACATCCGACACGTCCGGGTAGCTGTACTCGGCGAGCGGCGATGCGATGACGAGCAGACCGGGTTGCATGCTGAGGGCGGCATGCACGGCGCACCCCGCGCCGATGTCGCTGTAATCGGCGCCCCACAGCGCGACCAGCCGGCCGCCTTTCTCGCGCACCATGGAACAGGCGGCACGCCATTGCGGCGCATCGACCCGCGCCGTCCAGACCGGCATGGCGCCCGCCAGCGGCCTGGTCGCGAAAGGGAAGTCATTCAGCGTCATCGCAGCCCTTTTTCATCCGATCAATTGCGCTGCCTGCCGGTACCATTCGGCGAGATAAGGCGGGATGTAGAGGCCCAGCATGAGCACGATTGCGAGATGCACGAAAACGGGTATCAGCGCCGGGCGCTGCGGCAGCCGCTTCAGATTGGCGGCGCCGAAAACCATCGGCTGCACTTTGCCGAAAATCGCCGCGAACGCCACGCCGAGCGCCGCGAGGAGAAAGGGCGTCGCCCACGGCTGCTGGTGCATCGCCGCGGTGAGGAGCATGAACTCGCTCGCGAAAACGCCGAAGGGCGGCATGCCAAGAATGGCGAGGCTTCCGAGCAGCAGCCCCCAGCCTATCGTCGGGTTACTCTCCATCAACCCGCGGATGTCGCTCATCGCCTGGGTGCCGGACTTCTGTGCCGCATGACCGACGGCAAAGAAGATGGCGGACTTGGTGAGCGAATGCACTGTCATGTGCAGCAGGCCGGCGAAAGTGGCGAGCGCACCGCCCATGCCGAACGCAAAGGTCATGAGCCCCATGTGCTCGATCGACGAATACGCAAAGAGCCGTTTGACGTCTTTCTGCCGGGAAAGCAGGAACGCTGCGACCACCACTGACAGCAGGCCAAATCCCATCATCAGGTTGCCGGCGAAATGCGTGCCGAGCGCGCCCTCCGCCAGCACTTTGGCGCGCACCACCGCATAGAGCGCGACGTTGAGCAGCAGGCCGGACAGCACCGCGGAGATCGGCGTCGGGCCTTCGGCGTGCGCGTCGGGCAGCCAGTTGTGCAGCGGCGCCAGTCCGACCTTGGTGCCGTAACCGACCAGCAGGAAAACGAACGCGAGTCCCAT
The DNA here is from genome assembly GCA_052386775.1 of Betaproteobacteria bacterium. Classification (GTDB taxonomy): domain Bacteria; phylum Pseudomonadota; class Gammaproteobacteria; order Burkholderiales; family SG8-41; genus DSOT01. The sequence goes on from JBQTJV010000100.1 coordinate 11,959, forward strand.
GACAGTGGGCTCCAGCTCGCCTTTGACGTCGTTCAGATGGGTCCAGAGGAGCGCGGTGCCGCCTGCGCCCAGCACTTTCTCCGCGGCAAAGTAAAGCAGGATCGTGCCGAACAGCGCCTGCGCGATGCCCACGCCGCACAGGATGAAGTACTTCCATGCCGCCTCGAGGCTCGCCGGCGTGCGATAGAGGCTCACCAGCAGCACCGTCGTCAGCGTCGCCGCCTCCATCGCCACCCACAGGATGCCCACGTTGTTGGTGAGCAGCGCGAGCAGCATGGTGAAAGTGAACATCTGGTACATGCTGTGATAGAGGCGCAGCCGGTTCGGCGAGAGGCGTCCGGCGTGCGCTTCGATACGCATGTACGGGCGGCTGAAGAGCGAGGTGGTGAATGCGACGAATGCCGTCAGTGCCACGAGAAACACGTTGAACGGATCGACGAAGAAATTCTCCTCCCACACCAGCATGGGCCCGTCGGTGATCACCTTGCCCGTCAGAAACGCCGCAGCGCCGAACGTGGCAAGGCTCATCACGCTGTTGAGTTCCGGCGCGAACGAGCGCTGGCCCCAGAAGGCGAGGACGAGGCCGCCTGCAAAGGGAACGCCGAGTACGAGGAGGAGTTCCACGCTGGAACCTAATGTTCCTTGAGCTTCTCGAGGTGGTGGATGTCGAGACTCTCGAAGGTTTCGCGGATGTGGAAGAAAAATACCCCGAATACCAGCGCGGCGACCAGCACGTCGAACAGGATGCCCAGCTCGACCACCATCGGCATGCCATAGGTCGCGGAAGTCGCGGCAAAGAACAGTCCGTTCTCCATCGCCAGAAAGCCGATGACCTGCGAAACCGCCTTGCGCCGCGTAATCATCATGAGGAACGAGAGCAGAATGCAGGCGAGAGCGATGCCGAGCGTGCTCTTGGTGATGGTGCCCGCCATCTGCGAAATCGGGGCGGCGAGATTGAAGGCGAAGATCGCCAGGGCAATCCCGATCAGCATCTGCACCGGAATGTTGACCACCGATTCGACGTCCCAGCGCACATTGAGCTTGTGGATGAGCCAGTAGAGAAACCAGGGCAGGGCCACGACCTTCAGCCCCAGCGTGACCGCTGCCGAAACGTAGAGATGGCCCTGCTGCGTCGTATAGGCGACCACCAGCGTGGACAGCGTCAGCACCAGCCCCTGCAGCGCGAAGAGATTGATCAGCGAAAGGATGCGCCGCTGGGTCAGCATGGCAAACGCCAGCAGCAGCAGCAGCGCCGCGAACAGGTTGATGAGCTGACCGGAAAGCGGAAGCGCTGGCACTCAGGTCTCCAGGACGAAATGGGTCAGCATGCCGAGCGTCGCCAGCAGGAACGCCGTGGCGAGAAACTCCGGTGCCCGGAAAATCCGCATCTTGGCCGATACCGTCTCGAGCAGCGCCAGGCCGAAGCCGGCGAGCGCCAGTTTCGCGACCAGTGCGCCGAGCGCGATCGGGACCCCCGCCCAGTCGTCCGCCGCAGCGATGCCCCACGGGGCGAATATCGCGATCCCGATGGTGATGTAGGCGGTCAATTTGAGGCTGGAGGCCCATTCGACCAGCGCGAGGTGGCGCGCCGAGTATTCCAGGATCATCGCCTCGTGGATCATGGTGAGCTCGAGGTGGGTCGAGGGATTGTCGATGGGAATGCGCGCGTTTTCGGCCAGCAGCACCATCAAAAACGCGATTGCGGCGAAAGCCATGCTGGGGTAGATCACGAACTCGCTCTGGCCCAGTGTCTGCACGATGGTCACGAGGGAAGTCGAATGGCTGATGAGCGAAGCGGTGAACAGCGTCATCAGCATCGCCGGTTCGGCGAGAAACCCGATCATCATCTCGCGGCGTGCGCCGAGCGTGCCGAAGGAGGTCCCGATGTCCATGCCCGCCAGGGAAATGAAAACCCGCGCCAGCGCGAACAGCCCGACCAGCGCAATGACATCGGCTGCCGGCGCAAACGGCAGCGACGTCGCGAGCACCGGCACGATGCCCACGGCGAGCCACATGCAGCCGAACAGGATGTAGGGGGTCGTCCGAAACAGCGGCGAAGCGTTGTGCGCGAGCACCGCATCCTTGTGAAACAGCTTGTTGAGCACCTTGTACGGCTGCCAGATGCCGGGGCCGCTGCGATTCTGCATCCAGGCGCGGCATTGATTGACCCAGCCCAGCACGAGCGGGGCGATCAGCACCACCAGCACGGATTGCAGGACCTGAAAAGCGATTCCGCTCGCCCGGTTCATCACACGAACACCAGCAACGCGATCAGCGTGACGAAGCTGTAAAGCAGGTAGACCGAGATGCGGCCCTGCTGCAGCCTGCCGACATGGCTGGAAAGAAACTCCGTGAAGCGCGCGACCGGCAGATAGATCCAGTACCAGTGCCGGTCTTCGACCTCCTGCCGGAACACCGGCTGCGGATCGTCCGGGCGCGGAATGTCGCGGTGGATGCGGTAGACCGGCGCGAAAACATGGCGGATGGGCTGCCCGAAACCGTCGGCGGTATCCTCCATGCGGGCGTTCTGTTCGGGGTAGCCGCAGTCCCACGGATCGGCACGACGCAGGCGGCCATGGTAGAGACGGCGGACGACCGCGAACGTCAATCCGACCACCACCGCAATCACCAGCAAAAAAACCACCGGGCTGTAGCTCGCCTGGGCGGCGGAGGTGGGCACGAGCCAGAGCCAGCCGGATTTCAACGCGTCCTCCGGAAGGCTCGCCCGGATCAGCGCCGAACTCACTTCGTTGAGCTGCGCCAGCATGAGCACCGGCAACAGCCCCAGCGCGACGCAGCCCAGCGCGAGCCACAGCATGCCGGCGCGTTCCCATCCGTTTGCATCGCGCGGCCTTTCGGCGAGCGCATGCCGATGCTGTCCGAGGAAGGCGACGCCATAAACCTTTACGAAGCACATGCCGGTCAATGCACCGGACAGCGCCAGCACGGCCGCAACGATCGGCACGAGACTCCGCACCACGCTGCTCTCGAGTATCGGCGCCTGCAGCGAGGCCTGGAAGGTCAGCCACTCGGATACGAAGCCGTTCAACGGCGGCAGCGCGGAGATGGCTAACGCGCCAACGAGGAAGTACAGCGCAGTATGCGGCATGTAACGGATGAGCCCGCCCATCTCGTTCAGATTCCTGAGGCCGGTAGAGCGCAGGATCGCGCCCGAACCGAGAAACAGCAGACCTTTGAACACCGCGTGGTTGAGGGTGTGATATAGGCCCGCGATCAATCCCAGCACGCCAGCGACGGGGTGGCCGCTCCCGATGAAGACCATCGAGAGCCCGATGCCGATGAGAATGATGCCGATGTTCTCCACGGAGTGATAGGCGAGCAGGCGCTTCAGATCATGCTGCATCAGCGCGAACAGCACGCCAAAGAGCGAGGTCGCCGCGCCGAACAGCAGCACGGTGAGCCCCCACTGCCACTGTATGTCGCCGATCAGATCGTAGATGACGCGCACCATGCCGTAGATCGCCGTTTTCAGCATGACCCCCGACATCAATGCGGATACCGGCGACGGTGCCGCAGGATGCGCCTCCGGCAGCCAGGCGTGCAGCGGCAGCATGCCGGCCTTCGCGCCAAAGCCGAAAAACGCCAGCGCAAACGCAACGCTCGCCCAGAACGGCGACAGTTCGGCGCGGCGCAGCGCATCGAACGTATAGTCGCCGTGTCCGCCGTGCAGGACGCCGAAGCTCAGCAGGATGCTGATCGCCCCGAGGTGCGCGATGAACAGGTAGATGAAGCCCGCCTGGCGGTTCTGCTCGCTGTGGTGGTCGGTGATGACGAGAAAATACGAAGCAAGCGCCATCGTTTCCCAGGCGACCATGAAGAGGTACGCGTCGTCGGCGATGAGGACGAGCGCCATGCTCGCCAGGAACACGTGGTACTGGCAGCAGAGCAGGCCGATGGGCTCTTTTTTTTCCGCATCGCCGAAGTAGCCTGATGAAAAAAGCGAGATGCCGAACGACACGCTACCCAGCAGCAGCAGAAAGAACCCGGATAGCGCGTCCACCCGCACATGGAACGGCAGGTCGGGCAGACCCGCCGGCAGTACGAGCGCTCTCGGAACCGCGCTGATCGCCCACAGGCCGGTCGTGGCAAGCGTGAGACCGACAGCGGCGCCGGAAGGAAAAATCCAGCGGGTGATGACGTTCGCCATGCGCGCCGCCGGAATCGCGGCGCAGCCCAGCCCGATCCAGATCACCGACAACGCGACGGCGATCTCGACGGGCTGCAATGACGAAAAATTCATCTTATAGTCGTTTTCGCGGACTGGCCGCCGGCATGCAGAGGGATGGATCTCCGTCGGGAAGAAGCGCGGAAAAAGCGACTGACATTTTAGCGCAGCGCGGCCCGGCTCGCCACGAGCGTCGTCGCTCACCAAAGAAAACGGGCGGCCTCTAAGCCGCCCGCGA
>JBQTJV010000101.1:0-5732 GCA_052386775.1 Betaproteobacteria bacterium
TGTCGCGGGCGTCCTCCGCGGCGAGCTTCACGGCGTTGCCCAGGTGGTAAAGCGAGCGCGGGCCGAGCGTCGCCATGTCGTACGGCGTGACATCGGTATCAGGGTGCACGACCGTAATCGACTCGACCGGTATCCCGAGCACTTCCGCGGCTATCTGCGCCATGGCCGTGTCCGATCCCTGCCCCATGTCCACCGTGCTGCAGTAGACGCCGCAGGTGCCGTCGGCATAAAGATTCACGATCGCGACCGAGGTGGTCGGCGATATCGAGGCCTTGAATCCGATGGCGAGTCCCCGGCCACGCCGCACGGTTCCGCTACCGCGATCGACAGGCTGGGTCCAGTTCATGCGCGCGGCAAGTCGCTCCAGCACCGCCTCGATCGCCGCATCCTGCATGAGCGTGCCGGTCGCCTGCGGCCGGCCGTTGCGCAGGATGTTCTTGCGGCGGAATTCGACCGGATCCATATCGAGCTCGCGCGCGATCAAATCGGCGTGGCTCTCGTAGGCCCACACCAGCTGGGGAATCCCGAACCCGCGCAGGGCGCCGGCGGGCGGCAGATTGGTGTAGAGCGCATACGAGTCGATCCGGACGTTGTCGATGTCGTACGGTCCGGGCGCGGTGAAGCCGGATTTCTGCGTAATGCGCGGGCCGATATCGGCATAGGCGCCGCCGTTCCACCAGACTTCGCACTCTCGTCCCGTGATGCGGCCCTCTTTGGTCACCGCGCTCTTGATGCGCAGCGTGGCGGCATGCTTGGTAAGGGTGTAGAACTGCTCTTCCATGGTCAGCGCGATCTTGACTGGACGGCGCGTCATCAGCGCGAGCGCGGCCACGAGCGCTTCCAGCTTGATGTAGAGCTTGGCGCCGAATCCGCCGCCGAGATAAGGCACTTTCACGCGCACCCGGTTTTCCGGCCAGCCCAGAAGGCGCGCAATCTCGATGCGCACGAACGAAGGGCTTTGCGTGGCGGTGTGGATCGTGATGCCGTTGCCGGCCGGCTCGACCACGGTGACGAACGGTTCCAGCGGGACGTGAAGGACCTGCTGCGTGTGAAAGGTGTGCTCGAACACGCGGTCGGCCGCGCCGAACGCTTTCTCCGTATCGCCGCGGCGCAGATGAAAATCGAGCGCGATATTGGTGTCGCGCCGCCCTTCAAGGTGCTTCAGGTCGGGGAAGGTTCCGGCCGGCTTCAGCGTTTCGTGCACGACCGCCTGCGACGTCATGGCTTCGATCTCGTCGTACACCGCGGGCAGCTCGTCGTACTCCGCCACGATCTGCTGCGAAGCTGTCTCGGCGACGTGTGGATCCACAGCGAGCACGACCGCCACCGGCTCGCCGGCGTAGCGGACTTTTTCAAGCGCGAGAATGGGCTGATCGTGAAAGGCGGGGCCGTAGTGCGGATCGGGAATGAGGGTTTGGATGTCTTCTCCGGTCACGACGCGGTGCACCCCCGGAAACGCCCGGGCCGCGCTCACATCGATGCGCTTGATGCGGCCGTGCGCCACGGTGCTGCGAAATATCTTTCCGTGCAGCATGCCGGGGAGCGCCATGTTGTACACGTATTGCGCCCGCCCGGTGACCTTCGCGTTGCCTTCCAGGCGCGGTACCGAACGGCCCACACCGTCCGGTGCCGAACCGTGGCTGCCATTGCGTTCGCGCACGGCGTCGTCCATCTAGCGGCCCTCCGCTGCCTTGCGTACCGCTCGTCCCAGGTACACGCGCAAGAGCTGTCTCTTGTAGTCCGCCGAGCCGTGGGCATCGCCGCTGATCTGCGCCTCGGCGACGGCCGCTTCTCCCGCCCGGCGAAGAATCTCATCGGAGATGCTCGCGCCGTTCAGTATCGCCTCCGTTTTCGCGAGCCGCGTGGGTTTATCGGTCGCCGCGCTCACCACGATGCGCGCCGCGCGCACGGCCATGCCGTCGACTTCGAGCGCAACCGCAATGCCGAGCGCCGGCCAGTCGTCCGCGGAGCGCGTGGTGCACTTCAGATACGCCGCGCGGCGCGGACGCTGCCGCGGAACGGTCACTTCCGCAATCAATTCGCCTCGCCCCAGCGTCGTTTCCAGGTAGCCGGCATAGAGGTCCTCGAGCGGCAGCGTGCGCCCGCCGTTCACGCTGACCGTCGCGACGTTCGCACCGAGAGCAATCAACACCGGCGGCAGGTCGAGATGCGGATCGGCATGCGCAAGATGCCCGCCCAGCGTGGCGACGTTGCGCACGCGAACGTTGGCGAGTGTGCGCAGCGCCTGTACCAGCACGGGCGCTTCGCGGCGCACCGTAGCCGAGTGCTCCATCGCGGATAGGGTCGCCATCGCACCGATGCGCAGCCCGCCTTCCCGGGCAGCGGTGATGCGCGAATAGCGCTTTTCGATCCCCTGCAGGCTGACGATGCGCTCGGGGTGCAGCACGCCCATCTTCATCATCAGCATGACAGCCGTTCCGCCGCCGTAGACACGCGCCGCGGCGTCGGTATCGAGGAGTGCGGCCGCTTTGCGCAACGACCGCGGTTCGAGCAGTTCGAACGGCGACACAGGACGATCGATTCTCTCGGAAAAACGCTGGTTGTCTACAGCGCAAGCAATGCGCCACCCCGCCGGATGCGGGCGGAGCCACACGGCGCGTCTGCGCGGCTTTGGGGTATGTCTTCTCGGAGACTCTACTCAGTCCCGCCGGGAAAATCAATCCGCGCGGTGATTTTTCTCCGCGTGGGGATCATGTCGTTGGAATGCGACCGCAGCGGCTCGCGGACGCGATCTCTATCGCGTCCGTCTGCCCCTGGTGGATGGCGCTTGAAATGTCTTCAGTTCGCTCAATCCGCGTACGCGCCCGCCTTCTTGATGATCGGACCCCATTTCTCGGTTTCCGACTTAAGCAGCGAGCGCAGCGATTCGGCTGTCACCTTTTCCGGCGGAACGGGTTCCGCGCCCAGCTTGGCGAGCGCCTCCTTGAACGTCGGATCTTTCACCGCGGCGAGCAGGGCCGTATTGAGCCGGTCGAGCGCAGCCTTGGGGGTGCCCTTGGGCGCATAGAGGCCGTGCCACACCACCACTTCGAATCCCTTCATCCCCTGCTCCTGGAGCGTTGGAACGTTGGGGAGCGAAGGCACGCGCTTGGCGCTGGTCACGCCGTACACTTTTACCGTGCCGGCCTGGATCTGCCCGGTGGTATTGGTGGTCTGGTCGCACATGAAATCGATCTGCCCGCCCATCAGGTCGGTCATTGCCGGCGCCGTGCCTTTGTAGGACACGGTCTGCACGTCGGTCTGAATCGCACTCATGAACAGCAGCCCGCACAGGTGCGAAGCCGCGCCGAGCCCGGCGTTGCCGTAAGTCAGCTTGTTCTTGTTCGCCTTGATGTAGGCGAGGAACTCCTTGAAGTTGTTGGGCGGAAGCTTCTTCGCGCCGAGCATGGTCATCGGCACGTCGGCGACCTGCCCGATGTACTCATAATCGGTGAGCGGGTTGTAGGACAGCTTGCGATAGAGCGCCGGCGCGGTGGACATGCCGATGTGTGCGAGCAGGACGGTGTAGCCGTCCGGTTTCGCCTTGGCGACATGTGCGGCGCCGATGGTGCCGCCGGCGCCCACGCGATTCTCGACCACGATCTGCTGCTTGAGCGTCCTGGTCATGCTCTGTCCCAGATTGCGCGCCAGCGTGTCGGTGGGACCGCCGGCTGCGAACGGGACGACCAGCGTGACCGGCCGAGTGGGATACTCCTGCGCCTGAGCCAGGCTCGCGGCAGCGCACGCCACGACCGCCAGGCAGCCCAAGGTTTTTGCGTACATGAATCCTCCTGAAGTGGTGTAGGAAACAGATACCTTTGAGCTATAGAACGTGCCGCGGTTTCAGAGGTGGGAGGGTTGTCGGGCGCGAGTGCACGCGCAGGGGGCGTGCGATGGCCTCGCCGCGCGTGGCGGCCCCGAACTAATTTCTCAAAAACTTAAGTACTTAGAGCGGCCCGTGTGCTACAATTGTCAGCTTTTTTGGCAACCTATGCGCGCCATCCGCAACATCGCGATCATCGCTCACGTCGACCACGGCAAGACCACGCTGGTCGACAAGTTGCTGCGCCAGTCAGGCACGTTTGCGGCGCACCAGCACGTGGTCGAGCGGGTCATGGATTCGAACGATCTCGAGCGCGAGCGGGGCATCACCATCCTCGCCAAGAACTGCGCCGTCACCTACGCCGGCACGCACATCAACATCGTCGATACGCCCGGACATGCCGACTTCGGCGGCGAAGTCGAACGCGTCCTGTCCATGGTGGACGGCGTGCTGCTGCTGGTCGATGCGGTCGATGGCCCGATGCCCCAGACGCGGTTTGTGACGCGGAAAGCGCTGGCGCAGGGCTTGAAGCCGATCGTCGTCGTCAACAAGGTGGACCGCCCCGGCGCCCGTCCCGACTGGGTCGTCAACCAGACCTTCGACCTGTTCGACAAGCTTGGGGCTTCCGAGGCCCAGCTTGATTTCCCGGTGGTGTACGCGTCCGCGCTGCAGGGATGGGCGACGATGGAACGGGATCAGCTGCCTGCCCTCACCGCACCGTCTCGCCTGCCCGGTGACGACGCCACCATGCGCCCGTTGTTCGAGGCCATCCTCGCCCACGTCCCGGCTCGTGAAGACAATCCCGATGGACCGCTGCAGTTGCAGATCTGTTCGCTCGATTACTCGAGCTATGTCGGGCGCATCGGCATCGGGCGCGTCAATCGCGGCCGGATTCGCCCCGGCCAGTCCGTCGCCGTGCTGCGCGGGCCGAGCAGTGAGGGGATGCCGGTCATCGCGAAAGTCAACCAGGTGCTGGTGTTCAAGGGACTCGAACGCGTGCTGACCGAAGAAGCGCAGGCCGGTGACATCGTGCTGGTCAACGGGGTCGACGAGCTCGGCATCGGGATAACGCTCGCCGACCCGGAGCACCCCGAGGCGCTGCCGCTGCTGACGGTCGATGAGCCGACGCTCACCATGAACTTTCAGGTCAACACGTCGCCGCTGGCCGGGCGCGAAGGAAAATTCGTCACCAGCCGCAATCTGCGCGAGCGCCTGCAGCGCGAGGTCATGAGCAACGTCGCCCTGCGCGTCGAGGACACCGCGGACGCCGACGTGTTCACGGTTTCGGGCCGCGGCGAGCTCCACCTGACGATCCTGCTCGAAAACATGCGCCGCGAAGGCTACGAGCTCGCGGTATCGCGTCCCCGCGTCGTGCTGAAGGAAATCGGCGGCGTCAAGTGCGAGCCGTTCGAGATGCTGACCGTCGATATCGAGGATGCGAACCAGGGCGCCGTGATGGAAGCGCTCGGCGCGCGCCGCGGGGACCTGCAGGACATGCAGCCCGACGGCAAGGGGCGCGTGCGGCTCGACTACCGCATCACGGCGCGCGGCCTGATCGGCTTCCAGGGCCAGTTAATGACCCTCACGCGCGGCACCGGCATCATGAGCCACGTGTTCGACGACTACGGCCCGATGAAGCCCGAGATCTCCGAGCGCCGCAACGGCGTGATGGTCTCGGCGGAGAACGGCGAGGCGGTCGCCTACGCGCTGTGGAAGCTGCAGGAGCGCGGGCGCATGTTCGTCGATCCCGGCGACCCGGTCTATGAAGGCATGGTGGTGGGCCTCCACAGCCGCGACAACGATCTCGTGGTGAACCCGGTCAAGACCAAGCAGCTCACCAACATCCGCGCCGCCGGGCAGTCGAGGAGCGCGTAAACGTCCGCGCCTTCCTCAGTGATCGAAGTGAAAG
>JBQTJV010000102.1:0-7283 GCA_052386775.1 Betaproteobacteria bacterium
TGAGACGAGAGACGCTCGCGATGCTCGCCAGCGCCTCCCCGCGAAATCCGAGCGTCGCAACCCGCTCGAGATCGGCGTGCGAGCTGATCTTGCTGGTGGCATGACGCGCGAGGGCGAGCGGCAATTCCTCACGCGGGATGCCGCTGCCGTCGTCCTCGACGCGGATGAGCCGGGTGCCGCCCTCGGCGAGCTGGATCGCGACTTCGCGCGCCCCGGCATCGATGCTGTTTTCCAGCAGTTCCTTCAGCGCCGCCGCAGGGCGATCCACCACTTCACCAGCCGCGATCTGGTTGATGAGTTGGTCCGGAAGTATCCTGATTTCAGGCATGCGAGATTATACGGCGCAGCGCGCGCCGGGCACGCATGTCAATCGCTGCGGATGCCGGTCTCTTCACGCTGCGGCCGATGCGGGGGAATTCGGATGTCGATCAGCATGGCGCCCACGCCGCGCTCGCGCGCCCAGCATTTTTACCGCTACAATCCGACGCTTCCCGGCGCCGTTCGCAAGGCGCCGCACTCATCGCGGCCGTCACAAGGGAGACTCCATGAGCGTCATCGTCAACCACGCGAAAAAGCGCCTGGAGCAGGGCGAACTGGCGCTCGGCATCGGGCTGCGCCAGGCGCGCACGGTCGATATCGCCGCCATCGCGCGTGCCTGCGGATTCGACTGGCTGTTCATCGACATGGAGCACAACTCCATGGACATCGACATGGCCGCCCAGATCGCGATGGCGGGTCTGGGAGTGGGGGTGACGCCGATCGTGCGGGTGCCAGGCCACGAGCACTATCATGCGACGCGCCTGCTCGATGCCGGCGCGCAAGGGATCGTGGTGCCGCACATCGATACCGTGGCGGAAGCCGAGCGCGTCGTGTCGTCCTGCAGGTATCCACCGCTGGGTCATCGATCCATCGCCGGCGCGCAGCCGCAGCTTTCGTTCGCCTCGCTTCCGACCGGGGAAGCCATGCGCGCCGTCAATGCGGAAATCCTCCTCGTGGTAATGCTGGAGACGCCGGCGGCGATCGCTCACGCCGAGGCTATTGCTGCCGTGCCGGGCATCGATGTCTTGCTGGTCGGATTCAACGATCTGTGCGCCGAGATGGGCATACCGGGGCAGTTCTCTAGCGAGAAGGCCGAGTCCGCATTTGCAACGGTGGTCGCGGCCTGCCGCCGGTTCGGGAAGCATCCGGGCATGGGCGGCGTTTACGAGCCGAAATTGATGGAGAAGTTCATCGCCATGGGCGCGCGGTTTGTTCTGAGCGGCTCGGATGTCTCCTTCATCATGGCTGGTGCGCGGGATCGCACATCTTTTCTGCGCACGCTCAAGACCTGAGCGCAAGGGCTGCGTTATGGCGACACCCGCATGTCGGACACACGGGTCGGCTGTATCGGCCTCGGAATCATGCGCGCCACCATGCCGCGCAACCTGCTGCAATTCCGGACGAAGTCTTCGACAACGCGGTCGGGCAACCGATTCCTTTATAATCGGGTCCGTGTACCGTGGCGCGCACCGCGCACGAATCAGGGAAGGAGCCAACGTAGATGAAGCTCGGCATTCCGGCCGAAACGCGCCCCCACGAAACACGGGTCGCTGCAACGCCCGAGACGGTAAAAAAACTCACGGCTTCCGGCCACCACGTGGTCGTCATTCAGGCGGGCGCGGGAACGGGCTCCAGCATACCGGACGAGCAGTTCACCGCCGTGGGTGCAACCCTGGTTTCGTCTGCCGCGGAGGTCTACCAGCAGGCCGACATCTTCCTAAAAGTGCTCGCGCCTGAGTCCCAGGAGCTGGCACCGCTGCGGCGCGGGCAGATCCTCATCGGTTTGCTCAATCCTCACGACAAGGATGGCATCGCGGCGCTCGCCAGACAGGGTGTCACCGCATTTGCGATGGAGGCCCTGCCCCGCATTTCCCGGGCGCAGAACATGGACGTGCTTTCATCGCAGGCGAACATCGGCGGCTACAAGGCGGTGCTGATGGCGGCCAACGCGTATGGGCGTCTGATGCCGATGCTGATGACTGCGGCAGGAACCGTCAAGGCGGCGCGCGTCGTGATCATGGGCGTCGGCGTTGCGGGGCTGCAGGCGATTGCGACCGCGAAGCGGCTCGGCGCTGTAGTGGAGGCGACCGATGTCCGGCCCGAGACCAAAGAACAGGTCGAATCGCTCGGGGCCAAGTTCATCGAGGTGCCGCTTACCGAAGCGGAAAAGGAACTCGCCAGGGGGCAAGGCGGCTACGCGCGGGAGATGGGAGACGACTATCGCAAGCGGCAGGCGGCGCTGGTGGCCGAGCGTATCAGGCAGGCCGACATCGTGATCACGACAGCGCTCATTCCCGGGCGTCCGGCACCGGTACTCGTCACCGAAGACATGGTGAAGAGCATGCGACCGGGTTCGGTGATCGTCGACATGGCGGTGGAGCAGGGCGGAAACTGCCCGCTTTCCGAACGCGACAAGACCGTGGTGAAACACGGCGTCACGCTGATCGGGATCGCCAACCTGCCGGCGCGGGTGGCCGCGGACGCGAGTGCGCTCTACGCCCGCAACCTGCTCAACTTTCTGGGACTGATGCTGGACGCCAAAACCGGCGAATTCAGGATCAACCGGGAGGACGAAATCATCGCCGGTACGCTGGTGTGCACGGACGGCGAAGTCGTAAGGAAACCTCAGCCATGACCGAAGCGATCGATCCCACTATCGTCAATCTCATCATCTTCGTGCTCGCCGTGTTCGTGGGCTACCACGTCATCTGGAACGTGACGCCGGCCTTGCACACGCCGCTGATGAGCCTTACCAACGCCATTTCGAGCGTCATCATCGTCGGTGCGATTCTCGCTGCGGGCGCGCAGGCGCTCGATCTGGGCTCGGCGATGGGCGTCGTTGCGGTTGCGCTCGCTTCGGTCAATGTGGCGGGCGGATTTCTCGTCACGCAGCGCATGCTGGAAATGTTCAAGAAAAAACCGGGAAAAGGGGAGAAGCGTGAGGGCTGATCGAACGGTATCGGAGCGCGCCGCATGAGCCCGAATCTCGTCGCGCTATGGTATCTCGTGGCGTCGGTGTGCTTCATCCTGGCGCTGAAAGGGCTGTCGCATCCGGAGACGGCGCGGCGCGGCAACTATTTCGGCATGGCGGGAATGGCCATTGCGGTCATCACGACCCTTGCGGTCGTCGCCAAGGGCCACATCGAATATATTCTGCTCGCCATGCTCGCCGGTGGCGCGATCGGCGCAGTAGTGGCCCGCCGGGTGCAGATGACGCAGATGCCGGAGCTGGTCGCTGCCATGCACTCGCTGGTGGGCATGGCGGCGGTGTTGATCGCCATCGCCGCGGTGAACAATCCGGCGGCGTTCGGCGTTGCAGACCCGATGCCGGTGGGCAACCGTCTCGAACTTTTCATCGGCACATTCGTCGGCGCAATCACGTTCTCGGGATCAATCATCGCGTTCGGCAAGCTGGCCGGACTGGGCAAACACTTCCGCCTTTTCTCCTCCGCGCCGGTGGTGTTCAAGGGCCAGCATCTGTTGAATCTGGCACTCGCGCTGGTCATGATCGGCTTCGGGATCGCGTTCTTTCTCGCTTCCGACAAGGGCTGGACGCCGTTTGCGATCATGGCCGCCATCGCCTTTTTGCTCGGCGTCCTGATCATCATCCCGATCGGCGGCGCCGACATGCCGGTGGTGATTTCGATGCTGAACAGCTATTCGGGGTGGGCCGCGGCGGGCATCGGATTTTCGCTCAACAATTCGATGCTGATCATTGCCGGATCGCTGGTGGGCTCGTCGGGCGCGATTCTTTCGTACATCATGTGCAAGGCGATGAATCGCGCTTTCCTGAGCGTGATTCTCGGCGGATTCGGCGCCGCGGAAGGCGCCGCGGCGGCAGGCGCGGAAGACAAGACGGTACGCTCGGGCTCGGCGGACGACGCGGCGTTCCTCATGTCGAACGCCGAATCGGTCATCATCGTGCCCGGGTACGGCCTTGCGGTGGCACGGGCACAACACGCCGTCAAGGAACTCGCTCAGAAGCTCTCGGAAAAGGGCGTTGCGGTGCGCTACGCGATCCACCCGGTCGCCGGACGCATGCCCGGGCACATGAACGTGCTGCTGGCGGAAGCGGAAGTCCCCTACGATCAGGTGTTCGAGATGGAGGATATCAACAGCGAGTTCGGCACCACGGATGTGGCGCTCGTGCTGGGCGCCAACGATGTCGTGAACCCGCTCGCCTATGAGAAGGGCAGCCCGATTTACGGCATGCCCATCCTCGACGTCGTCAAGGCGCGTACGGTGCTCGTCAACAAGCGCTCCATGGCCTCCGGCTATGCCGGACTGGACAACCCGCTGTTCTACATGGACAAGACGATGATGGTCTTCGGCGACGCCAAGAAGACCGTCGAGGACATCGTCAAGGCGCTCGACTAGCGCTCCGACGCGCCGCGCCGTTCAACGAATCGCGATGCTGCGCGGTGCGGTCTCGGTGGCCTTGGGCAGCTTCACCGTCAGCACGCCGCTGCGATACATCGCGTCGGCCCGCGTGGCGTCCACGTGGTGCGGCAGCGCGATGGCCCGTTCGAACCGGCCGTAAGCGCACTGCCTTACGTAGAACGATCCGGAGACATAATCGCGGTCGTAGCGTTTTTCCCCGCGGATATAGAGCGCGGGACCGTCCACGACCACTTCGCAATCGTCGCGCTCTATTCCAGGCAGTTCGACGCGCACGACGATGTTCCGGCCGTCGTCGAGTATGTCGCCAGCGATCAACCCCCAGCTCGGAGCGCCGTCGCTTTCCGCGGCGCCGCCCGTCGGTTCGTCTTTCCGCGTATATCGCGTAAGCGCGTTACCGGACCGGGTAAGCAGCTCGCGCCAACCGTCTGACAGATGTTCCCACGCCTGCACCAGCTCCCTGCCGATTTCCTTGCCGACATTGTGCAGTGACTCAAGCATGGAACCTCCTATTGCGTGGTCCATTCCGCTTGAATTCGTATGGTCGACTTGGCAAATTTCAAGTCGGCCGCGGCGCGTGGTGCTCAGGGCTGCGGCACGATGAGAGGCTGCGGCAGGATAACGAAGCGTTGCGAGGGCTCTTCCAGCGTCGATTTCCTGCCGTTGCGGCGCCAGTCCCACGGGGCGATGGGCTCCGGATCTTCCCACAGTCCGCGGCGCGCGGCGCGCGCTTCGCGTTCCAGGCCGTGAAGCGGCGAGTCGGACCGCGCATAGCGTGTGTAGGTCCAGGCATAGCCCCAGCGCACCTGTTCGGCATTGGCGTCCTTGCCGGCGCACACCACGTGCGCCAGCGTGCGCCCGTAGCGGTCCTGGTTGCGCCCCTCCAGCACGGCGCCCTTGCCGAAGCACAATTCCGAGAGCGACTGCTTGGAGCGTGCGCCAAAGGCCTGGCCCAATTCGGGCGCGTCGATGTCGAGCAGCCGCACGCGGATCTGCCGCTGTTCGACCAGCGCGGTCAGCGTATCGCCGTCGTGGACAGCCACTATGCGGGCGGCCAGCCCGGCGTCCGTGCCTGACGCGGGGAAGTGGAGAAGGAGCAGGAGAAAAAAGAAAGCGCTGAGAGGGCGGAGGATGCCGGTGCGGGACGCCAATTCAGCGCCTTGGAATTCCGCACCATCGCGAACGATGAAGGCGGGAGCGGCTGCCGGGCGCCAGAGAGCCGGTCATTGCGTCTGGGCCGCCTGGGCCACACGATCGCGTGCGAGCGGCGGGTTCTGGGCAAAATAGCGCTTGATGCCCCCCAGGATGGCGTCTGCCATCTTGTTCTGGTATGCCGGATCACGCAGCTTGCGTTCCTCTTGTGGATTGCTGATGAACGCCGTCTCGACCAGGATCGAGGGGATGTCGGGTGATTTCAGCACCGCGAAGCCCGCCTGTTCCACGTGAGGCTTGTGCAGCGTGTTGATGTGCCCCAGTTCGCCCAGCACCGCACGCGCCAGCTTGAGGCTGTCATTGATGGTTGCGGTTTGCGACAGGTCCAGCAGCGTGCGCTTGAGATAGGGATCCTGCACGTCCAGATTGACGCCGCCGATCAGGTCCGCATCGTTCTCACGCTTGGCGAGCCAGCTTGCTGCGACGGAAGTGGCACCGCGCTCGGACAGCGCAAACACCGACGAGCCCCTCGCGTTCGGCTTGATGAACGCATCCGCGTGGATCGACACGAACAGATCTGCGTTCACGCGTCGCGCCTTCTGCACCCGCATGTGGAGCGGGATGTAGTAGTCGCCATCGCGGATCAACACGGCCCGCATGTTGCGTTCGCGGTCGATACGGGTCTTGAGCCGGCGCGCGATCGCGAGCGTGATGTCTTTTTCGCTGGTGCCTGACGCGCCGCGGGCTCCGGGATCCTCTCCACCATGCCCGGCGTCGAGTGCCACGATGATGAGGCGCTTCGGAACAGGGGCACCCGGGCGCGCGCTGGCCCGCCCGGTGGACCGTGCAGGAGGCGACGGAGCGGCTTCCGGTTCGGGCGCCTGCCTTCCTGGCCTTGGAGGCGCCTCTTCGGCCTCGCCAGAACGCCTGGATTCCGCCTTCTCCAGAAACGCGAGCAGCGGATCGGGAGGCGACAGCGGGTAGAGGTCCAGTACCAGCCGGTGTCCGTACTCCCCGACCGGCGCCACCGCGAACACCTGCGGGTTGACCTCGGTCTTGAGATCCAGCACCAGGCGCACCGTCCCGGGCCGGTTGCGGCCTACGCGTACCGCCTTGATGTACGGGTCATCAGGCGCGATCCGCTCGGTAAGCTGGTTGAGCGCGGCATTGATTTCGACCCCTTCCAGGTCGAGTACCAGCCGTTCGGGGTCCTTCACTCCAAACATCTGGTGGGGAATGGGAGCGTTGCTCTCCAGCGTGATCCGGGTGTAGTCCCGGGCCGGCCAGACCCGTGTCGCCGTGACCTGGACGCCGCTTTGGGCGTAGCCCGGCTCAGCCAGCAAAAAGGCGTGAATGCAGGTAAGAACGAGGAGCAGCCAATACGAAAACGCCGGCGTCCGGAGCGCCGATCCGTCACTTATCCGTATCGAAGATGCTCTATGCAACGCCTGCCCGCCTCCGTATCCGCCTTGATCTCGACAAGCCGCCCGTCAGACTCCGACCGGATCGATACCGTTACGTCGGCGGCCGGCAAAACGGTTGCCGCTTTTTGCGGCCATTCCACCAGCGCAACCGACTCCCCGGTGAAGCAATCGCGGAAGCCGGCGTCGTCCAGTTCGCCCGGATCCTCGAACCGATAAAAATCAAAGTGATACAAGTATAACTTAGAAAACTTGTAAAGTTCAACCAGCGTA
>JBQTJV010000103.1:0-37265 GCA_052386775.1 Betaproteobacteria bacterium
CACCAGCGGGTGCTGCGCAAGCGCGGCACCGCACTCCTCGCCGTATCCGGTGAGCACCTTGACCACGCCCGCGGGCAGGTGCTCCTGTCAAACCCGAGCGACATCGAGAATGTCGAGCGGCGCGTCCTCCGCCGCCTTGAGCACCAGCGTGTTGCCTGCGGCAATGGACATCGCGATCTTGAGCGAGCCCAGCACGACCGGTGAATTCCACGGGATGATGGCGCCGACCACACCGATGGGTTCCCGCCGGGTATAGCTGAGGACGTTTTCGCCCAGCGGAACGGTTTCGCCCTTGACCTCGCCGGCGACGCCGCCGAAATAGCGGAAGACATCGATCGCGCTGCGCACCTCGGGCCTGGACTGGGTGCGTATGGCATTGCCCGTCTCGGTAGCGAGCAGCCGGCACAGCGCTTCACTGTTCGCTTCCAGCGCATCGGCGATTTTCAGCAGCAGCTTTCCGCGGTCGCGCGGCGCAACGCTCTTCCAGGTTTCGAACGCCCGGGCCGCCGCACGCACTGCGCGGTCGACGTCCTCTGCGCCGCCGCGCGGGACCTCCGCGATGATCGCGTGATTCGCCGGATTTTCCACGCCCAGCAACCTGCCGTCAGCGCTCGAGACCCATTTTCCGTCGACCAGCATCAGTGCGCGCTCCACTGCGTGCGCGGCGATCGATTGGGCGGTGAGGGTTTCAGCCATGCGGTACCTCCACAAAGCGCACCCGCGGGTCCACGGATGCAGGGATGAAAGCGCAAGGATACCGGCTGCTGCCGGCCAAGTTCAAATCGCAGCGGCGATCGCGTCGCCCATCTGGGCGGTGCTTGCACGCCCGCCCAGATCGCGGGTGAGATGCCGCGCCTCGGCGATCACCCGCTCCACGGCGGTTTCGATATGCCGCGCAGCTTCCGCGGCCTTGGGCTCGTTGCGCCTGCGGGCAAGCCACTCGTAGAGCATCTTGCCGGACATGATCATCGCGTAAGGGTTGGCAATGCCCTTCCCCGCGATGTCGGGCGCCGAGCCGTGCGTCGCCTGCGCCATCGCATGGCGTTCGCCGGCATTCAACCCGGGCGCCAGGCCGAGCCCGCCGACGAGGCCCGCCGCTTCATCGGTCAGGATGTCGCCGTAGAGGTTGGTGGTCACCAGCACGTCGTATTGCTGCGGATTCATGACGAGCCGCAGCGCGCACGTGTCGACGATGACTTCCTCGAACTCGACATCGGGAAACTGTGCGGCGATCTTGCGGCATTCGTCGGCAAATAGACCGTCCCCCATGCGATACACCGTGTTCTTGTGGACCGCGCTTACTTTCCTGCGCGGGCGGGCGCGTGCCGCCTCGAAGGCCGCCTCGGCGATGAGCCGGCTTTTGGTGCGCGTTGTCACGCAGATGCCGATCGCCACGTCCTCCGTGGGCTGGAACTCGCCATAGCCCTTGTAGAGATTGGCATCGACCTTGAACCCTTCGGTGGTCTCACGCAGGAACAGCATGTCCACGTTCTCGTGCAGCGACGGGATGTTGGGATAGGACCTGAACGGCTTGTAGTTCGCGTAGAACTGAAAATGGGTCCGCAGCACCGGGTGCGCGTTGACCCAGGTGGGATCGTTCCTCGGGTATTCGCGGTGGCCGATGGGGCCGAGCACCCAGCCGTCGAGTCGATCGAGGGATTCCAGCGTGCCCGGCGGCATGGTGTGTCCGTACTGCTCATGCGCCCTGCGCGCGATCGGGATGGGCTCCCAGGCGACGGCAAGCCCGGCCCTGGCCGCGGCAGCTTTCATCACCTTGACGCACTCGGGCACCACTTCGAGCCCGATGTCGTCACCTTCCAGGATGCCGATCTTCAGCGTCATGGATTGCTCACGTTGCCGCGGCGATCGCCTCACCCATTTCAGTGGTACTCGCCTTCCCGCCCAGGTCGGCAGTGAGGCACTTTGCTTCCGCAATGACTTTCCCGACCGCTGCGTCGATGCGGCGCGCGGCCTCGGTCGCTTTGGCATCCCCTCGCGTGCGCCCTAGCCATTCGAGCAGCATCTGTCCCGACATGATCATCGCGTACTGATTGGCGATGTTTTTTCCCGCGATATCGGGCGCGGAGCCGTGCGTCGCCTGCGCCATCGCCTGCTGCTCGCCGATGCACAATCCCGGCGCCAGACCCAATCCACCGACCAGCCCGGCGCCCTGGTCCGTCAGAATGTCGCCGAACTGGTTGGTCGTCACCACGACGTCGTACTGCCACGGATTCATCATGAGCTTCATCGAGAAGCCGTCGACCAGCGCCTCATCGAATGCCACGTCGGGATAGTCCTTCGCGACCTTGCGGCATTCCTCGGCGAACATGCCGCACGCAAGCCGGTAGACGGGCTCCTTGTGGACCGCGGTCACCTTCCTGCGCTTGCGCGTGCGTGCAATCTCGAACGCGGCGCGGGCCACCCGATGCGAACCGCGGCGCGTGATGATGCGCGAGGCGATTGTGATTTCATCGTTCGGCCGGAATTCGCCTGCGCCCGCGACCACGGTGTCGGAGGACTGCATGCCTTCGGTCACCTCGCGCAGAAAAACGATATCGACGTCTTTGTGCAGCGATTTCACGTTGGGGTAGGACTTGACCGGCTTCACGCTCGCGAACAGCTCGAAACGCTTGCGCACCGGGGGCATGATCCACGTCGGGTCGTTGCGCGGATAGGCGCCGTGCCCGACGGGACCGAGGATCCAGCCGTCGAGTTTCTCGAGCGCCTCGATGGTCGCCTGCGGAAAGGTGTGCCCGTGCAGCTCGTGGCCCCGGCGGCCGATGGGGTGCTCACTCCAGGCGATCGCGGCGCCAGCCTTCTCCGCCGCCCTTTTCATTACCTTGACCGCTTCGGGCACCACTTCCAGCCCGATGTCGTCGCCCATCAACACGCCGATCTTCAGCACCGTCCTTCTCCTTCAGGGTAGGTTCGCAGTATATCGCGCGTGCCGACTGCTCAAGCCGACTGTCATCCTGCGCGCCCGGAAAGTTGACAACACCGCGCGATTCAGCGACCTTTTGCGACGCGACAATATAAAAGGAGGGGCAAAAAATGAATGCGCTACGAAAGCTGTCCATCGCAGTAATGGGCGTGTCGTTTCTGTGCCCGGCTGCCGTGCTCGCACAAGCCTATCCCAGCAAACCGATCCGGGTCATCGTCCCCTTCCCGGCGGGCGGCGGCGTCGATTACATCGGCCGACTCGTCGGCAAGGGCATGTCCGAGCGGCTCGGCCAGCAGGTCGTGATCGACAACCGTCCCGGCGCCAACGCGATACTCGGCCTGGAAGTGCTCAAGACAGCGCCGCCGGATGGCTACACCATCGCGGCCGCCTCGGCCGGTCCGCTCGCGGTGAATCCGTTCATCTATGCCAAGCTGCCCCACGACACGTTGCGCGACTTCACGCAGATCGCGAGCATGTGCAACTTCCCGCTGCTGCTGGTGGTGCACCCGTCGCTGCCGGTCAAGAACGTGAAGGAACTGATCGCGCTGGCGCGCTCACGGCCCGGCGAGATCAGCTACGCCTCGCCCGGCTCCGGCAATTCGTCGCACCTGGCAGGAGAACTGTTCAACTCCATGGCCAAAGTTAAGATCCTTCACGTCCCGTACAAGGGCATGGCGCCGGCCGTCGTCTCCACCGTATCCGGTGAGGCGCCGATTCTTTACGCGAGCATCCCGCCCATCCTGCCGCACGTGCGCTCCAATCGGGTGCGCGTTCTCGGCGTCGGCAATGACAAGCGGATTCCGACGCTCCCGGACGTCCCGACCATATCGGAAGCCGGGCTGCCGGGATACGAGGCCTACGCCTGGGGCGGCATGATCGGCCCCGCCAACATGCCGCGCGACGTGGTGATGAAGCTCAATGCGGCCATCGTCGACACCCTGAAACAGAAGGACGTCATCGACAAGATGCTGGCGGACGGCACGGTCCCGACCCCCTCCTCCCCCGAGGAATTCACCGCCTACATGAGGGCGGAACTCAAGAAGTGGGGCGCCGTGGTCAAGATGGCGAACATTAAGCTGGAATAAAAACCTCCATTCGTGTTGAGCTCTGTCGAAACATGAATGGAGCGTAGGCTCATGAATCGCCGCCGCCCTTCGACAGCGCTCAGGGCGAGCGGCTGATAAGCGTTCAGACGGCGGCGGCGACGGCGGCGCCCATTTCGGTGGTGCTCGCCTTGCCGCCGAGATCCATGGTGAGGTGCTTCGCCTCCGCGATGACCTTGTCCATGGCGGCGTCGATGCGCTTCGCCGCCTCCACCGCGCGCGGCTCGCTGCGCTTGCGCCCCAGCCATTCGAACAGCATCTTGCCCGACAGGATCATGGCGTAGGGATTGGCGATGTTGCGCCCGGCGATATCGGGTGCGGACCCGTGCGTCGCCTGCGCCATCGCCTGGCGTTCGCCTGCGCACAATCCCGGCGCGAGTCCCAGTCCGCCCACCAGCCCCGCGCCTTCATCGGTGATCATGTCGCCGAACTGGTTGGAGGTGACCACCACATCGTACTGCTGCGGATTCATGACGAGTTTCATGCACATGGTGTCGATCATGGTTTCCTCGAACGTCACATCCGGGAATTCCTTCGCCACCTTGCGGCATTCCTCGGCGAACATCCCGCAGCACAGCCGATACACCGGCTCCTTGTGCACGGCGTTCACCTTGCGCCGCGGGCGCGTGCGGGCGATTTCGAACGCTTCGCGCGCCACGCGACTGGCGCCCTTGCGCGTGATGACCCGCATGCCGATCGAGATGTCGTCGTTCGGGCGAAACTCACCCGATCCTGCAATCACGACGCTGCTCGACATCAGTCCTTCGTTGACCTCGCGCAGGAACACGATATCGACGTCCTTGTGCACGGACTTGATGTTGGGATACGACTTCACCGGCTTGATGCTGGCGAAAAGCTGGAAACGCTTCCTCCATGGCGGCATCACCCAGGTCGGATCGTTACGCGGGTAGGCCGCGTGGCCGATCGGGCCGGTGATCCAGCCGTCGCAACCTTCGAGGGCCTTGGCGGTCACCGGCGGCAGCGTGTTGCCGTGCAGCTCATGCCCGCGCTTGCCGATCGGCAGGTCCTGCCATTCGACTTCGAGCCCCGTTTTCGCGGCTGCCGCCTTCATCACCTTGTCGCATTCCGGGACCACTTCGAGCCCGATGTCGTCTCCCAGCAGAACACCGATCCTGAGCACCTTCACTCTCCTTCGCACGCCGAAAAACCGCGATTTAACCATAGAATGCGATCTGCTATGCTCCTCCGGATACGGTTGAACGCGACATGGAGACCCCGCCATGAAATACCGCAAGCACGAAGCGAAGGAATACGCCCGGACCGTTTTGCACGGGGTCTGGACGGCGCTGCCCACGATCTTCACCGAAGACGACCGTCTCGATGAAGCCGGCAATGCCGCGAATCTCGAACACTGCATCTCCAAACTCAACCTGGCGGGGCATTACTGCATCGGCAACGTCGGCGAGTTCTGGTCGATGACCAACGAGGAGCGGATGCGCGTGCACGAGATCAACGTGGACGTGACCAAGGGACGCGTGCCGCTCATCGCCGGGTGTCATCACCAGAACCCGTACGAGGCGGTGAAGCTCGCGCAGCACGCTCAGTCGGCAGGTATCGATTTCGTCATCATCCTCACGCCGTACGTCGCCGCGCGCGGTGACGACGCGGTCTATGACTATTTCAGGTTCGTGTCGGAGCGCGTCGATATCGGCATCGTGCTGTTCAACACCGAGCAGACCTATCCCATTTCCACACGGCTCGCGAAGCGGCTGGCGACGATCCCGAACGTCTGCGGGTTCAAGCAGGGCGTAGGCAAGCCGCAGCCCACCACCGCATTGCGCGACGCCGTCGGAAAAGACATCGAAGTGAGCGTCGCCGACGAGGCGCCATGGCTCTACAACCTGAGCATCTGCGGCGACCGCTGGCTGCTCAATTATTGCCCGCATCTCTACCAGGTGCCGGGCTATCTCCCGGTGAACGATTATACGGAGGCGGCGCTCGCGGGCGATATGAACAAGGCCACCGAGATCTGCCGCAGCCTGAACCTGCTGCGCTCGGTGCTCGCGAAGTGGATACCCGGCTACGGCGGCGCCGGACGCATGGCGATTGCGGAACAGAAATTCTGGATGGAGTGCATCGGCATGGTCGGCGGACCGGTGCGCACCCCCTGCGCGCCGATGAGCGAAGCGGCGCGGAGCGAAATGCGTGCCGACCTCGA
The DNA here is from genome assembly GCA_052386775.1 of Betaproteobacteria bacterium. Taxonomy (GTDB): domain Bacteria; phylum Pseudomonadota; class Gammaproteobacteria; order Burkholderiales; family SG8-41; genus DSOT01. Next base: position 6,224 of record JBQTJV010000103.1, read on the forward strand.
GGCGACCGGTCTGCCTGCGAAAGCGCGCGCAGCACGAGCCGGCAGCCCGGAACGCCGCGCCGCCTGACTTTAGATCCGCTTGTTTTGCTGAGACGTGCTTTCAGCGGCACGTCTCGCAGCTCTGCAATGTGTTGGCGTGGGCCAGCCCCGGGCTTATTCTTGGATGTGGTTTGTAAGCTTCCGGGCAATGTGTTCAGCAGCGGCGGTCAAATCACTCAGGTAGCTGCGGGCAATGGCCCTATGGGTGGCCAGATGCTGGCTCCATACCAGGTTAATGCTTCCGATGGCCCGGTCGCCTGCCAGGATGGGTACGGCTATAGCCGCCATCGCATCGCCGGCTTTTCGTTTCTGATCGTCAGCATTGGTTCTGTAATCGTCACTTCGAATCCCGTATCCTAGCCGGCGTGTTTCATTGATCGCCCGGTGTACCCAGGCGGCGTTACGAGCGGCCAGGTTTTCGGCGCGATCGCTGGCACGCAGCCGTTGCAGCAGTCGCTCGCGCTGATCCTCCGCACAAAAAGCAAGGTAGGCACGGCCGAGGCCCGAGTGAAGCACGTTGACCCGGCATCCGATCCGTTTCCGGCTGTCCTCCCTTTGAGCGTGGGGCCGCCACGCCTCACAAAGCGTCATATGATCCGCTCGCGGCATGGCCAGGTGCGCTCCCAGTCCCGTCTTCTCCGCCAGGAGCAAAAGGACTGGCGAAGCCGCTTCCACCACCCGATCGGTTTCGCCGATATGGCGAGCGCGTTCCTTTAGCGTGTAGCCCGGATGGTACTTCCGGTCCGCAGCCCGCTGCCAGATCAATCCACGGCGTTCCAACGTGAGCAAGATGCGGGTAAGCGTCGCTTTGGCGAACCCGGTCTTCAAATGAAGTTCATGCAGATCTGCGCTCCGAGCCTTCTGCAGCAAAAGAAGAACCTCGAGACCGCGCTCCAGAGAACGGACTGTCTTGACCAGGTATGCCCGCATGTGACATCGCCCCGCGCTGTGTCCGAGGCATGATGCTAGCATTTCACCAGGAGAAAAATGATCAAATTCTTCGTTTTCCAGTGCCCCTCGCTATACGATTGAGCGGCCTCTCCCTGGGCGGCTTCCGGCCGGAGGAACGCGATGAGCAAGGTTTCCAAGGAAATCCTGACGGCGAATGCCCGCTATGCCGAAACCTTTGGTGACAAGGGAACATTACCCTTGCCGCCCGCGCGCAAGTTCGCGATTCTCACCTGTATGGATGCCAGACTGCATCCTTCCAAGTTTGCGGGACTCGCCGAAGGCGATGCTCATATCATCCGCAATGCAGGCGGGCGGGCCACCGACGACGCCATTCGGTCACTGGTTATTTCCTATAAGCTGCTCGGCACGCGCGAGTGGTTCGTCATCCACCACACAAACTGCGGCATGGAGTTGTTTACCGACGAGGTCATGCGCGGTCTGCTTGCCAACAGCCTCGAAACCGCGACCTTCGACGGAAAAGTGTGGCGGGATACCGGGGTCGGGCCCGGTTCAACAGAAGGCCAATTTATCGATTGGCTTACCATCAAGGATCCGTCATCAAGCCTCGCTGCCGATGTGGAGCGCATTAGACATCATCCTCTGGTACCGCGCGACATCTCAATCCATGCATACATGTACTACGTCGCGACCGGAAGATTGGTCGAAGCGTCTGAAGCCATCCTGGTTTGAGGCGCCCCACCCTCAAGGCGTGCCCGGGCCCCATCGTCCCAGCGTGTGGTACTGGCCGGCGGCGATCGCCCGCGGGGCGGCCTGCCGCGCGCCGCCTGCCGTCACGCGGCCGAGCAGATCGGGCGCCACGGCAAGCAGTCCGGCGCGGGTCTCCGCATCTGCGAGCGCGGCCGAGATCCGATCGGGATCGCTCCACGCCAGCCTGCCTTGCTCGAGGCGCGCATAAATGCGACCGCTGCCGCGCTCGGCGAAATTGATCGCGGGCAGCATGCGCGCGCATTGCGCCAGAAACGCGGCGTTGTTCGCGGGCGCCATCGCGCGGGCATCGGGATAGACCTCAGCTGGCTGCCGCGCGTTGACGTTGATCTTGCGATAACGATCGATGTCGAGCATGCACTTCACGTCGAGCACGTTCATCTCGCCGTTCCACCCGAATGCGATGCTGCGCGGCCGCTCGCCGTAGGGCACGTCGTTGTCGAGAAATTCGTAGTGGACCCGCTTGTTGTCGCGCAGCACCCAGGTGAAGAACAGCTCGGGCATGCCGGTATAGGCTTCGACATTGTGCGCGAGCAAGTCGTCCACCGCCTTGTAGCGCCCCACATCCAGTCCGCGCCGCCACGAGCGCTCGACCGTCTCGTGCGGCGGCGTAATCAGGAAGAACATGTAAACCAGGTTGCCGAAGCGGGTGAGCAGGTTGCTGCCCGCCTCCTCCGAATCCGGGGCGAAGCTGTCGAAACGAAAGCGATCGATCAGCAGATGCGACATCCCGCTCGCTTCCGCCTTGCGCGCCATGTAGCGGTCGAGCTTGTGATCGATGATCGCCAGCTCGTGCCCGGTGAACGCGCCGGCGTACTTGTAGGCTTCGCCCAGCGTGCCATAGTCCAGCAGATACTTGCGCCAGATGTCCGGGCTGATCAGCGCGAAGTCGTTCCAGTCGACGCCGATTTCCGTCGCGAGCTTTCTCTGCAGCGGGCGCAGCGTGCTCTTCCCGGAAGCCGAAGCGCCCTTGGTGTTCATCACCACCGGCTCGCTTTGCGCGGGCAGCAGTGCGTAGTCCTCTTTCGTGGCGGCCTCTTTCACGATCGGGTCGATCAGCGCACCGATCACCGCGCTGCCGTGCTCGTTGCACGCGATGCCGGCGGCAAGCCGCGAGAGCAGCGCCGCATCGCCCCACATCCGCCCGTGTTTTGCGCGCACCGCCGAAACCACGCGAATGAGCGCCTCGTAGACCGCTCTCATGAGGGCGGAATCGGTAGCCCCGGCAGCGGCGCTCCACTCACGGAGCACGCGGTTGCCCCGTAACCAGTCGTCGTCGTGCCCGGTCCGCACCGCATCGGCGCGGCGAAACGACAGGAGGCTGAATACCCGCGCCACTCCGGGCGATGAAAGCGGCGGAAACAGCACGCGCAATTCACGAGCTACCGCCTCCGCAATGGCATTCCGCGCCGCCTCATACTGGGCGACGATCTCGCCCATGCGCGGAGCGATGTGCCGCGTGAGCAGGGTATGCGTGACGCGCCTGAAGTTGATACCCAGGTCCTCGACGCGCGGACCGTCCGGCACCGAAAGATCGGCAGTTACGCGGATGAGCAGCTCGTGCACCACCAGCCGATCCGGGCGGAACACGGCCAGTTCCTCGAACTTGAGCCCCGTGAGCGCACGCAGCTCGATGACCGGCCCCACTTCGCTGCTGACGTTGTCGGACCGGAATATCGTGGAGTGCGCCAGCAATTCCGCCGGAATGTCCGAGTCCAGCCCGGGATTCCACGGACCGTGTTGAGCCGTCGCAGCGACGCGCGCGTCTAGGGACATGAAAGCCCGCCCCGCGGCTGGCTTACGGCGAACGCAAGACGCGTTCTAGCCGCGCTTGGGCCAGCCCGGCAGTGCTTCGCAACGCTTGAGCCAGGCCGAAACCGCCGGATAGGCGCCGAGATCGAATCCGCCTTCCGCGGCCACCTGCACATAGGGAAAGCACGCGATGTCGGCGATGGTGGGACGATCCAGCGCAAGCCAGTCGTGGTTCTTGAGCCTTCCTTCCATCACGGCGAGGCCCTGCCGGCCGTAACCCTGATATTCCTCGACGTTGCCCTGCTTGATGCCGCGCTTGACCCCGCGCGCCCACTGCAGGCCGTAGTGGATCTCGTTGTTGGCGAGCGCCAGCCATTGCATGACTTCCGCCATGCCGAGCGGGTCGGAGGGCAGCCACTTGTCAGCGCCATGCTTGCGGGCGATGTAAACCAGGTTGGACGTCGAGTCCCAGAGAATTTTGCCCTCTGCTTCCAGCACCGGCACCTGGCCGCGCGGATTGAGCTTGAGAAACGGCTCCTTCTTGTGCTCCTTGTTGGGGAAATCGACGATCGCCTTCTCATAGGGCACGTTGAGCAGCGAAAGCAGTATCCGCACTTTGAACGCGTTGCCCGAGTTTTCCGTCATGTACAGTTTCATGTGTTCTCCTGTGTAATGGGGACAGCTCTCCGCCCTCGGCCTTCTTAAGAGCGCCGGCGCGACCGCGCTGCGGGAACGGCGGCCCGCGCGACCTCGGCGGCATCCGGCAGTTTGCCCGCCTCCCAGCAGAGCTTCAGCAGCCGGTCGGTTTCGCTGCCGGAAAGTATACCGTCCGCCAGCCCGCGGAACTTCACCTCCAGATCGGAATCGCTCATCGGGCGGTCCAGGCTGCCGATGGCGTGCTCCACGAACTTCTCCAGCACGCGGCCGTCCTTCAGTTTGATCGTAATGTGCACCTGGTCCTCGTGCACCGACGCATCGGCGCTGGCGCTCACCCGGTCGCGCAATGCGATCACTGCCGGATCGCGCACTGACTCGTCGCTGTACTGCGCCTCACCGGCGGCGCCATGAATGACGGCGACCGCCGCGGAGTGGTACACGCTGAACTTGCCTTCGAGCCCGAGCTGCGGCGTTTTCTTGCCCGTCAGCTCCAGCACCAGCGGATGTGCCCGGAGCGCAATGCCGACGATGTCTTCGGCCTCGAGGCGGTACTCATTGCGCAGTTGAATGCAGCCGTCGATCGCCGGGTGGATGACGATGCCGCAGGCGAAAGGCTTGTAGGTGTTGAGGGAAATCTCCCACGTCTCTCCGAGTCGATCGGTGATCTCTCCCGGCTTGAACTGCGTGGACAGCACATGCGCAAACCCGCGTTTCGCCTCGATGCCCTGATTGGAGCTCGTGAAGTTCTGCTGGGCGAGAAGCGCGGCGAGCAAACCGTTCTTCGCGGCGTTGCCGGGATGGAAGGGCTTGCACATGGTGCCGAACATCTCGCGCAAGCCGCTGGACTGCGTCGCCGCGATCCCGAGCGCCCAGGTCATTTGCTGCTCGGAGAGACCCAGCAACCGGCCCGCGGCGGCGGCCGCGCCGAATACGCCGGCCGTCCCGGTGATGTGCCAGCCGACGTCGTAGTGCGCGGGGTACACCGAATTGCCGATGCGGCACTCCGCTTCCACGCCGAGTATGAACGCATGCAGGAAGTCTTCGCCTTTTACCGGCTGGCGCTCCGCCAGCGCAAGGATCGCCGCGGCGACCGGGCCGCTCGGGTGGATCACCGTCCGGAGATGCGTGTCGTCGAAATCGAAGGTATGCGAAGTGATGCCGTTCATGAGCGCCGCCTGCATGATGTCGAGTCGCTCGCCGCGACCCAGCACGGTCGCCTCGGCAGGGCCGGAAAACTCGGACAGCGCAGCCAATGCGCACTCCACGGTTTCATGGCGCGATCCCCCGACCGCGCAGCCCACCCAGTTCAGGAACGAGCGCGCCGCCTCATGCCGCACCGCCTCCGGAATCGCGCCATAGCGGTGCTCGACGATGAAACGGGCCAGCGTTCTTGTCACTTCCATTCGACTGCTCCTCCTCGATTCCGATTTTTCCGGAATGGCAAATGCGATGCGCTTAGCGGGACAGCAGGTACTTCTTCTCCCACGCCTCCACTTCGGAAAGTTTCAGTGCGTCGTTGTATTCCTGGAACGTCAACATCCGGTCGCGGACATTGCGCGTGCTGCCGTCCCGTCTGAGCGCGCTCAACGCCTCCCGGATTCCATAACCCGCCGCATAGCGCGCGAGCCCGGGATAGATGGCGATGCGGAACCCGAGATTCTCGATTTCCTGCGCCGTCAGCTCGCCCAGCTTTCCGCCGCCGTCGATATTGACGAGGCACGGCGCGTCGATCTCGGCAGTCACGCGCCGCAAGTCCTGCATGACGTTCGGGCCGGTCTTCAGTTCGACGAACACCACGTCAGCGCCCGCCTTGCGGTAGGCCTTGCCGCGGCGCACGGCCTCGTCCAGGCCATGCCCGGAGGCGGCGTCGGTGCGGGCAATGATGATGAAATCGGCATCGCGGCGGGCAGCGAGCGCCGCTTCGATCTTGCCGACGTGCTCTTCCATGGTGACGACGGGACGCGAGCCGGGAAGATGCCCGCAGCGCTTCGGTGAAACCTGGTCTTCGAGATGGATGGCCGCAACGCCGGCCGATTCGAATTCTTCCACCGTGCGGCGCACATTGACCGCATTGCCGTAGCCGGTATCGGCATCGCAGATGAGCGGAATGTCGACGCACGCCGCCACCCGATGCGCGTGACTGGCAATCAGGCTGAGATCGATCAACCCGACGTCGGGCCGCCCGAGCAGGCTGGCAGAAACACCGTTGCCGGTCATGTATGCCGCCTCGAATCCCGCCTGCTCGACAAATCGCGCGCCGTACGCATCGTAGATGCCGGGCGCGACGATCATCGGCCCCTGCGTAAGCCGCTCGCGTAACCGCCGGCGGACCTCGTTTCGTCTCATATGCCGAGCTTCTTCTTGACGGCTTCCATCTCGCGCATGTCCTGCAGCAACTGCTTACGGAACGGTTCCGGGCCCTGGTATCCGTCGAGCTGGCTCACCTGCCTCAAGTAGGCCTTCCACTCGGGACTCTGCTGCGCCTTTTGCACCGCCCCGGCCAGCCGCTCCACGGCCGGCTTCGGCGTCCCGGCCCTGGTCATCAGACCGCGCCACTGGTAACGCACGACATCCCACCCGCGCTCCTTGTAGGTCGGCACTTCGGGGAAGTCTTCCAATCGCTTGTCGGAGGAAACGGCCAGCACGCGCACCTTTCCGGCGGCGATCATCGGCTTCACATTGCCGGGATTGGTTGCCGCAATATCGACGTGCCCGCCTGCCACGGCCGTGAGTGCCGGTCCGCCGCCCGGATACGGAACCCAAGTGGCCCTGATCTTCGCGATCTCCGAGAAAACCTCCCACGCCACACGATGGCCGCTCATCGCAAACGGCCCGCTGACATTGACGTAGTCCGGCCTTTTACGCGCGAAGGCGACAAAGTCATCTATCGTCCGGAACGGCGTGGACGTGTGGGCGACCAGGCCGTACGGATCGACCTGGGATCGCGCCAGCATCTGGAGATCGTCCGGCTTGAAACTCGCCGTGGGCTCGCTGAAAAGGGCGGCCAGCGTAATGGTGTTGGCCGCAATGGTGTACCCGTCCGCGGGCGCCTTCAGCAGGGTATTGACCATGATGATGCCGGACCCGCCGGTACGGTTCTCGACGAGCACGTTCTGTCCCAGTTCGGCGGCCAGCAGTTTCGCCATCATCCTGGCGTAGAGATCGACGGGCGATCCGGGCGCCGACCAGCACAGCAGCGTCAACGGCCGCGCCGGATACTGCTGAGCAGCCGCCGGCAGCGTGGCCAGCACCGCTGCGCATCCCAGCACGGCGCGGAATGCTCGCGCACGATACGCACCCATCGATCTGCTTCCGCGGTTCACGCTGCCGCCTTTTTGCAGTCGTAGCGCCGCCACGGCCGCGCCGAAAAACTCCCTTCTTTCGATTTTCACGTGAGCTCCCACTGCGGATGCTTCTGCAGGAACGGGATCAGTCCGCCCGCCGAAAGGATGGCACGAATCTCGCGCGGCAACTGCGTGACGCTACGCGCAATGCCGCGCGCCGCGACGCTGACGCAGGCCGCCTCCAGATCCACTTCGATGGCGTCGTCCTGTGCGATGCCCGCGATGTCGCATTCGATGACCGGCAGCCCGTTGTTGATCGCATTGCGGAAGAACTGCCGGCCGAAGGAAGTCGCAACGACCGCGGCCACACCCATCATGCGCATGACGTGGACCGCCTGCTCGCGCGAAGAATTGATGCCGAAGTTCCTGCCGGCGACGATGATGTCGCCCTTGTGGAATCGCGATGCGAATCCCGGCGCGACCTGCTCGAAGGCGCGCTGCGCGATATACGCCGTGTCGCGCCCCGGCAGATACTTGCTGGAGCAGTGCAGATCGGTATTGATTTCATCGCCGAGCAGGTGGGCCCGGCCTTTGAGCAGAGTCATCATGCCGCCTTGTGGAGATTCGGGCGCCACTCGCCGCCCGCGATGTCGCGCGGATCGGTCACGCAACCGGTAAGCGCGGAAGCTGCGACCGTGGCCGCGGAACCGATCCATATTTCCGAATTCGGATTGCCGAGACGGCCCTTGAAGTTGCGGTTCGCGCTCGAAATGACGACCTGGCCGTCACCGGAGATGAGATGGCCCGTGATGTTGACGCAGGTGCCACATCCCGCCGCGTCCACCGCTGCACCGGCCAGGGTCAGCGCCTCGATCAGACCCTCGCGCGCCGCCGCGAGGTAAACCTGACGCGAGGCCGGCGTCACGATCATCCGCACGCCTTTCGCGATGTGCTTGCCCTTGAGTATCGCCGCCGCCTGCCGCAGATCGTCAAGCCGGCCATTGGTGCAGGTGCCGATCAGCGCGATGTCGATTTTCTGTCCGGCGACCTGCGGCACCGCGATGACGTCATCGATGCGATGATTGCGCGCGACCTGCGGCGCGAGCGTGGACGCATCGATTTCGATGCGCTCGCCGTAACGCGCATCGGGATCGGCTTTCACGGGGCGCGGTTCGCGTGCGCCGCGCTCTTTAAGCCAGGCCACCGTTTTCGCATCCGCTTCCAGCAGCGCCGCCTTCGCACCCAGCTCGGCGGCGTGGTTTGCGAGCGTCATGCGATCGTCGATTTCCATCGCCGCCACAGCGGAGCCGCAGTATTCCAGGGCGCGGTAATTGGCGCCCTCGGCACCCAGCCGGCCGAGCATCGTCAAGGTGATGTCCTTCGCCCATACGCCCGGCGCCAGTTCTCCCTTGAGTTCCACGCGTATCGTCTCGGGCACCCGGAACCACAGCTTGCCGGTCATCATCACGGCCGACACGTCGGTGCCTTCGACTCCGGTGCCCAGGGCGTTGAACGCACCATACGTCGTCGAATGCGTATCGGTGCCGACGACCAGGTCGCCGCAGGTGAGATGGCCGCCTTCCGGCAACACCTGGTGGCAGATGCCGTCACCGACATCATAGAGGACGGCACCGTGCCGATCGGCAAACGCGCGCATGGCGACGTGGGTGTTCGCCGCCTCGATGTGAGGCGGTGGCGAATAGTGGTCGAGGACAAAAGCGGTCTTCGTTGCGTATGGCAGTGTCTCGACGCCAAGCTGCTCGACACGCTTCAAGGCGTTCCCGGCGCGAGCGTCGTGGACCATCGCAAAATCCACACTGGCGACGACCACATCGCCTGCCTTGACCGTTCTGCCGCCGGCGTGAGCGCCGAGAATTTTTTCGGCAATCGTGGAACCCATTCGGATCTCCGGAAGGATCAGCGAGCGCTGCAGAATGCGCGCGCCGCGGTAAGAGCGTGATTCTATCAGGCTTCGCCGGCGCGAAACGGCCGTACCGGCCGCTGGCGAGCGCGCCCGAAGTCCCTATCGCGACTTGACGGCGTTCATGCGGCGCACCGCATCGAGGAACAGGTGTCCGTCAGTGCCCAGCACGATGAGCTGCACACCGCGCTTCGCCACCGCACGCCCGTACTCGGGATCGAGCCGGTTGCCTATCGTGGTCATGACGTACTTGCCGCGGCGACGCGTTGCAGCAATCACTTTATCGAGCGCGGCGCCGAGCTTGGGATCGTCGAACGTGGCGCCAGGCACGCCCAGAGAGATGCCGAGGTCCGTCGGGCCGACGAAGTACGCCTCGATCCCCGCCATCTCGGCCAGCGCATCGAACTCGTCGATCGTCGCCTTATCCTCCAGCAGCGGAATGACCATGACCGCACTGTTGGCCTGTGCGGCGTACTCGTCCCAGTCATGCGGGGCGTAGCGTGCCGCACGCACGATCGGACAGGCGCCGCGCTCTCCTTGCGGGGCATACTTCACCGCGCTCAGCGCTGCCGCGCAATTCTGCGCATTGGCGTGCGGAACGGCGATGCCCAGCGCACCGAGGTTGAGCAGTTTCTTGATCAGCGCGGCATCGACCTGCGGCACGCGCACGAAGGGCGTGATGCCGCTCGCGTCGGCGGCCCGGATGAGATGGGCACAACGATCGAGATCGAGCGCGCTGTGCTCCATGTCGATGATGACGAAATCGACGCCTGCGGCCGCCATCATTTCCACCAGCATCGGGCTGCCGCTGAAAAGCAGCATCCCGGTCACCGTGTCACCTCGCGCGAGCGCGCTTCGGATTCTGTTTTGCATGCGGGGAAAGAACCGTGATGAGGGCAAAGCGAGAGTAGCGACGGCCGCCGTGGCGGTCAAGCTGAACGCCGGCTGCTTGAGCCGCGTTTCTGCCCGTGATCAATGGCAGCGCGTGCCCTAATGTGGTAAAAAGCGGTTCTTTTCCAGCACGTCATCCAATAATAAGGCCCATGGCTCAAACCAACTCTCTCACCGCCTACGTCTCCGAATTCATCACGCGAACCCGCGCTTCCGCCATCCCCAGGGATGTCATGCACCTCGGGAAGCGCTCCATCCTCGACGGCATCGGTCTCGCGCTCGCCGGCAACGCTGCCGAGTCCGGTCATATCGTGCGCAGCCACTTGCGTTCGCTCGGTGTCCCGACCGACAAGGGCTGCACGGTGATCGGCACCCACCTCAAGGTACCGGCACGTTTTGCCGCGTTTGCTAATGGCGTCGCGGTTCACGCGGATGACTACGACGATACGCAGCTTGCCGTGGCGAAGGACCGGGTCTACGGGCTGCTCACCCACCCCACTGCACCCGCGTTGCCGCCGGTCCTCGCGCTGGGGGAACTCGGCAATCGTTCGGGAATCGATGTACTGACCGCCTACCAGATCGCCGTGGAAGTGGAAACCAAAGTCGCCGAGGCCATCAACCCGCGGCACTACGATCATGGTTTTCACACCACGGGAACGGTGGGCACGTTCGCGGCGACCGCCGGCGCCGCCCGCCTGCTGGGACTCAATGTCGAGCAAACGCGGCGCGCGCTCGGCATCGGCGCGAGCCAGGCGGCGGGCCTGAGGGAAAATTTCGGCACCATGACCAAGCCGTTTCATCCCGGGCGCTCGTGCGAGAGCGGCGTGGTCGCGGCGGAATTCGCCCGGCTGGGATGGACGGCCACACCGGTCGTGCTCGAAGCCAACCGCGGTTTCTTCCAGGCAGCGGGCGGCGGCTACGATCCCGCGGCGATACAGGGCAAGCTCGGCAACCCGTGGACCTTCGCGATGCCGGGCGTATCGATCAAGCCCCATCCTTCCGGCTCATTGACGCATCCCGGCATGGGCAAGATGCTGGATCTCATCCGCGAGCACGACGTCCGGCCCGAGCAGGTCGCCAAAGTGCGCGTCGGCACCAATCGCCACATGCCGAATGCGCTGATCCATCACCGGCCGAAGAACGAGCTGCAGGCCAAATTCAGCATGGAGTTCTGCATGGCCATCCTGCTGCTGGAACGCAAAGCGGGGCTGGCGCAGTTCACCGATGAAGTCGTCAATCGTCCCGCCGTGCAAAGCATGATCGAACGGATCGATTTCGGCGTGCACCCCGATGCCGAAGCCGCCGGCTACGAAAAGATGACGACCATCATCGATATCGAGCTCAAAGACGGCCGCACTCTCAGCGGTCGCGCGGACTTCGGCAAGGGCAGTCCGATCAATCCGATGAGCGACCGGGAACTGTCGGACAAATTCCGCGAATGCGCCGAATGGGGTAAGCTGCCCGAAGCGCAGGCCGAGAAAGTGATCGATACCGTCTTCGGGTTGGAAAAGGTCAAGAGCATCCGCGAGCTCACCCGCTTGCTCGCGCCCGCGCGCACCGCTCGCAAGCGCGCTGCCCCGGTGCGGAAGAAGGCGCGCCGCAGATGATCGCGCGATCGCCCGTCATCGGCTTCATGCTGGGGGATATCACCGGCATCGGCCCAGAGATTTCCGCGAAACTGCTCGCCTCCGGGCCGGCCGCGCGGCATAACGCCCGGCTCGCGGTGATCGGTGATGCACGCGTGCTGGAACTGGGCGCACGCGATGCCGGCGTCGATCTCTCGTGGCGGGCGTACGAGACGATGAGCGCGGTCGACTGGTCGCGTCCCGAAATCCCGCTCATCGATCTCGGCAATATCGATCCCGCCCGTTTCCAGCGCGGCGCCGTGTCGGCGGAATCCGGCAGGCTCACCGGCGACACGCTCAAGCACATGATCGATCTCGCGCTGGCGGGACAGCTCGACGGCATCTGCTTCGCGCCGCTCAACAAGGGCGCGCTGCACCAGGGCGGCTGGAAGTTTCACGACGAGCACCAGATGTTCGCGCACCTCACCGGCCACAGCGGCTTCTTCGGCGAGATGAACGTGATCAAGGAGTTCAGCACGTTTCGCGTCACCTCGCACATCGCGCTGCGCGAAGCGGTCAGCCTGATCACCCCGGAGCGCATCACGGCAGCCATCTCCCTCGCAAATGCCACGCTGCGGGCGGCCGGCCACGCCAGTCCGCGCATCGGCGTCGCGGCCCTGAATCCGCACGGCGGTGAAGGCGGGCTTTTCGGCGACGAGGAAATCCGCATCATCCGCCCGACCGTGGACAAGATGCGCGCGAGCGGCATCGCCTGCGAGGGGCCCATTCCCTCCGACACGATTTTCCTGAAGGCGCTGCGCGGCGAATTCGACGGCGTCGTCATGATGTACCACGACCAGGGCCAGATCGCGACCAAGCTGCTCGGGTTCAACAAAGGCGTCACGGTCACCGCCGGCCTCAAGACCGTGTTCACGACCCCGGCGCACGGCACCGCGTTCGATATCGTGGGCAAAGGCCAGGCCGACCCGGGCGCCCTAGAGCACGCCTTCGGCCTCGCGGCGAAGCTCGCCGCGGCGCGCCTGCATTAGATCGAGACGCGCCGGTCCCGCGGTCCAGTGATTAGACAACATCCAACTTATCGAGGAGCAACCATGTCACCGTCCCGTTCGCATCTTTCGTTATCCGCGCTGATGAGCGCCGTGCTGCTCGCGCTTTCTCCTGCCGCCGGCGCGGCAGATTACCCGACCAAGCCCATACGCCTGGTCATCGGCTTCGCGCCGGGTGGCGGCACCGACACCACTGCCCGCGCCCTGAGCAACAAGCTGAACGCCGCACTCAACCAGCAGGTGGTGGTCGACAATCGCCCCGGCCACTCGGGCACCATCGCGGCTGACATCGTCGCCAAAGGCACGCCCGACGGACACACCGTGCTGCTGGGCACGATCGCGCTCGTGGTCAATCCGAGCCTGTCCCAAAAAATGCCGTTCGACACATTGAAGGATCTCGCGCCGGTGACGCGCGCCGCCGATTCCACCAACATACTCGTGGTGCATCCCTCGGTCGCGGCGAAGTCGGTCAAGGAACTGATTGCGCTCGCCAAGGCGAAGCCGCTGAACGGCGGTTCGTCCGGCATCGGCGGCACCGGGCATCTGGCCGTGGAGCTCTTCAACCTGCAGGCCGGCACCAAGATTGCGCACGTGGCCTACAAGGGCGGCGGGCCGGCGATGGTCGATCTGCTGGGCGGCAACATCCATCTCATTTTCGCGACGGCCGCCAGTTCGATCGGCCACATCAAGGCGGGCAAGATTCGCGCGCTGGCGGTCACCACCGCCAAGCGCTCCGCACTGGTCCCCGATCTGCCGACCATCGCGGAATCGGGACTCCCCGGCTACGAGGCCAACAACTGGAACGGGTTCTTCGTACCGGCGAAGACGCCGCGCCCGATCATCAATCGGCTCAACAAGGAGATCACCGCGGCCCTCAATGCCCCGGACATCAAGGAGTTCCTGTTCAAGCAGGGTCTCGATGCCGCGCCCGGAACACCGGAAGAGTTCGCCGCCTACATGAAATCCGAAATGGCGAAGTGGGCGAAGGTCATCAAGGCGGCCGGCATCAAGCCGCAGTGAGCACGCCTGAACCGATCGCTCCGGCGAATGGTCTATCGCGTATACGACTGCCTGCGAGGTTCCGCATGATTACGCCATTGAAGCGCGGGCGCGCGCTTGCCCACCTGGGATTTCTGATGCTCGGCGCGGCAGCTTGTTCGGTGCCCGGGTACGCCGCGGATGCATTTCCTTCGAAACCGGTGCGCATCGTTCTCGGCTTTCCGCCCGGCGGCGCGACCGATCTCGTCGCACGGTTGATGGCGCCGAAGTACACCGAGATCTTCAAGCAGCAGTTCATCGTGGAGAACCGCCCCGGGGCAAACGGCGTGATCGCGACCGACCTGGTCGCCAAGGCGCCGCCGGACGGCTACCTCATCAACATGGCCCATATCGGCACGCTGGTCATCAGCCCGGCGATCACCAAAGTGCCTTACGACCCGTTCAAGGACGTGGCGCCCGTGGGTCAGATCGTTTCACTGCAGAACATTTTCATCGTGCACCCGAGCCTTCCGGCCAAGACGCTGAAGGACCTCATCGCGCTCGCCAAAGCGAAGCCGGGCAAGTTCAACTACGCCACGTCGGGATCGGGCAGCCCCGGCCATCTTGCCGCCGAACTCTTCAAGAGCATGGCGAAGACCGAGATCGTGCATGTGCCCCACAAGGGCGGCGGGCCGGCGATGACCGATCTCATCGGCGGCCACGTCGAGATTTTCGTCGCCGTGATTTCCACCGCGGTGCCGCAGGTGAAAGCCGGCAAGGCGCGCGCACTCGCCGTCACTGGGGCGAAGCGTGCCTCTGCGCTGCCCGACGTGCCGACGGTCGCGGAAGCCGCTTTGAAGGGTTACGAAGCCACCAATTGGTACGGGTTCGTGGTGCCGGCCGCCACGCCGCGTGACATCATCACGCGGCTGAACGAAGCGACGGTCAAGATACTGAGCATGCCCGAGGTCCAGAAATCGCTGCTCGAGCGCGGCATCGATCCCGCGCCGGGAACACCCGAGCAGTTCGCGAACTACATCCGCAGCGAGAACGACAAGTGGGTAAAGATCATCAAGGCGGTCGGCATCAAACCGGAGTAGGCCGATCGCTCGCCCCGTAAGGTCCCTTTAAGAACCGATAGAGCGCCCCGTACGTTTACTCGCGGATGCGCGTATCGCGGTATGCGTAAAGCCCTCGAACGCGGCGGCGCTCCTCCCGCAGTGCCGTGCGCGCGGCGTTTTGCTAACATCGGCCCTCCCATCCGAACATCAATAACAAGCCCATGTTCAATCCCTTTCAAAAGCTCGAGCTGATCCACGCCGAGGTCTACACGTCGATGCCGGCGAAATTCCGCAAGAAAAGTCGCACCGCGTGGTCCGACGCCAACCGCCAGAACGCGGAAGTGGAATGTTTTCTGGAGGGACCCTCGTTCGACCGCGACGGCAATCTTTACGTCTGCGACATTCCGTTCGGGCGCATTTTCCGCATCGATCCGAAAAGGCAGTGGGAATTGCTCGTCCAGTACGACGGCTGGCCGAACGGCATGAAATTTCACCAGGACGGGCGCCTCTTCATCTGCGATTACAAGGAAGGGCTGCTCACGCTCGACTTGAAGAGCGGCAAGCTCGAGACCGTTTTGCGCACCGCATACAGCGAGAGCTTCAAAGGCCTGAACGATCTGCATTTCGCGTCCAACGGCGACCTTTACTTCACCGACCAGGGCCAGACCGGCATCGTCGACCCCACCGGCCGCGTCTATCGGCTGAGTTCGTCCGGCGAACTGCGGCGGCTCGCCGAGAACATCCCGAGCCCGAACGGCATCACGCTGTCCACCAATGAGAAACAGGTCTATGTCGGCGTGACGCGTTCCAACTCCGTGTGGCGCCTGCCGCTGATGGCCGACGGCTCGGTGTCGAAGACCGGCGTTGCGATCCAGCTTTCCGGCGGCGTCGCCGGGCCCGACGGCATCGAGATGGACAGCGAGAACGGGCTTCTCGTATGCCAGCTCGGGGTCGGCATCTGGCGCTTCGACGCCAACATGCTGCCGACACATCTGGTGCACGCCAGCCCGCATCACCACCACCTCGATAATTGCGCGTTCGGCGGTCCCGACCGCAAGAGCATCTACATCACGGAAGCGCTGACGGGCGATGTCCTGACGGCGAAGATGCCGGTCGCGGGCAAGATACTATTCGGACTACGGTGAGGAACGCTGCATGAAAATCGTCACACTCGCCGGGGACGGCATCGGCCCCGAAATCACCGAAGCCACGCTGGCGGTGCTCGATCGCGCCAACGCCAGATTCAAGCTCGGACTGGAGTGGGAGCCTCATGAGATCGGCATGGCTGCCCTCGCAAAACGCGGCTCCACGCTGCCCGCCGAGGTCATGGATGCCGCCAGGGCGGCGTCCGGGATACTGCTGGGTCCAGTGGATCACCTGCAGTACCCGCCGCGCGACAAGGGCGGCATCAATCCTTCCGGGGAATTGCGAGTGAAGCTGGATCTTTTCGCCAACATCCGCCCGGCCAAGTCGCGCATGGGCGTGGGCCTCACCGGCAAGCCGGTCGATCTCGTCATCTTTCGCGAATGCACCGAGGGGTTCTACGCCGACCGCAACATGTACCAGGGCCTCGGCGAATTCATGCCGACGCCGGATCTCGCGCTGTCGGTGCGCAAAGTCACCGCGCGCCAATCCCGGCGCATCGCGCAGGTTGCATTCGAGTGGGCGCGGCGCCGGCGCAGGAAAGTGACCGCCGTGCACAAGGCGAACGTCCTGCACATCAGCGAAGGCCTCTTTCTCAAGGAAGTGCGGGCCGTGGCGAAGGACTTTCCCGAGTGCGTGCTCGAAGAGGTGATCGTCGACGCCATGGCGGCGCTGTTGCTGCGCGACCCGCAGCGCTTCGATTGTGTCGTCACCGGCAACATGTTCGGCGACATCCTGTCCGATGAAGCGTCGGAACTGTCAGGCAGCCTGGGCCTCGCCGGGTCGGTGATGGCGGGGGACGATCGGTGCTGCGCGCAGGCGCAGCACGGCAGCGCGCCGGACATTGCGGGCAAAGACCGCGCCAATCCGACCTCGCTGATCCTCTCGGCGGCGATGCTGCTGGAATGGCTGGGAACGCGCCATGCCCGCCCGGAATTCGGGCAGGCGGCACAATCGATGGAGAAAGCGATCGACGGCGCGCTGCAAAAACCGGAGACCCGCACGGCCGATCTCGCCGGAAAGCTCGGCACGCGCGCGTTCGGCGCCGAAATCGCCAGCCGGATCTAGCGGCGCTGGCGGGCTTCGCGCGCCGGCGGACCTTTGAGCTCGACGATATTTCCGTCCGGGTCGGTGACGTACAAAGAGTAGCCTTCACCTTCCGCGCCGTAACGCATTTTCGTTTCGCCCGGCACGACGCCATGAGCAAGCAGATGGGCGGCGATCGCGCCGGAATCGAAGGGCTCCACGCGCAGGCAGAGATGATCCATGTTGCGCGCTTCCCTGCCGGCCGCCGGGCCGCCTTTCTTTCCCAGCTCGCCTTCGACCGCCACCAGGTCGATCATCGACTGGCCGGCGCGCAACTGAATCAGCCCCAGGTCTTCCCGCTCGCGTTCGATCCGGCACCCCAGCACGTCGCAGTAGAAGCGCAGCATGCGCGGCATGTCCGCGACCCGCAGCACGACATGATCAAGGTTAAGGATCTGGAACAAATTACTTGTTGATGTCGCCCATGCAAAGGTATTTCACCTCGAGGAACTCCTCCATGCCGTACTTGGAGCCCTCGCGGCCGATGCCCGACTCCTTGACGCCGCCGAAGGGCGCCACTTCCGTCGAGATGATGCCGACGTTGATGCCGATGATGCCGGATTCGAGGCCTTCCGCGACGCGCCAGACGCGGCCGATGTCGCGGCTGTAGAAATATGCGGCGAGGCCGTACTCGGTGTCGTTGGCGAGCTTCAGCAGCTCATCTTCGGTCTTGAAGCGATAGAGCGGCGCGACCGGCCCAAAAGTCTCCTCGTGCGTCACCTTCATCTTCGGGGTGACGTCAGCCAGCACGGTGGGCTGGAAGTACTGGCCGCCTTTTTCGTGGCGCTTGCCGCCGGTGATGACGCGCGCGCCCTTGGACAGCGCATCGCTGATGTGCTCTTCCACCTTCTCGACCGCTTTCATGTCGATCAGCGGCCCCTGCACCACGCCGTCCTCGAGCCCGTTGCCGACTTTCATCTGGCTCACCTTGTCGGCAAATTTCTTCGCGAACGCATCGTAGACGCCGTCCTGCACGAACAGTCGGTTCGCGCACACGCAGGTCTGCCCGGTGTTGCGGTACTTGGACGCCATCGCGCCTTCCACCGCCGAGTCGAGATCCGCATCGTCGAACACGATGAACGGCGCATTGCCGCCCAGCTCGAGCGATACTTTCTTCACCGTGCTCGCGCACTGCTGCATCAACTGCTTGCCGATCTCGGTGGAGCCGGTGAACGTGAACTTGCGCACCAGCGGATTGGTGGTGAGTTCCTTGCCGATCGGACCTGAGGACCCGGTCACCACCGACAGCACCCCTTGGGGGATGCCGGCGCGTTCCGCCAGCTCGCACAGTGCGAGGGCGGAGAACGGCGTCGCGGAGGCCGGCTTGATCACCATGGTGCACCCGGCGGCAAGCGCAGGTCCCGCCTTGCGGGTGATCATGGCGTTGGGGAAATTCCACGGCGTCACCGCCGCGCACACGCCGACCGGCTGCTTGATTACGACGATGCGGCGATCCGCCACCGGCGCGGGTATGGTGTCGCCATAGACGCGCTTCGCCTCCTCGGCGAACCACTCGATGAAGGAGGCGCCATAGGCGATTTCCCCGCGCGATTCGGCGAGCGGTTTGCCCTGCTCCACCGTCATCAGCACCGCGAGGTCTTCCTGGTTGGCCATCATGAGGTCGTGCCATTTGCGCAGGCATGCCGCGCGCTCTTTCGCGGTCTTCGCGCGCCACGCCGGCCAGGCGGCGTTCGCCGCCTCGATGGCGCGCCGGGTTTCGGCGGCGCCCAGGTTCGGCACCGTTCCGATCTGCTGGCCATCCGCCGGGTTATGCACGGCGACGGTCGCCTTGTTGTCGGCATCCACCCATTCCCCGTTGATGTAGCTCTGCTGGCGGAACAGGTTCATGTCCTTGAGCTGAAATGGGGGCTTTACTTTCTGCAGCATGGTCGGATTCCTTCAGGACGGGATGGATGGGGCAAGCGCCCCACCGGAATGCGTGATTATAACAAAGGAAATTGCCGCTTTTTAGTGCTAAATGAAGGTAATAGTTCGCTTTACCGCCGCTGTGACCGCCTTGCTATAATGCGGAGCACAATAACACGACGCACTGGAACATTAGACGATGATGCCTCTTGCCGTCCGGTTTCGCATGTCGTTTGCATGCATGCTGACCTGCTTCATACTGCTGGGCGGTTGTGCAAGCACCGGCAATCCCCGCGACCCTTTGGAGCCGGTCAACCGCGGCATCTATACGTTCAACGAGGCCGTCGATACCACGCTGCTCAAGCCCGCGGCCGAACTTTACCGGGGACTGGTGCCGCGCCTCGTGCGCACCGGCGTAAGCAACTTTTTTTCCAACATCAACGACGTCATCGTCGCGCTCAACAACCTCCTGCAGGGCAAAGTCACGAATGCCGCTTCCGATACCGGGCGCGTCGTGGTGAACAGCACCATCGGCCTGCTCGGTCTCTTCGACGCCGCCACGCCGCTGGGGCTGCCGAAAAACAACGAAGACTTCGGGCAGACGCTGGGCTGGTGGGGCGTCGGCGACGGCCCCTACATCGTGTTGCCGATATTCGGCCCGAGCAACGTGCGCGATACGTTCGGTCTGATCGTCGATACGCTGACCGACCCGATTTCCTACATCGAACCGACGCGGGATCGGAACATCGTCATGGGCGTGCGGGCCGTGAATCGCCGCTCGGAACTGCTCGAAGCCAGCAAGATTCTCGAAACGGCCGCGCTCGACCCGTACCAGTTCGTACGCGATGCTTATCTGCAACGGCGCCGCAATCTCATCCACGACGGCAATCCACCCAGGGACAAGGACGACGAGTTCGACACCAAGCCGCGCAGCGAGAACGAAAAGCCGCGGTCGGCCGAAACGTGGACCGGGTCGATACTCGTAAGCGGCGAGCCGCCGACACCGGCGCAACTCGAAGCGCTCGAACAAGCGCGGATGCAATCCACCCGGCCAGCCGCGCCGGCGGCAGAGCCTGCCGGGCATTCCGCGGATGCCCCCGCGCCCGCGCAACCGCGTCTGGTGCGCTTCTGGGCGCCGCCACCGCGCTGATTTTTTCTCCCGCGCTAGCCGATTGAACCATCGCCGTTCATGGTTCGACGGGCTCACCACGAACGGCTCTCTGTGTCCGAAGGAATAGACGTGGCCGATCCCAAAAAACTGGCCGCCATGAAAAAGAAAGTGCAGCAGCGGGTCGATCGGGAAGCGCTCCTTCAACTCACCTGCGATCTCGTCAACATCCCGAGCCCGACCGGTCATGAGGCCGCCTGCGCCGATTACATCGTGCAGCGTTACCGGGCCGCAGGCATCAAGGTTCTACCGCAGTCGCTGGAGGAAACCCGCGCCAATGCCGTAGGGATCATCAAGGGAAAAGGTGCCGGTCCGTCCCTCATGCTGAACGGCCACATGGACACTTCGTACGTGGGCGACGAGACCTATCTGCCCGATACACCGGGTTATAAACCGAAGGCGGTGGTCGACGGCGAATGGATCTACGGACTCGGCGTCTACAACATGAAAGGCTCGCTCGCCGCATTCCTGCACGCGGCCGAGGTGCTGCGGCGCGCGGAGATCGAGCTCGAAGGCGATGTGGTGATCGCCTGTGTCGCGGGGGAAATCGAGAAGGCGCCGGTGGACCGGTTCCAGGGGCCGCTCTACCGCGGCGGGGGCTGCGGCACGTGGTATGCGATCACTCACGGCGCACTGGCCGATTTCGCGGTCGTCGGCGAGCCGTCCGGCATGACGCTCATGCGCGCGCACGGCGGCTACGTGTGGACGCGGATCACGCTCGTCGGCGATCCGATGCACACCATCTACGGCAGCGCGCGCAACAACACCGTCAACAACATGATGAAGCTCATGCGCGCGCTCCAGCAGTGGGGCGACGAGTATGAAAAGCGCCGCGCTTATCTCGGCATGCCGGCGCACGTCACGCTCTCCGCGATCGAAGGCGGCTGGCCGTATCGCTGCTCGCGCGTGCCGATCGCCTGCACGCTCTACCTGGACACCCGCCTGATGCCGGGGCAGGAGCCGCTGGAAGTGCAGCGCGAAATCGAAGCGGTGGTCGCGCGAGCGCGCGCCGAGGATCCGGACCTGCAGAAACTGCACCTCGACATGAATGTTTTCATGAACCAATGGGGCTCGGAGTGCCCGCCGGAGCAATTCATCTACCAGGCGGTGTCGCAGGCGCATCTCGAAACCACGCGCCGGCCGGTCGAGGTGACCGCCATCCCGTTCGCCTCGGACGCGGGCGAACTCAATGCGCACGGCATTCCGGCGCTCAATTATGGCGCGACGGGGCGGCTTCGCACCTTCCGTGCCGGCGAGCGGCCCGGCAATCTTGCGAAGGACTGGAACGCGCAGCAGGGGGAACACGCTTCCATCGAGGATATCCTGCAGGCGACGCGTGTCTACCTGAACCTGATCCTTAACGTGTGCATGCGCAGCCGAGCCGAGCTGGGTCTCGCGCACGCATCTCGCCGTTCGCGCGCCGACAAGTCATCTCGCGCCCAAACCACAACAAGGAGGAAGACACGATGACAGGACATGGTTTTCGCGCCGCGGCGTTTGCTGCGCTGATCGCTGCGCTCGGCTTCGACCCGGCGACCGCCGCACCGGCCGCGAAGGACGCCTATCCCAACAAGCCCGTTCGCATGGTGATTCCGTTTGCAGCGGGCGGCTTTTCGGACGTGGTAGGGCGCATCGTGACTCAGAAACTCTCGGAGAACCTGGGCCAGCCGGTGGTGGCCGACAACCGCCCGGGCGCGAGCGGCATCATCGGCAGCGAAATCGTCGTCCGCGCCGCGCCGGACGGCTACACGCTGCTGCTCAACAGCTTCAATCACGTCGTCAATCCTAGCCTGATGCGGCTGCCCTATGATCCGATCAAGGGCTTCACCGTCATCAGCATGATCGCGGGCGGCCCGCCGCTCGTCATGATGGTGAATCCATCCTCGCCCATGAAATCGGTGAAGGATCTGATCGCGCTCGCGAAACAGCGCCCGGGGCAGCTTAATTACGGCAGCTCGGGCATCGGCACCTCGGGACACCTGATCGGCGAGTTGTTCAAGCTCAGGAGCGGTGCAGATATCGTGCACGTCGCCTACAAGAGCAGCGGCGCCTCGATGACCGCAATCATCGGCGGCGAAGTCAATATGGCTTCCACCTATATGCCGGTCGCCCTGCCGCAGGTCCAGTCAGGTCGGCTGCGTGCGCTCGCGGTAACCAGTGCGCGCCGCTCGCCGGTATTGCCGGACGTTCCAACGATGGCGGAGGCGGGCGTGAAAGGGATCGAGGTAATCGGGTTCGCCGGATTACTGGGGCCGCCCAACATGCCTGCCCCTCTCGTAAAGCGCCTGCATGAAGAGATGATCAGGCTGGCGAAAGACGCGGACTTCGCGAAGCGCTATGCCGCATACGACATGGACCCGGTCGCCACTACGGGCGCGGAGTTCGCGCGCTACATGCAGCGCGAAATCGACCTGTGGGCGGAGGTCATCCGCAGCGCCGGAATCAAGCCGCGGTAACCCGGCGGTCAGTTGAGACGCGCGGCGAGCTGCTGCAACTCCAGGGTCTTGCCCTTGATCTCG
Organism: Betaproteobacteria bacterium; assembly: GCA_052386775.1. Taxonomy (GTDB): domain Bacteria; phylum Pseudomonadota; class Gammaproteobacteria; order Burkholderiales; family SG8-41; genus DSOT01. The sequence continues at coordinate 28,898 of JBQTJV010000103.1, forward strand.
TCCGCGTCGTTAGCATCGGGATTGAGAAACAGATAGGACCGGAAGTCGGCAAGCGCCGCCCGGAAGCACTCGAGGTCGAGGTAGATCTTGCCGCGATCCCGGTATTCCTCCGGCAACTGCGGGTCGAGCGTGATGATGCGATCCGCGGCGTGCAGCGCTTTCGTGAGCTCGCCCTTGTCGAGGTAGATCCCGCGCAGGTTGCGCAGAATACGCGCGAGGATTTCGCGACTTCCCGCGGTGGCAAGCATGCTCTTGATCTGGTCGCTGTCCGGTTCGATGCCGCTGCGCCAGGCCTTCAACCGCTTCACCAAGTCGTCCAAACCGAGCGATATCCCCTTCGAATAGGGATCGAGCACGATCGCGCCGTCCCGCACCACGCATTTCACCAGAAAATGCGTGGGGAACGATACGCCGTGCAGCGGCAGGCCGATGCGCCGCCCGACCTCGATATAGATGACCGAGAGGGTGATCGGAATGCCCAGGCGGCGCTCGATCACCTCGTTGAGAAAGCTGTTGCGCGGATCGTAGTAATCAGCACTGTTTCCCGAGAAACCCAGTTCCTCGAACAAGTAGTGGTTCAACGTGCGGATCGAGTCCCCGGTGCTGATGTCGGGACGCAGTCGGCGGCGCAGTGCCGCACCCATTTCGTCCAGCCGGTCGAGGTAGGCGCCGATATCGAGGTGCGGGTACTCCTGTGCGGCGATGGCCAGTGCCCCCTCAGCGAGATTGATGCTTTCCTCGGGGCCGGTGGTGATGCGCGCCCACTGCTCGGCGCAGCTCATCGCCGCCACGTTCATGCCGCCCTCGCGAGCGGCAGGTTGACCAGCAGGTTCTGCGGCTTCATCCGCAGCGAGGCGTCGGTCGCCGCGGCCAGGCCCAGAAAAACCGGCGCGCCATCGACTTCCCGGCGCAGCACACCCTGGTCTTTGAATTCCATCCGGAACAAACCGATGATGCGTTTCATGCGTTCTTCGTCCACCGTCCCGCCATTATAGATATCGTTCAGCATCCCGGTCGCCTCGGCGTCGAGCCCGACGTGCCACTTCCATTGGTCGTCCGGAATCTCGCGCACCGGTTCAACCGTCACCGACATGCCGTGGAAATGCCCGACCCAGCGCTCGATCACGCGGCACAGCGCCAGCGCGCCCGCCTTGCCGAAGTTGAGGCTCAAAACCGTGTCGAAGCGCTCGTCGCGCTTCCAGTATTCGTCGCCATTTTTCTCGTCGAGCACGTCCAGCTCGACGGCCCGCTGGATTTGCGCCTCGCGCATGAGCTGCGTGAGCCCTCCAGCGGGCGCATTGACGGCGTGCATCTCGACCGTGGCATCGTCCGCGAGCATGATGGCGCCGTCCTTGATGCTCACCCGCTGCTTGCGGAAAAACAGCTCCGCCGCGCGCGCTTCCAGCGCATTGCGGTTCTTGTCGAGGATGCCCCGCAGAATCACTTGAGCGGTCTGGTGCACGAAATCGGGCGGCACCGCGACGTCGCGGCGGAACAGGTCGAAATAAAACGCCTCCAGCGTCGGCGCGGACACCAGCTGGTCGCGAAAGCGCAGCATCACGCGGTAGTTCTCCCGGGCGTCGCCGTCGGCAATGGCGGCGAGCTCCGAATCCGCCACGACGCGGCGCGGGTCCGCCATCAGCGCGTCATGCAGGGCGCGCTCGGCGTCGCACGATTGCGGTATCGGCGCGAGTTCCGGCCGCATGAAGTATGCGCGCAGGTAATCGTCGGTGACGATCAGCCGTCCGTCCGCGCTACGCCGCAGCAGCTTGTAACCGCAGTTCGTCCAGAAATCGTTCATCTGCCGTATTCTACTTTTTCGCGCCCAGTTCTTCCCACCGGGCGAGGCATGCCATCAGCTCGTCTTCCACCGCGCCGTAACGCGCCTGCAGAGCCTTGACCCGGTCGGGGGCATCGCGATATACCGCAGGATCGCCCAGTTCCCGGGTGATCCGTGCCTGCTCGTCTTCCAGCGCGCTGATCTTCTGCGGCAGCGCCTCCAGCTCCCCCGCCTCCTTGTAACTCAGCCTGGCGCGGGCGGCCGGTCGCGACTCTGCGCGCGGCGGGGTGTCGCGGCGCGAGAGCCGCACCGCGTCGGCTGCCCTGCTGTCGCCCTCGCGGCGCTGTCGCTCCCAGTCCGAATAGCCGCCGGCATACTCATGCAGCACGCCGTCGCCCTCGAAAGCGATCACCTGCGTCACCACGTTGTCGAGAAAGGTGCGATCGTGGCTAACGAGGAACAGCGTGCCGGCATAATCCTGCAGCAGCGCTTCGAGCAGCTCCAGCGTCTCGATATCGAGATCGTTGGTCGGCTCGTCGAGCACCAGCAGGTTTGCCGGGCGCGTGAAGAGCCGCGCCAGCAGCAGCCGATTGCGCTCGCCCCCGGAGAGCGAAGACACCTTGGCGCGTGCCCGCTCCGGCGGAAACAGGAATTCCCCGAGGTAGCCGATGACGTGCTTGCGCTCGCCCGCGACTTCGACGAACTCGGACCCCGGGCTGATCGCTTCAACCAGCGTCGCCTCCTCGTCGAGCTGCTCGCGCAACTGGTCGAAATACGCAATCGCGAGCCGCGCACCGCGCCGCACGGTCCCGCTGTCCGGCGCAATCTCGCCCAGCATGAGTCGTAGAAGCGTCGTCTTGCCGCTGCCGTTGGGACCGACGAGGCCGATTCGATCGCCGCGCAGAACGCGCGTCGAGAAGCCCTCTACGACCCGCTTGCCGTCGAATCGTTTGGAAACCTCGGTTAGCTCGACGACCATTTTTCCGGACCGCTCACCGGTATCCGCGCTGAAGCTGACGGTACTCAGCCGCTCGCGACGGTCCGCCCGCTCGCGCCGGAGCTGTTCCAGCCGCCGCACCCGCCCCTCGTTGCGCGTCCGCCGCGCTTCGACGCCTTTGCGTATCCACGCTTCTTCCTGCGCCAGCAGCTTGTCGAAACGCGCGTTGGCAACCGCTTCCGAATTGAGCACCTCCTCCTTGCGCCGCTGGTATTCGGAAAAGCCGCCGGCGAAGGAGCGCAGCACGCCGCGGTCAAGTTCGAGGATGCGGGTCGAGACGTTGTCCAGAAAACGCCGGTCGTGCGTGACCAAGAGCACGCACCCCGGGAAAGCCGTGATGAGCCCCTCCAGCCACTCGATCGCATCGATGTCCAGGTGGTTGGTCGGCTCGTCGAGCAGCAGGAGTTCCGGGTCGGAAGCGAGCGCCTGCGCCAGCGCCACTCGCTTTCGATAGCCGCCGGAAAGCTGCCGCACCGAAGCGTCGGCATCCAGTCCGAAACGGCTGATCAGGGACTCGATCCGCGTGTTGATCCGCCAGCCGTCGCTCTGGTCGAGCTCGCGCTGCACCCGGTTCATGCGCTCGAGCAAAGCGCTGTCATGCGCCCGGGCAAGCTGGTGCGACACTTCATGGAAGGCGAGCAGCGCATCGTGGACCGCACCCGCGCCCCGCGCCACGGCCTCGAATACAGTCTCCTGCGCCTCCAGCAGCGGTTCCTGTGCGACTCGCGCGATGCGGAGCTCCGGCCTGCTCCACAGCGTCCCGCTGTCGAGCGGCTGCTCTCCGGCAATAGCGCGCAGCAGGCTCGACTTGCCGCTGCCATTGCGCCCGATCAGCGCGGCGCGCTCGCCTGCTTCGAGCGCAAGATCAACGTGATCGAGGAGCGGAACATGACCAAAGGCGAGACACGCCTGATCAAGCGTAACGAGCGGCATCAGTACGGAAAAAATTCAAGAAGACATTCCTTCGCCCTTCGAGGGGGAAGGCCGGGATGAGGTGGGCTTACTTATCCGCAGGCTCCGAGATCTCTATGAGATTCTGATCCGGATCGCGTACATACACCGAGCGAATCGCAAAGCGCGCCCCGGTGCGCACCACCGGCCCCTCCTCGATCGGAATCTCGTGGCGCTTGAGCTGGGCAATCACCTCATCCAGCGGCCGATCCGCGAGAAAACATAAATCGAGCGAGCCCGGCGTCGGCGTCCGCGCCTTGATCCCCGCGTCGAATCCGGGCGGATGGACGTTGAACTTGTGATCGCCGAAGCGAAGCGCGATACGACCCTGCCCGTAATGCTCGAGCTGCATGCCGAGCACGCGCGTGTAGAAATCGAGGCATTTGTCGAGATCGCGCGTGGTGAGCACGATGTGATCGACACTCTTGATCATTGGGAGTCGGGGAAACAGCGATGTAGGGGCTTGTATAATAGCACCCACGCCCCGGTAGCTCAGTGGATAGAGCAGCCCCCTCCTAAGGGGCAGGTCGGACGTTCGATTCGTCTCCGGGGTGCCAGTGTAAACAAGAACTTAATTGAATATCCGACCAAGCCATCAAATGAACCTAAGTGCAGTGTAAGTGCGAGGGGTGGGAGAATGGCCGTCTTAGCTCTAGATTGTCCGCACTGCCACGTCCAGAACGTCCAGTTCATTTCGGTGGCAGACCATGCTCATCGCAATGACGGGTGGTATACGTCTTTCTTTGTATGTAACTCGTGCAGCGGCGGAATAGCGGCACAGATCTGCTCGCACGACTTAAAAGCGCCGCACTCGTTCAAAGGCAACCTGCAGGCGGGGCGCTTCACTATCACCGAAATTTACCCTACGGCTGACGTCAATGCGGCGCCAGACCACACACCAGACAACATCGCTGCATTTTATGTTCAGGCCGTGGACGCGCTGCGTAGAAAACATCATGATGCCGCCGGCGCTATGTGTCGCAAGGTAGTAGACACTGCGACGCGTAAGTTGGATCCGCAGGTCACCGGCCGGCTTGTTGCGCGTATCGACAAGTTGGCCGACTCTCACAAGATTACGCCAGCATTGCGTGAATGGGCTCACGCAATACGCTTGGACGGCAACGATGCTTCACACGATGAGGATCCGTTCTCCTCCGAAGAGGCGACAGATATTTGCAATTTCTGCGAGCTATTCCTGATGTATGTGTTCACATTGCCGGGGATGCTGAAAGAGAGAAGCGAGAAAAAGGGCGCCGCTTGATTTCCCGCTGTCAATAGATTTGGAACAAAATAAATGGGCTGGATAGCCGACCTGCTAAAAGAGATTCCGACGGCTGCACGCTATAAGGCCGAGCTTGAGCAGCTTGAGTCTGAGCGCGACACGCTGAAGACGGAGAATGAAAATCTGCAATCGAAGCTGCAGGCAGCGGAAGAAAAAGTAAGGAATCTCGAAAAAGAACTGCGCGGCGACGGTGGGCAGTTGCCGGAGATCCATGAAAAGCTCATGCAAATGCTTGCTCAGGGCGCGCTCCATGAAGATGATCTAGCAAAGCGCATGGGAATGGGGCGTGAGGCCGTAAGATTCCATGCGGAGGAATTGTTAGAAGCAAAGATGGTCGATGGGCAGACATTCTTCGGGCAGCCAATCTTGTGGCGCTTGGAACAACCGGGCCGCAAGTATTTAATGAAGCGCGGACTGTTAAAGTAACGTCCTGCACCCGCGACATTCGAGCGTCACAACTCCCCCTGGCGTCCTCGTTTGAGCTCTCCTCGCCTCCGCGGAAGCGGGACGCCGGATCCACTACTATCAAACGCAGGTCGGGAATCTGCGTAGCGGTCAGAATGAGCCGTCTCACGTACTCCAAGCTGCAGCAGGAACGGCGACTTGCTACTCCCGCCTGGCGCCACAAGAGCGCCCGCTTTACCGAGCGGCTGCCGCGATGGCACTCGTCGATGACGATCTGGTCGAAGAAGCCGAGAACAGCGTAGCGAAGCTGAGCTGAAGCTTCCATATATTGGTCGCGCTACACGTCTACGCCGATAAGGGATCTGGGGCAAGGCTATCCACATGGTGGTCTCAAGTTAGCAGTTTATTGATCTACCTCAATGTCGTTGCCCGTGACCCGGGCAAACTGAGAACTTCATCAATGGAGGATCTGCATATGGATAACCCGGTGGTGGTATGGGGTTTAGTGTTGATCGCTCTGATCGCATTTGGGGTGCTCTTCTACTGGCTGAACGAAGCGGTATCCAGTGCCCGGACCATGATGAGGTGCCCGGAAACAGGATCCATCACGTTTGTCCGCGCGGCGCGTGTCGCAGACGGCTCAAGCAAGGGCTCGGGAGTGAGAGTTGTGCACTGTGAGTCCTGGCCGGGAAGAAAGGATTGCGCTCAAGGCTGCCTTGCGCGCTACCACGAAGCGAGGCCTGGGTTGCACGTCAATCTGGACGCGTTGAGGCCATTTAGTCGGCAATAGCGCGTTGGAAGGGGGTCGACGAACCGTTAGCTCGACTCCAGGGCGCCAGGCGCGGGTGGGGCGGTTGTCGTCGCGAACCTGTGCGGCGCGAGTGCATACTCGCCGGGGCTGGCGGCGAAAACAGCATGACGGGGGTATCTCAGGACTCTCCCAAATCCGGCATGCCCACTTCCACCCGATCTCCAGTCCAGCTCAGCGTAATCCGCCGCCTGACGCCCTGTGCGTCAAAATATTCCAGGTGGGCTTGCAGTAAAGCGTAATCAGGCACTTCAAAATGAATGTTCACGAATCCACCGCTTTGGACGAAGGTGGATGGCTGAATCGATGCTTTGATCGCCGGGTTACCCGTAACGATCGCCAGATTCGACGCATGGGCCCCTACATTGTGTAGCCGCATGGAGCCGGCTCGCGGATCTCTCATCCCCTGATCCAGAACAAAGCGGGGTTGCGCGGCGCGAGCCTTGCTCTTGATCTCCTCCTCGAATTTTTGTCGCTCCAGTTGGACCATCCGTACGGTGGCTTCTGTCTGCCGGACAGCGACTAGAACCAGCGATTTCGTTCCCTGGACCTGTTGTTCCAGTTGATCGGCCTGCTTCCGCAGCGCTTCGGTGTTCTGCCGCAGCTCTTCTCCCTGCTGGAAATAACCGACGATGAGCCATAGAAAGGCCAGCGGCATGACTGCACCGCTCAGAAGAGCACCGATGTCGATGGCATTGAGCCCCTCGATATGCGACCACTCCGCATAAATGTACGATCCGGCCGTGAGCAACCATATGCCCGTGACAACCAATGCGATGCGCACTCTGATACGGCCGGTATTCATCCCGCGTAATCCGATAATGCCGAAGCTAGAATACACCCATAACGTGCGCGCATGCCCTCGCGTGGCAGTTAGCGTCGTGCGGGAGCGCCACATCGCGTCAACAAATCGCGACACGAAAATCTGATCCCGCGCGACATACTTTTCCCTTCGGCGGCGATAGAGTGCAGCTTCACGCACCAAGGGAGAAAGCCCGATGAAACTGGCAAAGGATTTCGATCCCGGCATCGCCACCCCGCTGCTGCTCTATACAACTGCGTTTGCAATCTCATTTTCGGCGCTCGCTATCGCATCCACGCTGTTGTATACCGCCATTGCCTACTGAAGAAGAGGCTCTTATGAACTGCGTCACGTTCAATGAAGTAGTGCTGGCCGTCACGCTCATGGGTGCGGCATGCGGATATTTCGGGTATGTCATGGGAAGATATGCCCGGTCTGAGCCTCGGAAATCTCCCGACCGGAGGGCGCGCGGAGTCACTTAACGCGCCTGATGTGAGGGATTAAGCTGTCGCACTGCCTTAGCTCGGGGGCCGGAGCAGCATGACCGCATCCGCCCCATTCCCCGCACATTTTCGGTTCTCTCTTGGCCCGGCGCTCGCGCCGGGCCGTGTGTGTCGTGCACTGAAAGTGCATAACGCCGCCAGCAGTGCCATAATCGGCCCGGACATGTTCCCGGAACAAGGATGGCTCCAGAATGGCTAAGCCCAACTATGCGTTCGCCAAGCGGCAGAGAGACCTGGCGAAAAAACAGAAGAAGGAAGAAAAGCGGCAGCGGAAAACCGAAGCGCGGCAGCCGCAGGTTCAGGAAGAACTGCCGCAGCCCGCCGCCGATGGAACGCCCGACCCATCAGGCCGGCCCGATGGCGCGTAACAACCTGGAGCCGTGGACCTCACCTGTCGCATTCTGTCGTAGACAACGCCGATTTCTTTGACGATCGATACCCCACAGTCCAAGCGTAAGGCACAGATCGACGCTCTGCTCCTGAAACTGCCCGGCGTCAGCGCAAGAAAAATACACGGCCTCGACGCCTATTTCGTGAGCGACAAGATGTTCGCCTGCATCAGCGGCGAGGGCATCGGGCTGCGCCTGCCGGTCGCGGTTGCGACCGAACTGCAGTTTTCACGAGATAACGTCGTCCCTTTTCAGCCGGGCGGCATGGCCAGTTCCCGGGAATGGATACAGATCAACCGCGCCGACCCGGCCGACTACGAGAAGGATCTCCAGCTTTTTCTGGACTCCCTCGAATTCGTGAAAGCCGCCCGCAGCCGCTAGTCAGTGCGCCCGGCCTTTGCGTCCGATTCGTCTGCGAGGTGCCCGAAGCTTCAACGCGGCACCGATTCTC
>JBQTJV010000104.1:0-11228 GCA_052386775.1 Betaproteobacteria bacterium
AAAAAAATCTCCGCTCGGGGCAGTGTGGGTTGCCCCGGCGGAGTTGAAAGAGGCCAATGCAACCACCCGCTCAGCACAGGCGACTGCTTACTGCAGGCCTCCGAGGAGGAAAGAACAAGTACGGAGCAGGCAGCACTCCATTACGCGATGACCATAGCAACAGGGCCTTACGCGAAGCTTACGAATAAAAAAACTCCGCGCCGGTTTGCGCCGGGCGGAGCTGAATGAAGGCGGGACTCGTCGCCGCTGTTGCGACCACGCGACCACATACCTCCAGAGGAGGAAAAGAACCAAGAGCAAACTGCACGTCTCGCCGCCCGCCATGCAGACGGTCGGTTCGACAACGCTCTTGTACCAGAGCACGCTTACGCAGGGCTTACTCCGTTATTCGGTAAACTAGGCGTGATTCCACGAATGCTCCGAGCATGCGCATACTGATCGCCGAAGACGACCCGGTGCTGGCCGACGGTCTGACCCGCTCGCTGCACCAGTCCGACTATGCCGTTGATTGTGTCAAGACCGGCGACCAGGCCGACCACGTGCTGCTCGCGCAAAACTACGATCTGGTGATTCTCGACCTGGGTCTGCCGCGGCTCGACGGCTTCGAAGTGTTGCGCCGCCTGCGCCATCGCGGCTCCAAAGTGCCGGTGCTGGTGCTGACCGCGCGCGATGCGCTCGACGATCGGGTGCGGGGACTCGATCTCGGCGCCGACGACTACCTGACGAAACCCTTCGACCTGCCGGAACTGGAAGCGCGCGTCCGCGCGCTGATCCGCCGCGGGCAGTCCGGCGGCGGCTCGATCCTCGTGCACGGCGCGCTGCGGCTCGACACGGCGGGACGCCGCGCGACGCTGAACGGCGCGCCGCTCGACCTGTCCGCGCGCGAACTGGGCGTGCTCGAGGTGCTGATGCATCGCAGCGGCCGGGTCGTGAACAAGGAACAGCTCGCCGAGCAGCTCTACGGCTGGGACGAGGAAGTGGGCGCCAATGCGATCGAAGTCTACGTGCATCGTTTGCGCCGCAAGCTGGAACCCGCCGGCGTGGTGATCCGCACCATTCGAGGACTGGGTTACCTGCTGGAAAAAACCCCCAATGCTCCGGATTAGAACGCTGCGCAGCCAGCTCCTCGGCTGGCTCGCCGTTCCGCTGCTGGTGCTGTGGCTGATCAGCACGCTGGTCGACTACGACATCGCCAAGCGCTTCGTGAACCTCGCCTACGATCGGCAGCTCCTCGAGGCCGCGCTCGACATCGGGCGCAGCGTGAAGCACGTCGAGAACCAGATCTACGTCGATTTGCCCGACGTCGCGCTGCAGATGCTGCAGTCGCGCGAATCCGACCGGCTCTACTACCTCGTCGTCGGCCCCAACAACGAGTACATCAGCGGCGAACCCGACCTGCCGGCGCTCTCTGATCCCTCCACGGACCGGGTGCGGTACTACGAAGACGAATATCGCGGGCGGATGATCCGCGCCGTGGCGGTGCGCGTGCCGGTGGAGGCTGGGACGGGACGCGGAGCCGTGATGATCCACGTTGCCGAGCGGCTTACCGTACGCGGGGATTCTGCGCGCCAGATCATGCTGGGAATGGTATTGCCGCAGGGATTGCTCATCCTTGCGGCCACCCTGGCGGTCTGGTACGGCGTCGGGCGCGGACTGCGCCCGATCGCGAATCTACGCTCCCAGGTCGAATCGCGCTCGCACCGCGACCTCTCGGCGCTGTCGGGGACAGCGGCGCCGCTCGAACTGCAACCGCTCATCAACGCGATGAACGGGCTGCTGGCGCGGGTCAGCGCGGTGCTTGCGGCGCAGCAGCGCTTCATCGCCGACGCGGCGCATCAGCTCCGCACGCCGCTCGCCGGAATCAAGACGCAGACCGAGCTTGCCCTGCGCAACCCGAAGGCGCATGAACTGGAAGCCACGCTGCGCCAGTTGCACACCGCGACCGAGAAAACCACGCGCCTCGTCAACCAGTTGCTCACGCTGGCGCGCGCGGAGCCCGGCGAAAAGCGCGAGCACGCCACTACGCGGCTCGATCTCGCCGCGCTCGCGCGGGAGACCACGATGGAATGGGTGCCGCGGGCGCTGGAACGCGATATCGATCTCGGTTTCGACGCCCCCGAATCCGTCGTCGCCATCGAGGGCAATGCGTTCTTGCTGCGGGAAATGCTCAATAACGTGCTGGACAATGCGCTGCGCTATACGCAACGCGGCGGTCAGGTCACCGTTCGTGTCACACCCGACACCAGCCTCGTGAAGCTCGCCGTGGAAGACACCGGACCGGGGATTCCGCTTGCCGAGCGCGAACGCGTCTTCGAGCGTTTCTACCGCGTGCTGGAAAGCGGGAGCGAGGGCTGCGGGCTGGGGCTCGCCATCGTGCGCGAAATCGCCCAAAGCCACAACGCGGACATCGCGCTGGACGCGGGCGCCAACGGCGTGGGCACCACGGTACAGATTTCCTTTCCGCGCGCCGCCTAACCTGCAGCCAGGCGCGCGGCGAGCGTTTCCTTGGTATCGCGCTCCGCATCCTCCTGCTGCTGGAGCGCCCACATCTGGGCGTAAACGCCGTCCTGCGCAAGCAGCGCCTGGTGCGTGCCGCGCTCGACGATGCGCCCGTGATCCATCACCAGGATCTGGTCCGCATCCATGATGGTCGAGAGCCGGTGGGCGATCACGAGCGTGGTGTGACCGTGCGCGATGCGGTCGAGTTCAGCCTGGATCGCCTGCTCGGACTTGGAGTCGAGCGCCGAGGTCGCCTCATCGAAGATCAGGATGCGCGGCTGCTTCAGCAGCGCCCGGGCGATGGCGACGCGCTGCTTCTCCCCGCCCGAGAGCTTGAGCCCCCGCTCGCCCACGCGCGTCTCATAGCCATCCGGCAGCGTGACGATGAAGTGATGAATGTGTGCTGCCTGCGCCGCCCCGTGCACCTCATCCTGCGGCGCGTCGGGCCGGCCGTACTGGATGTTGTAATAGATGGTGTCGTTGAAGAGCACCGTGTCCTGGGGCACGATGCCGATGGCAGCGCGCAGGCCCGCCTGCTGGATCTCGCGGATATCGACGCCGTTCACGAGGATGCGCCCGCCGGAGACGTCGTAGAACCGGAAGAGCAGCCGCGCGAGCGTCGATTTTCCCGAACCGCTCGCGCCCACCACGGCCACCTTGCTGCCGGCGGGCACTTCGAAACTCACCTCATGCAGGATCTGCCGCTGCGGCTCGTAGCTGAAATCCACGCGCTCGAAGCGGATCGACGCCGGCCCCGCGGGCAGCGGTTTGGCATCAGGCCGGTCCTCGATCTCGCGATTCTCCTCGAGCAGCCGGAACATGCGGTCCATGTCGATCAGCGCCTGCTTGATCTCGCGGTACACCATTCCGAGAAAATTGAGCGGGATGTAGAGCTGGATCAGCAGCCCGTTGATCAGCACCAGATCGCCGAGGGTGAGCGTCTGGCCGACCACGCCCTGCGCGGCCAGGATCATCAGCAGGGTGACTGCGATTGCAATGATGAAGCTCTGCCCGATATTGAGCAGGCCGAGAGAGGCTTCGTTCTTGACGGCAGCGGCCTCGTACAGCCGCAGATTGTCGTCATAGCGCCGCGCCTCGTAGGCCTCGTTGTTGAAGTACTTGACGGTCTCGTAATTCAGGAGGCTGTCGATGGCCCGGGTATTCGCCCGGGAATCGAGCTCGTTGGCGCGGCGCCGGATGTCCATCCGCCACTCCGTGATGGCGAACGTGAACAGGATGTAAAGGGCGATGGCGATGAAGGTGACCGCCACGAATCGCCAGTCGAACTTGGCGAAGAGCACCACCGCCACCAGCGTGAATTCCAGCACGACCGGGATGATCGAGAACAGCATGTAGGAAAGCAACGTGGAGATGCCGCGGGTTCCGCGTTCGATGTCGCGCGATACGCCGCCGGTCTGGCGCTCGAGATGAAACCGCAGCGAAAGGCTGTGCAAATGCCCGAACACCGTGAGCGCGATGCGCCGGATCGCGCGCTGCGTCACGCGAACGAAGACGACATCGCGCAGTTCGGCAAAGAGCGTCGTGGAAAGCCGCAGCACGCCGTAGGCGACCAGCAGCGCGAGCGGCAGCACCAGCACGGCGCGCGTCGGATCGAGCGAGTCGACCACCTCTTTCAGGACGAGCGGCACGCCGACGTTGGCGAGCTTCGCCACCGTCAGGAAAGCGAGGGCGATCACCACGCGCCCTTTGAACTCCCACAGGTAAGGCAGGAGCATCGGCACGACGCGCCATTCTCGGGTGCGGCGTGTATCAGGTCCGGATGCGGTGGATCCTGGAAGTGCGGTGGAGTGATGAGCCATCGAAGTTGCGGGTGACCTTATGACAAGCAGCCTTGGCATTTTACGTCAGTTGAACTCACGCGAGCGTCCGTACGCAAAGACACCGGTGAGAAACCGCGCCACGCCGTACGCCATCCAGGTCGCGACGCGCACCGCGAGCGGCTGCTGCCGCCAGTTCTCCGGCTGTACCTCGCGCGCGCCTTCGGCCATCGCAGAGACGAGCCGCTCCCGCAGCTCCCCGGCAAACGCCCGGTCCTGCACCACGACGTTGGCCTCGCGCGCGAGCAACAGGCTGAACGGGTCGATGTTGGAAGATCCCACGGTTGCCCACTCGCCGTCAATCACCGCGACCTTGGCGTGCAGGAAGCTCTTGTGATATTCGGTGATGCAGATGCCGGCGTCGAGCAGCGCGCCATAGAGCGCGCGCGAAGCGTAATGCAGCAGCACGTATTCCACGCGCCCCTGCAGCAGCAGCGTCACGCGCACCCCGCGCGCCGCGGCATCGGACAGCGCCCGGCGGAAGCTCAAGCCCGGAAAGAAGTACGCATTGGCGATGATGATCTCGGAGCGCGCCGCTGCAATGGCTTCGAGGTACGCGTCCTCGATGTCGCGGCGGTGGCGCAGGTTGTCGCGGATCACGAAGGCCGCCCGCTGCGTGCCCCGCACTGCGGCCTCCGGCTGCATTGCGAGCGCGTTGTGCCAGTCGGCTCCGAGCTGCAAGAACTCGACCAGCGCCCAGAGACGCTTGACCGCCGGATAGATCTGCGCAAGCAATGGTCCCTCCACGCGCACGGCGTAATCGACGCGCGGCGGCGTGTGGCCCGGCGTATGCATGTCGTCGATGATGTTGATGCCGCCGACAAAGGCGACGCGCGCATCGATGACCGCGACTTTGCGATGCATGCGGCGCAGGCGCCGCCGCGCCATGAACAGCGGCGCGCGTTCCGGCCGGTAGATCAGGAATTTCACGCCGGCGCGCTCCAGATCCTTGATGAAGCCTCGGCCCAAACGCTTGGACCCATATCCATCCACCAGCACGTGAGCCGCCACCCCGCGCTGCGCCGCCCGTTTCAGCGCCGCGCCGATGCGCCGCCCGGATTCGTCATCGTCGAAGATGTAGGTCTCGATGTGGATTTCGTGCCGCGCCTGGTCGCAGGCCGCTTCGAGCTGCGGGAAATATTCCACTCCGCGGGTGAGCAACGTGATGCGGTTGCCCTCCAGGAACGCGCTCATATCCGTTCGAGGACGGTGGTAAGCACGGCGTGGTCCGATATGCGCGCCCACACGTTGCCATGGTGCGCGTGCGCGAAACCGATGCGAAATCCCCTCACGTAGATGCGGTCGAGCCGGAACACCGGCAGCACCGAGGGAAAGGTGCGCGCCGGCTGGCCGTGCATCACCTCGAAAACCTCGTGCATATTGAGCGGCTGCGCGAGTTCGTGCGTCGCCTTGTGCCGCCAATGCCAGTCGTTGAAGTCTCCCGCCACGATCAGCGGCGCCTCCGCCGGGACGAGCTTCTCGATGCGCTGGCGCAGCCATTCGAGCTGGCGGCTGCGGCCGCGCGCGAACAGACCGAGATGCACGCAGATGCAATGCAGCGGCAGCTTCCATTCCGGAACGCCGATCTCGCAATGCAGGAGGCCGCGGCGCTCGAAGCGGTGCGTGGAGACGTCCTGGTTGTCCCAGCGCGTGATCGGATAACGGGAGAGAACCGCGTTGCCGTGGTGCCCGGCGTCGTACACCGCGTTGCGGCCGTAGGCGAACTGCTGCCATACGGTATCGGCCAGAAACTCGTACTGGGGCGCGGCGGGCCAGTTGTCGTGGCGCTGCGCGTAACGCTGGTGGTTGCCGAGCACTTCCTGGAGGAACACGAGATCCACATCGAGCGCACGCAGTCGTTCGCGCAGCTCGTGTATGACCATCCGGCGCTTGAAGAAGGACAAGCCCTTGTGGATGTTGTAGGTCGCGACGCGCAACGTTTGCTTCACGGGTTGGAGGGAGCCTGGGGCCGGTTGTGCCGACCTATTGTAAGGGACGGGCGCGCGCCGGGCGCGGGCGCTCAACCACGGGCACGGCCCGCGCCTGCTTCAGGGATTTGGCGGCAGGAAGCGCCGAGGAACGTCAGGAAACCGCGAGCATGCGGTCGAGCGCAATGCGCGCGAGCTTCGCCTCGGGCGCCGGTACTTTGATCTGGTTGACGACCTTGCCCTGAACCAGGTTCTCCAGTGCCCAGGCGAGATGCTGCGGGTCGATCCGCTGCATCGTGGAGCACATGCAAACCGTGGGCGCCATGAACTGCACGATCTTGCCCTGCGGCTTGTATTCCTCGGCGATGCGGTTGACGAGGTTCAACTCGGTGCCCACCAGCCAGCGGGTTCCAGGGGCGCTCGCGCCGATGGTCCTGATGATGTAGTCGGTGGATCCGACGTAATCGGAGAGCTTGCAGACCTCGAAGTTGCACTCGGGATGGCTGATCACCATGCCGCCCGGGTGCTGCTGGCGCCAGCGCAAAATGTGCTGCGCCTGGAACATCTGGTGCACCGAGCAATGCACCTTCCACAGCAGGATCTTCGCCATCTTGATCTGCTGGGGGGTGAGCCCGCCCATTTCCTCGTCCGGATCCCACACCAGCATCTCGGAGAGCGGGATGTCCATGAGGTAACCGGTCCAGCGGCCCAGGTGTTGATCGGGGAAAAACAGCACTTTCTCGCGCCGCGCAAAGCTCCAGTCGAGAATCTGGCGGGCGTTGCTCGACGTGCACACGATCCCGCCGTGCTCGCCGCAGAACGCTTTCAAGTCGGCGGCACTGTTGATGTAGGTCACCGGCGTGACGAGCTGGTCGGGATCGAGCACCTGTTTCAACTCGCGCCAGGCCCGCTCGACTTTCGAGAGATTGGCCATGTCGGCCATGGAGCAGCCCGCATTCAGGTCCGGCAGAATGGCGACCTGCTCGGGCTTGGACAGGATGTCGGCGACTTCCGCCATGAAATGCACGCCGCAGAAGACGATGTACTGCGCGTCCGTTTGCGCGGCAAGCTTCGACAGCTTGAGCGAGTCGCCGGTCAGATCCGCGTGCTTGTAGACATCGGCCCGCTGATAGTGATGGCCCAGTATGACCGCGCGCTTGCCCAGCGCCTTGCGGGCGGCAACGATGCGCGACTGGCAGTCCTCGTCGGCCAGCGGCTTGAAACGCTCGAATGTGATGGTACTCACTTCCATGCGCTGCATCCGTCAGAAAACGAAAGTGTGAGACATTACCACAGTGTGGCAAAAAATCTAGCCCGAAGCAGCCGTTGCGGCGCGCGATTTCCGCGGTCTACTCAGGGTTATTGGGGCGCGGCCGGCGATATCAAGTGCGCTGTTTACAAAGTGGACTTTGCCGCGTTCGGCGTTGCGCGCTGCGGCAGTTCGCGGATTGCCTCGGCGTTGCTCCACGAGAAAACCCTGTCGGCAGCCGCGCGCCACGGCAACCACTCGTAGCGCAGGTGTTCGCGCGGCGCGAGTGCAATCGGGAGCGGCGCGGGCAACAGCAGGCTGAAGACGTGCTCGGTGTTGTGTGTCACGCCGGGGGCGTAGCGGTGGCGCCAGCGGCGGTAGATTTCGTACTGGTTCTGCTTGCGCCAGTCCGTGAGCGGATGGCGCGATACGTCGATCCCGGTTTCCTCACGGGTCTCACGCGCCGCCGTCCGCTCCAGCGTTTCGCCTTCGTGCTGGCTGCCGGTCACCGACTGCCAGAAGCCGGGGCGGTCGGCGCGCTCGAGCAGCAGCACCTCCAGCGCTGGCGTATGGATGACGACCAGTACCGAGATCGGCACTTTGTACGCCGGAACGGTCATGCCGGAAAGAGCGGAAGGTCGGTCGCGTCTTCGACCAGAACGAGAAAAATCGTATTGCGTTCTTTCCAGTAGTCCGCCGCGTAGCGAAAAATTTCAATTGCTGTCGCGTAGTCCTGCGGCGCGACGCACGCAAAGTGGGCCGCGTGCTGCAGATGGATGACAGAGCCTCCGGCGGCATGCCACGACAGGTCCTGCACGCTGTCTGCAAGAGCGTCCCAGTTGTTTCCAAATGGCTGAGGAAACTGCAGCGCCCTGGCGCACGCCGCGAGGAACTGCTGCTTGTCCTTTACACTGACAAGCTCAATTGCGAAACAAGCCATGCCGAGGCGGCTTGCGGCCTGCCGCAGGAGCGACAGATCGGCCGGCGCGCGAAAAACGCCGGACCGCGCGGGGTCAAAGGGAGAGTGGGAGGCCGCAGTCACGGCTTGATCCGCCTGAAGCTCTGGTAGTGGTCCTCGGTGTAGTAGCGCTCGCCGTTTCGACCAACGACGATGCGCCGCGCGCCGCGGTGCTTGATGCCGGGCGTGCGCACCGTGTACTCCCGATAATAACCCCGTTCCCGGACCGGCAGGCGCTTCTCGAAATTCCCGAACACGACGCCGTCGCGCTCGTACGGAAACGGCCCGCCTTGGTCGATGAGCGCCAGCGTCTCGCGTGCTTCGCGTGGCAGCTCGTTGACCGCGATCTCGGCCAGTCCGGTTGCTTGCGGCGTGGCGAGCGGGGCGGGGGATTGCCCGCATGCCGTGACGCCGAAACACCACAGCGCAAGAGCGAGGACGAGAGCGCTACGGAATCGCACCGACGCCTTCAAAGCTGAGAGGGCTTTGCAGCAGCGAATCTAGCTGCTCTTCTGTTCCGCCTGCCGCAGCCGGATGTGGAGTTCGCGCAGCTGCTTTTCGTCCACGGTGTTCGGCGCATGCGTGAGCAGGCACTGCGCGCGCTGCGTCTTCGGAAACGCTATGGTGTCGCGTATCGAATCGGCGCCGGCCATCAGCGTCACGATGCGGTCGAGCCCGAACGCGATGCCCCCGTGCGGCGGGGCGCCGTACTGCAGCGCCTGCAGCAGGAAGCCGAACTTGGCCTCCGCCTCTTCGGGGCTGATCGCGAGCGCACTGAATACCTTGGACTGCACCTTCTGGCGGTGGATCCGCACCGAGCCGCCGCCGATCTCCCAGCCATTCAGCACCATGTCGTGGGCCTTCGCGCGCGCGGCGGCGGGGTTCGACTCGAGGAGATTTTCATGCCCGTCGGCGGGGGAAGTGAACGGGTGATGCATCGCATTCCAGCGTTTTTCTTCCTCGTCCCACTCGAACATCGGAAAATCGAGCACCCACAGCGGTCGCCATCCCGCCTCGAAATGGCCGTGGGCGTGGCCGACTTTCACGCGCAGCGCCCCGAGTGCCTCGTTCACCACCCTGGCACGGTCGGCTCCGAAGAAGATGAGGTCGCCGTCCTGCGCGGCGGTGCGCTGCAGAATGGCGCTCACCACGTTTTCCGGCAGGAACTTGAGTATCGGCGACTGCAGGCCCGCCGCACCCTTGGCAACGTCGTTCACCTTGATGTAGGCGAGCCCCTTCGCGCCGTAGATCTTCACGAAGTCGGTGTAGTCGTCGATTTCCTTGCGGCTCAATTCGCCGCCGCGGGGCACCCGCAGCGCGGCAATGCGGCCATCCTTCAACTGCGCGGCATCGCGAAACACTTTGAACTCGACCTCGCGCATCAAGTCCGTCAATTCGGTGAGTTCGAGCGGCACGCGCAGATCCGGCTTGTCGGAACCGTAGCGCGCCATCGCCTCGTCGTAGCCCATGCGCGGAAACGGCGCGGGCAGGTTCACATCCAGAACGGTCTTGAATACGTCGCAGATCAACTGTTCCATGAGATCGGTGATCTCGCGCTGATCCAGAAAGGACGTCTCGATATCGATCTGCGTGAATTCGGGCTGGCGGTCGGCGCGCAAATCCTCGTCGCGAAAGCACTTGACGATCTGGTAATAGCGATCGAAGCCGGAGATCATCAGCAACTGCTTGAAGAGCTGCGGCGACTGCGGCAGCGCGAAGAAATGCCCGGGATGGACGCGCGAGGGCACCAGGTAGTCGCGCGCGCCTTCCGGCGTGGAGCGCGTCAGCATCGGCGTCTCGATGTCGACAAAGCCATGCCGGTCGAGGAAGCTGCGCACCGCCATCGCCGTGCGGTAACGCAGCCTGAGGTTGTGCTGCATCTGCGGCCGGCGCAGATCGAGAAAGCGATACTCGAGGCGCACGTTTTCCGAGAGCTGCGTGTCGTCCATCTGGAACGGCGGCGTGAGCGCGGGATTGAGGATCTCGATCGCCTGCGCGAGCACCTCCACTTCGCCGCTCACGAGATTCGGATTCACGGTGCCTGCGGGACGGTGGCGCACGCGGCCCGTCACCCTGATCACGAATTCGCCGCGCAGCCGGTCGGCGATCTGAAAGGTCTCGGGCGTGTCGGGGTCGCACACGATCTGCACCAGGCCTTCGCGATCGCGCAGGTCGATGAAAATGACGCCGCCGTGATCGCGCCGGCGATGCACCCAGCCGAAGAGGGTAACGGTGCTGTCGAGGTGTTTCCGGCTGATCAGGCCGCAATATTCAGTGCGCATGGGCCGACTGCAACTTCAGGATTTGGGAATTGAAAACGCGTGTGGCGCAGGATGGACTCGCACGCCGTCCACTACTGGTTCACGGCCTGCGGCGGGCGCGTCTCCGGGGCGCCGGCCTCGATCAGGCGCGGGTCCAGCTTGCGCGTGCTGCCGTTGGGCGAGACGACGCCCATCGACACGATGTACTTCAAGGCCGCATCCACCGTCATGTCGAGTTCGATCACATCGCCGCGTTTGACGATCACGAAGTAGCCGCCGGTGGGATTGGGCGTGGTCGGCACGTAGATGCTCAGATAATCGCCGGACAGATGCTGGGTCACGTCGCGCCCGGGGGTGCCGGTCAGAAACGCGATGGTCCACATGCCTTCGCGCGGCCATTGCACCAGCAACGCCTTGCGGAACGCCTGCCCGGTCGGCGAGAACAGCGTGTCGCTCACCTGCTTGACGCCGTTGTAAATCGAATTCACCACCGGG
>JBQTJV010000105.1:0-38261 GCA_052386775.1 Betaproteobacteria bacterium
TCGTCGCGCACCGCCTGCCCTATTTTGTACGCGGTGAGCCGGCGAATCACCGCGGGACCGACGACGAAGGAGATGACCAGCGCCGTGAGGCATGCCAGCACCGCCCGCAACGTGATGTAGTTGAACACGTTGAACGCACGGATGTCCTTCGCCAGCCACTGCGCGAGCTCTAGCAGCATGCGAAGTTCCCGCCGCGCAAGACAGAAGAATCACCAGCAAACCGGCGCGGACTCACGCCTCCTCCCTGCTTTCAGTATCCACGGCAAACGCCTGCACGACCCGTTCCATGCGCATGAACCGCGAGCCCTTCACCAGCACGGTGACCTCGGGCCGCAGCCGATTCCCGATTTCTGCGAGCAGATCTTCGATGCGGGTGAAATGCCGCGCGCCGCGTCCGAAGCCGCTTGCCGCGTGGGCCGAGAGCTCGCCCAGCGTCATCAGATGCTCTATTCCGGCGGCCCGAGCCGCTGCGCCGACCTCGAAGTGGTAGCGCGGCGCTTCGGCGCCCAACTCACCCATGTCGCCCAAAATGAGCAGTCGCGTTCCGGGCGCCTGGCCGAGAAGCGCAATGGCTGCGCGCACCGACTCCGGATTCGCGTTGTAGGTATCGTCCAGCAGGGTTGCGCCGTGGAGTCCTGCTTTCCTTTGCAATCTGGCTTTGACGCCGGCATAGCCGGCAAGGCCCGCCGCCACGGTCTCAGGCGCAATCTCGAGCGCGCTCGCCGCCGCCGCCGCGGCCAGCGCATTACGAACGTTGTGCAGGCCCGGTGCGCGCAGGGTGACAGCGGCCTCGCCGCGCGGCATCTTCACCACGATCTCGCTCTCCAGGTAACGCAGGCGGTAGCGCGCGGTAACGGCTGCCGCGGCTTCGGTTCCAAAGTCGATTTGCCTGCGGTCCCGGGCGAGTTCACGCCAAAGCGGTGCATATCGATCGTCCGCGTTGATCACGGCGGTGCCGCCTGCCCGCAGTTCCTCGAACAATTCGCCTTTGGCGCGCGCAATCGCCTCTTCCGATCCCAGAAACTCGATGTGCGCACGCCCGGCATTGTTGACGAGCGCGACGTCGGGCACGGCAAGCCGCGCCAGATGACGGATTTCCTCGGCGTGGTTCATTCCCATCTCGATGACGGCATAGCGGTGGGCACCAGTCAGCTCCAGGAGCATCAGCGGGACGCCGATGTCGTTATTGAGGTTGCCGCGGGTAGCCAGGACGCGCGAGTCCGGCGTCGGCTCGGCACAGGCCCGACGGAGTATTCCCGCCAGCATTTCCTTGACGGTCGTCTTGCCGCTGCTCCCGGTGAGCGCGACCAGCGGCAGGGCGAACTTCTGGCGCCAGTGCTGCGCGAGCCGACCGAGCGACCTGCGGGTGTCCTCGACCACGAGCGTGGGTATCGACCGCCGGGCGGCCGCCGCGGAGGCCGCCCAGGACCGGTCTACCATCGCTGCGACGGCACCCTGTCCAATCGCCTGCGAGATGAAATCATGGCCATCGAACCGCTGCCCCTTCAGGGCGACGAACAGCGCACGCGGCGGCATGGCGCGCGTATCGGTCGTGACGCGATCGAAAGAGATGTCGTCCCCTTGCAGTGCGGCAGCGCTCGCGTTTGCGGCTTCCGAGAGGAGCATCATCGCCATGGCGCGCCACCCCGACGGGTACGCAAGGCGTTGGTCACTTCGGTGGCATCGCTGTAGGGATGCTTGACACCGGCAACCTCCTGATATTGCTCGTGCCCCTTGCCGGCAACCAGCACCACGTCCCCCGGCGCCGCCATGTGAACCGCGAGGCGGATCGCCTGGGTGCGGTCGGGCTCGATGATCACTTCGCCTGCACACGCCCCGCGCGCGATGTCGTCGATGATGGCGAGCGGATCCTCACCGCGCGGGTTGTCGCTCGTGATGATGACCTGATCGGCGAGCCGACTGGCGACGGTGCCCATCAACGCCCGCTTTCCCCGGTCGCGCTCGCCGCCACAACCGAAAACGCAAATGAGCCGGGCGTGTCGCCTCGACGCTCGTGCTGACGCCGTACGGCGGCTGAGGGGCATGGTCTCGCGCAAGGCCTTCAGGACCTGCTCCAGCGCGTCCGGTGTGTGGGCGTAGTCGATGAGCACCAGTGGCGCTCTGCCGCCGCCGTGGCGTTCGGTGCGCCCGGGCAGCGCTCGCACTCGCTCCAGTGCGCATACTGCCGCATCGAGACTCGTGTCGCTTGCCAGCAGTACCGCGAGCGTTGCGAGGAGATTGGACGCGTTGAACCGGCCAATAAGGCGGCTCGATAGCGAAGCCCTTCCCCAGGGAGTCGTCACCTCGAAGGAGAGCCCGCCGGATCCGACGTGCAGGTTCCGCCCCTGCACGCGCAGGAGATTTCGCGGCCCTCGGCCGGCGTGCGCGCTCCGGAACCCGTAGCCGATGACGTGCGCCCGGCCATCGCGCAGGCGCGCCGCCTGTTCCAGGCCAAAGGGATCGTCGAGGTTGAGCACGACCCAGGTGAGCGATGGCCACTGGAATAGCCGGGATTTGGCCGAGCGGTAAGCACGCATCGTGCCGTGATAGTCGAGGTGATCGCGAGTGAGGTTGGTGAGCAGCGCCACGTCGAACTCCACGCCGGAGAGTCGGTGCTGCACCAGTCCGTGCGAAGACACCTCCATGGATGCTGCTCCCGCACCGGCCTCCACGAAGTCGCGCAGAGCGGCATGCAGGGACACGGCGTCGGGCGTGGTGTTCTGGCCCGCTTCCAGCCGGCCGGGAAATCCGTTGCCCAGGGTTCCGATCACCGCGCATCGTGTGCCACAGCGCGTCAGCGACTGCGCAATCCACTGGCTGCACGAGGTCTTGCCGTTGGTGCCGGTGACGCCGATCATCCACAGCTTGGCGCTCGGCCGTCCATAAACGAGGCTCGCGATTTCGCCCGCGCGCCGGCGTAGCCCGACCACGCCGGCGTTCGGGACACGCCATTCAGCTCTCCAGGCATAGCCCCGTTTCTCCCACAACACGGAGGCGGCGCCGCGGGCGATCGCCTGCCCGATATACTCCCGGCCGTCACGCGTTTCTCCCGGGAAAGCGACAAACGTATCGCCGGGCTGCACGGCGCGACTGTCGGTCACGAGCCGCCGGATGGAAAGCGCTCTCAGCGCTCTCAAGGCGGGCGATGGCGTGGCAGGCGGGGTATCGGCGACGGCGCGGCCGCGCAGCGCGACGCTCATACCTCCTCCTTGATCTCAGGCAGCGCGGCCGGAGGCAACACCACGTTGCCGACTGGCGCATCAGGCGGAACGGCGAGCAGCCGGAGCGCTTCAGCCGTCACCCGGCTGAACACCGGGGCTGCGACCGCACCGCCGTAGTACTGTCCGGCGCTTGGTTCATCGATCATGACGGCAACGATCAGCCGCGGTGCGGAGACGGGTGCAAACCCGACGAATGAGGCGATGTACTTGCCCGCCACATAACCCTTGCCCTCGATTTTTCGTGCCGTCCCGGTCTTGCCTGCGACGCGATAGCCGGTGATCTGCGCGCGCGGCGCGGTGCCACCCGGTTGCACGGCCAGTTCCAGCATGTTGCGAACCGCGCGCGCCGTCTGTGCCGAAATGACCGGGGCGCCGGCAGCGGGCGTCTCGCGCTTGACCAGCGTCACCGGCTTCAATTCGCCGTCGGAGGTGAAGATGCTGTAGGCGCGCGCGAGTTGCAGCAGGGAAACGGAAATCCCGTGGCCGTACGACATCGTGGCTTGTTCGATCGGCCGCCAGCTCGCATGCGCACGCAGGCGTCCCGACACTTCGCCCGGAAACTCCGACTGCGGCGGCGCGCCGAAGCCGACCTTGTGAAAAAGCGTCCACAGCGTCTCGGACGGTAACCCCAGTGCCATTTTGGCGGCGCCGATGTTGGACGATTTCTGGATGACCTGCGTCACGGTAAGCGCACCCTGCGGGTGGGCGTCGTGGATGGTGCGCTTGCCTATCGTCATGTGTCCCGGCGCGGTCTGGATCACCGACTCGGGGCTCACCGTTCCGGCTTCGATCGCCGCAGCGGCGGTAAACGGCTTGAGCGTGGAACCGGGCTCGAAGAGGTCGACCACCACCCGGTTCCGGGTTCGCTTCGGATCGAACTGTCCGCGATTATTCGGGTTGTAAGAGGGCAGGTTGGCCAGCGCCAGCACTTCACCGGTACCCGCGTCGAGCACGACCAGCCCGCCCGCCTTGGCGCGATGCTCCGCCACCGCTTTCCTGAGTTCGCGGTAGGCGAGGTACTGCAGCTTGGCGTCGATCGAAAGCGTCAGGGTGGCACCATGCTGCGGCTGCTGGATGCTTTCGATGTCCTCCACGATGTGGCCCAGCCGGTCCTTGATCACCCGCCGGGCGCCCGGCTTTCCGGTGAGCACCGTGTCGAACGCGAGCTCCAGGGCCTCCTGACCGTTCTGGTCCACGCCCGTGAAACCGATTACGTGAGCGGTCACTTCGCCCGCGGGGTAGTAACGCCGGTATTCCCGCTGCAGGAACACCCCCGGTATCCCCAGTGCGACGACCTTCTCGGCCTGCTCCGGGGGCAGTTGTCGCTTGAGATACGCGAACTCCCGCTTGCGGTCGGCAAGCCGCCTGGCGATCTCGGCGCTGTCGAGACCGAGCAGGCGCGCGAGCTTTGCTGTCTGTTCGCGGCTGATTTCGACGTCCGCAGGACTTGCCGCGACCGACTCCACCGGCGTCGAGATCGCCAGCGGCTCGTTGTTGCGGTCGACGATCATGCCGCGCGTCGCGCTGATCTCGATGGCGCGCGAGTAGCGGGATTCCCCCTTGCGCTGCAGGAAATCGTAGTGCAGCCCCTGCAAGAACAGCGCGCGCGCCGCGAGAACCGCAAGGCAGCCGACAAGGGCGATGACCAGCAGCCGCGAGCGCCACGCCGGCAGCCGGATCGGTGTGGTGGCCACCGGACTCACGGTCGCCCCCTCAGCGGCACCACCTGTATCCGGTTCGGGGGCGGCACGCGCATGTTGAGTTTCTCCGCGGCGATTTGCTCGACGCGCCCGTGCATCGCCCAGGTCTGCTGCTCGAGCTGCAACTGACCCCATTCCACTTCGAGGCGTTTGGCGAGTTCCTGTTCGTTTTGCAGCTCGACGTACAGCTTTCGAGACTTGTGCTGCGCGGTAACCAAGGCGAGCGCGCACGCGATGAGCGTCATGAAGAGCAGCAAATTGAGTCTCGCCATCACCGCGGACTCCGCGGGCGCTCACCCGCTTCGCCGATGCGCTCGGCAACGCGCATGATGGCGCTTCTGGCGCGCGGATTGGCTGCGATCTCGGCCGCGCCGGGACGCTGCGCCCGGCCGATCAGCCGCAACGCGGGCGGCGCCATGTCCCGCGCCCGCAGGGGAACGCGCAGCGGCGGCGCCTCGCCCGTGGCCTGCTGGCGCAGTGCGCGCTTCACGATGCGATCTTCCAGCGAGTGGAAACTGATTACGACCAGGCGGCCACCCGGCGCCAGGAGCGAAACGCACTGGGGCAGGGCTACCGACAACTCCTCAAGCTCCTGATTGATGTGAATCCGTAGAGCCTGAAACGTGCGCGTCGCCGGATCCTGCCGTGGTTCCCGCGTGGGAACGGCTTCTGCCACGAGCGCGGCAAGTTGCCCTGTGGTGCGGAGAGGCCCGCGCGCTCGAGCCGCAACAATCGCTGCTGCAATCTGTTTAGCAAACCGTTCTTCGCCATAGTTTCTTATCACCTCCCGGATTTCGTCCTCGGACGCGCTCGCGAGCCACTGGGTCGCGGTGATTCCGCGGCTCGTATCCATGCGCATATCGAGCGGCGCGTCCACGCGAAAGCTGAAGCCGCGCGCCGCATCGTCGAGCTGCGGCGACGACACGCCGAGATCGAGCAGAATGCCGTCGACCCGTTCGATGCCGCGCTGCCCGAGCAGCGTCGCCAGGCCGCTGAACGCTCCGTGCACCATCGCGAACCGCGCATCGTCAATTGCCGCTCCCGCGTTCACCGCATCCGGATCGCGGTCCAGCGCGATCAACCGGCCGCGCTCACCCAGGTGGGACAGAATCATGCGACTGTGTCCGCCGCGTCCAAACGTGCAGTCCACATAAGTCCCATCTGCACGCACCCTCAGTTCTTCCACCGCCCGCTCCAGCAAGACCGCGGTATGTGAGCCGAAGCTCACAAGGAGAAACCCTCCAGTTCAGGCGGCAACCCGCCCGCGCCCAGCCTGCCCGCGCTCTCGATGAACTGTTCCCAGCTGTCCTTGTTCCACAATTCGAACTTCCTGCCTTGACCGACCAGCACGACGTTCTTGTCCAGTTGTGCGTATTGGCGCAGGGCGGGCGAAATCAGCAGCCGGCCCGCGGTATCCATGTCGACATCGACAGCAAAGCCGATCAATCGTCGCTGCAGATCCCGCACCCGCGCGTCGAGATTGGACAGACCTTCGAGTCTTTGCTGTATGAGTTCCCAATCGGGCAGCGGATAGATGAGCAGGCAGCGGTCCGCGTCCGCGGTTATGACGAGATGGCCGCCGCAGCGCTCCAGCAATGCATCGCGGTGCCGCGCCGGCACCACCAGCCTGCCTTTGCTGTCGAGATTCAACTGCGCGATGCCACGGAACACGCGTCCCCCTTGGCGGGCGTCACCGCGCATCCCGGAATGCGCCGGTTTTCCCACTTTCTACCACTTTGACCCACTATATTTCAAAGTTCCTTCAGGGGTCAATCAGGCGAGGACGTTTTGTTTTTATCGGACAAAGACTTATGGCTAATCCCTCAACTGCTCCGCACAGAAATATCGGCGCGCCTAATTCAAGAAATACATGCTGCTAAGAATTTATATAAAAGTATTACCTTAAGACCGTTCGGGATTGGTACGGCGGGAAAGCCAAACCGGCGATGTTGCGCTAAAGCAACATCGCCGGAAAGGGAATCAGCGAAGCTGGCCGGTAAGCCGGGTTCTGTAAGGAGCCGTTTGAGCTCCTGACAGCCATTCCTCTAGGCCCTGAATTGCTCCAGGGCTCAAGCCACCTACCCGCAAGCTCGGCGGGTCGCGTCGTCGCTTGCCTACTTGGTGTTGCTCCGGGTGGAGGTTGCCGCGTTTCACCCCGTCGACACCATGCCGTGCGGCACGAATGACCAACGGACTCGTCTCTGTGGCCCTGTTCCTCGCCTCACGGCGGGCGGCCGTTAGCCGCCACCCTACCCTATGGAGCCCGGACTTTCCTCTCCGTATCGAAAGATACGCAGCGGCTGTCTGGCCAGCTTCAACGCGTATTTTACCAGCGTAGCGTTGAGCCGCTCCGAGCTTGGCGCCGTCGCAACGCGGGACTGCAACGGATCGCGCAGCTAAGACGGACGATCGCGTGCCCGTCCGGCGTGCCGGCGAGATCAACGATCTCGCAAGGCGCCATCATCCGGTCAGCGTTTGCGCGCAGCCAGCGCACGCGCCGCTGCCAGCACGCGCTGCAGATGGTGATCGCGCACACCCAGTTCGCGAAGATGCTCGACGGTGCGGGTAACATATTCGAGGTTGGCGCCCCGCATCCCGCAGCAGCTTGCAACGCGTTCGGCGGTCTCGCGGGCAGAGAGACCGCCGGTGTAGGCGTAATGTTTGGGGTCCGCAATGAAGGCCAGCGCACGCACGTCCTTGTTCGGCAGCCGCGTGCGCACCAGCCGCGGCTGATAAACGTGCCGCCTCATTTCCCGTGCCCACAGCTTTTCCAGCGCCGCTTTCACATCTTCCTGCGCGATCAGGAAGGCGATCCCGCGGCAAGCACCGCCGCGCGCGAGGCCGAGCACCAATCCCGGCCGCTCCGGCGTCCCGCGCCAGCGGTCGGAAGAAATGCACAAGGTGCGGTGATAGCCGTAAATCAGCGCAGGCGCCCACTGCACGTACGCAAATCCCGGGTCCCACATGAGCGAGCCGTAGCCGAAGACCCACAGATCGCCCGCGTGCGTTGCGATCTGCGACGCCGAATGCGCGCTCCTGAGCTGCTCTACCGCGACGGTTACAGAGGCATCCGGCTTTCGACTCATCAAGGCGTCAGGCGATCTTCCACCGCAGCGGCTCGCCGGCGCGAAAAGGCACAAGGCGATCGGCCCCGAAAGCCAGCTCCGCGGGCGCCTGCCATTCGCTTTCGACGAGCGTGAGCGTGTCGGTATTGCGCAGCAGGCGGTAGAACGCCGCGCCAAACGCGCTCGCGAAATTTTCCAGCCGATCGAGCGCGCCGACCGCATCGAACGCTTCCGCATAAAGTTCGATCGCAGCATGCGCGGTATAGATCCCCGCGCAGCCGCAATCGGTTTCCTTCGCATGCCGCGCGTGGGGCGCGCTGTCGGTGCCGAGGAAAAACCGGGGATTCCCGCTCACCGCCGCATCCACCAGCGCGCGTCGATGCTCCTCGCGCTTGAGTACCGGCAGGCAATAGCGGTGCGGGCGCATGCCGCCGGCAAACAGCGCGTTGCGATTGAGCAGCAGGTGATGAGCCGTGATGGTGGCCGCCACGCGATCCGGGGCGCGGCGCACGAACTCGACAGCCTCTCGCGTCGTGATGTGCTCCACGACGATACGCAGCCGCGAAAAGCGCTCCAGCAGCGGTGTCAGCACCCGCTCCAGAAACACGCGCTCGCGATCGAACACGTCGACCTGCGGATCGGTCACTTCGCCATGGACCAGCAGCGGCATGCCGCACGCTTCCATCGCCTGGAACACCGCGTCACAGCGGGCAAGGTCCGTTACGCCGGATTCGGAATTCGTAGTCGCGCCGGCGGGATAGTACTTGACCGCGTGGACCGTGCCGCTGGCGTGTGCTTTCTCAATTTCGGCAGCGCGCATGTTATCGGTGAGATAGAGCGTCATCAGCGGCGCGAACGCCGCCCCCGCTGGCAGCGCGGCGAGGATGCGCTCCCGGTAGCGCAGCGCGAGGTCGGTGGTTGTAACCGGGGGCTTCAGGTTGGGCATGACGATGGCCCGCGCGAAGCGCCGCGCGCTGTCCTGCACCACCGCGCTCAGGTGCGCCCCGTCGCGCAAATGCAGATGCCAGTCGTCGGGACGGGTGATGGCGATCGTCTTCATCGCTGTTTGTCCGATGCATCCGGTGCGCCGGACTTCAACTCGAGCGCAAGCGCGTATACCCGGTTGCGTTGGGCGCCGGTGATCCGGGTCGCAAGCGTAACGGCTTGCTTGAGGGGCACTGCGGCGAGCAGGACTTCGAGCGTCCGCTGCACCTCGTCGTCGCCGGCTGGTTCGTGTCCTGCTCCCTCCACCACCAATACGAACTCGCCCTTGCGCCGGGCGTCATTCTTCTCCAGCCACGCGATGGCCGCGTTCAGCGCACAGGAATGTATGCTCTCGAACATCTTGGTCAGCTCTCTTGCGATGACGATACGTCGAGCTCCGCCCAGCGTAAGTGCCATGTCGCCGACGCTTTCCAGGATGCGGTGGGGCGCCTCAAAAAAAACCAGGGGGAACGGATAAGCGGCGAGGGCCGACAGTTCCTTGCTGCGTTCAGCCGCCCGGGAAGGCAGAAAGCCATAGAACAGAAAATGCGGTGCGGCTATTCCGGACACGGACAAGGCTGCAACCGCTGCGTTGGCGCCGGGTACAGGACTGATCCGGTAACCCGCTTCCCGTGCCGCCGCCGTGAAGCGGGCGCCGGGGTCGGAAATTCCGGGCGTGCCCGCATCACTCACCAGCGCCAGCGACTTGCCCTGCCCCAGCAGTGCCAGCAGCGGCGCCGTGGCACGGGCCTCGTTGTGCTCGTGCAGCGCAACGAGCTTCGCCGTAATGCCGTAACGCTGAAGCAGCCTGGAACTGACGCGTGTATCTTCGGCGGCAACGACGTCGACTTTTTTCAGCACCTCCAGGGCGCGGAGGCTGATGTCGCTCAGATTTCCTATAGGGGTGCCCACTACATATAATGTCCCCTTGTGTTCGCCATCGGTTCTGCGATGCGCTGCGGCCTGCTCCATCGTTGGTTGTTCGCCTTTTCCGTTACGGCGCTACTATACGGCGGTGCAGCGGCGTTCGCCAGCGAAGCAGAGCCCGCTGTTAGCGCCCCTGCACCGCGCGCCGATCAACCTCTGGCGCGGCCGCTCGAACCGGCGATCGCTCACATCGCGCTCCTCATGCCGGCCACTTCGAGCGTGCTGGGCAAAGCGGCTGAAGCGGTCAAGTCCGGCTTCAGCGCTGCCGCGAAGCTCGACGGCAAGGCATCCCTGCCAGTGCGCGTGTACGAATTGGCCGATCACGCGGACAGTGCCGTGCTGGAGTACCGGCGCGCCGTCGCAAACGGCGCGCGCCTGGTTGTCGGACCGCTCACGCGCGACGGCGTAACGGCGCTATCCTCCAGCGGCCGCGTCACGGTGCCTACCGTTGCGCTCAACGTACCGGACGGCAACTATCCGCTGCCGCCGAATCTCTTCGTGCTGAGTCTGCACGTGGAGGCGGAGGCAACACAGGTGGCGCGGCTGGCCATCGACGAGGGGCGCCTGAGGGCGGTGACGGTTGCCGCTGACACGCCCTTGCTGCGGCGTATCCATCAGGCTTTCGTTGAGGCCTATACGCGGCTCGGTGGCACAGTAGTCGGGCAATACGCCTATACCGCCGATCTCGGCGCACTCGCCACACTGCGTAAGGTCATCCGAGCCGATGCGCCGGACATGGCTTTCCTCGCGCTCGATTTCGCACAGGCGCGACTCGTCCGGCCCTATATGGGCGCACTGACTCTCTACGCAACTTCCCAGGTCCATCCCGGCCATGGGCCGCCGCTCGCTGGATTTGAGCTCGCCGGCATCAGGTTCCTCGACATGCCGTGGTTGCTGCAGCCCGATCACCCGGCGGTCATGATCTACCCGCGTCCCGCTTGGCGCGAGACGCTCGACTTGGAACGACTCTATGCGCTCGGCATCGATGCGTATCGCGCCGGCATGGCGGTCATGAAAGGTGACGCCGAGGTAGCCCTGGACGGCGTCACCGGCCAACTGCGACTGGGGCGCGACCAGCGCTTCGCGCGCGGTCTCATGGGCGCGCACTTTTCCGACGGCAAGCTCCTCATTTTTGCGGGCGGCCAGTGAATCGGCGCGGCGTGGCGGCGGAAACACTTGCCGCCTCCTTCCTCCTGTCGCGCGGGCTCGTCATCTCGCAGCGCAACTACCAATGCCGTTTCGGCGAAATCGACCTGATCGCCCGCGACGGGGCAACGCTGGTGTTCGTAGAAGTCCGCCAGCGCCGCTCCGAGCGCTACGGCGGTGCAGCCGAGAGCATAACCGCCGCCAAGCGAGCGCGGCTGGTGGCGGCGGCGCGGCACTACCTCGCGCGTCATGGCCAGGTTCCGGCGTGCCGCTTCGACGTCGTGCTGATCCGCGGCGCCGAGCCGTGCATAGAATGGATACGCAACGCGTTCGGCGAATGAGTTCCAGTTGTACGGCGGGGGCGCTGCTGTACAATAGCGCTGGCACGAAGGAGTGAAATGGACCTGATCAGCCGGATCAGCGAAAATTTTTCGGAGAGCGCTCACCTCAAGCTGCAAAGCATGGATGTGCTCGCCGCCCCCATCGCGGCAGCCGCGCAACGCATGGTTCAGTGCCTGAGGTCCGACGGCAAGATACTCGCCTGCGGCAACGGGGGATCGGCTGCCGACTGCCAGCATTTTTCCGCTGAACTCCTCAACCGCTTCGAGAGGGAGCGTCCGGGGTTGGCCGCAATCGCCCTCACCACGGACACCTCGACGCTCACGTCGATCGCGAACGATTACGATTACGAGCAGGTGTTCGCACGGCAGGTCCGCGCGCTCGGCAGCGCGAGGGATCTCCTGGTCGCCATCTCGACCAGCGGCAACTCGCGCAACGTCCTTGCCGCCGTCGAATCCGCGCACGAATGTCAGATGGGCGTGATCGCGTTCACCGGGCACAGCGGCGGAAAGCTCGGCGAAATCCTGCAGCCGGCGGACACCCACATCTGTGTTCCCGCCAAGAGCACCGCCCGCATCCAGGAAGTGCACCTGCTCGCGCTGCATTGTCTTTGCGACGCCATCGATTGTCTGTTACTGGGAGTGGAATAACATGCGACGTTTCGTCCTCGCCATGCTGCTGGCAATCCCTTTCGTCAACGGTTGCGCGCCGCTCCTGGTGGGAGGCGCCGCGGCGACCGGCGTCGTAGTGGCCGAGGATCGGCGCACGGTAGGCACGATCACCGAGGACCAGACCATCGAAGTGAAGGCGTCGAACCGCATTGGCGATCGCGTAAAGAACGGTCACGTGAACGTGACCAGCTATAACCGCATGGTGCTGCTCACCGGTGAGGTGGCCGACGCAGCCGCAAAGGCGGTTGCCGAGAAAACGGCCCAGGGGGTGGAAAACGTGCGCAATGTGGTCAACGAGCTCGCGATCGGCCCGAGCAGTGCGCTTTCGGCGCGTGCCAACGACACCTACCTCACGTCCGTGGTGAAGGCGCGTTTCGTCGATGCGCAGCGCTTCAGTCCGGTGCACGTCAAGGTGGTGACCGAGGCGGGCGTGGTCTACCTGCTGGGGCTGGTGACGCGCAAGGAAGCCGATGCGGCATCGCAAATTGCGCGCACGACGCGCGGGGTTCAGCGGGTGGTGCGCGTGTTCGAGTACCTCGACTGAATTCTGGCGCCGGTGACTTACTACCCCGCACTGCGGGCATTCATTTCCGCGCGTGCCCACAACTGATTTCGAAAGCAAGATATGCGCACCGCAGTCGCTCGCGCAGCGCCTGCCGCAGTTGGCGCGCCCCGTGGTGTTCACCAATGGCGTGTTCGACATCCTGCATCGCGGGCATGTCACCTGCCTCGCGCAAGCGAGGGCCCTGGGTGCAAGCCTCGTCGTTGCGCTCAATTCCGATGCATCGGTCCGACGCCTCGGCAAGGGGCCGGAGCGGCCGCTCAACCCGCTCGATGACCGGCTGGCGGTGGTGGCGTCACTGGGCGCGGTCAGTCTTGTCACGTGGTTTGAACAGGATACGCCGCTCGACCTCATCCTCGGCATCCGGCCCGACATACTGGTCAAGGGCGGCGACTGGGAAGCCGACCGGATCGTCGGTGCTGCCGAAGTCCGCAGCTGGGGCGGCGTGGTGCATTCCATCCCGTTCGAGCACCAACGTTCGACCACTGCGCTGGTGGAGAAACTGTCGCGCCTGAACGTCCGCTAGCGCGCCGGTGATTCGTCGCGAGACGGGCAGGCGACTGCCTTCATCCGCGTACCCGGGAAGTCCTGCTGCAACCGGGTGAGCTGCGCCACGGTCGCCTCGGTCGGCTCGCGCACGAAATACGCAATCTGCTTCAGGAATTTTTCGCGCCGGCCCACCACCGCCGCCTTCACCCCTTTTGCCTGGATCGCGGCGAGAAAGCTCTTCGCCGCCTCCTCGGTCTTGAATATGCCCAGCGAGACGGCGTTGCGCCATGGCGCTGCGTCCTGCACCACGAAGTGGTCGGTAATGCCCAGCGCGGCGAGCTCTCCGACGTTACGATCGAGTTGCGCCTTGCTCTTCGCCGGCGGCAGATAAACCCAGTAGCCGCCCGCATCGAGGACCGTACGCTGCACCCGGCCTTCGGGCAGGTTGAGCGCAGCGACTGCTGCATCAGCGCGTCCGACATCCTGTCCCGCGACTGCGCCCCACTCCACGCACGCCGCGGACGCGTCAGACGCTGACGGGGCCGGCGGCTCCTTTTTGGCCGGCACTTTTTCTCCGGGCTTCAACAACCGGATTTTTTCGGGGCTCACCTGGAGCGAACTGATCGGGCGATCCGTGGCGGCACGCTCGCGCGCCATCCAGCCGTAGGCGAAAAAGGCCAGGTTGATCAGCAATAGAAGCAGGAAAACAGTATGCATCGGCAAGTGAATGTCACGCGGCGTCGCAGGCGACGCACAGCAGGCCTTCGAGCACGAGATTATCCACGACCTCCACGCGGGCGTTAAGCCGCGGTGCCAGCATCTGAGCGTCACCGCCGGAAAGAGCGACGAGCGGTTCGCCTTCCCCCGCCTCCGCCATGAACCGAACCATCCGCTCTATGGCGCCGGTAGGGCATAGACTGCGCCGCTCAGGATCGCATCGGCGGTGTTGTTTGGAAAATAGCTGAAGTCGCCCTGCCGAACCTCGAGTTGAGCCGTATTGGAGGCGAGTACCGATTGCATCAGCGTCATGCCGGGCACGATGAGACCGCCCAGAAACAGCCCTTCGCCGGACAGCGCATCGATGGTCAGGGAAGTACCCGCAGTGGCGACGACGCACGGGCCCTCGAACAGGTGTCGGGCGGCGATCAGCGCCGCCCAGCGATCCGAGCCGAGCTGCGCGGGATCCGCATAGCTGCTGCGCACACCGCACTGATGTGCTTCGCCTCTGATCCAGCGCGGCGAGATTTGCAGCGGGGCAAGCGCCGCCTCGAGATGTCGTGCGACTTCAGCGCCGGCGACATTCGACACGACGATGCAGTCGGGACGTCCGACATCGCCGAGCGCACCAGCGATCAAGCGCGATTCCGCGGTCGCTACGGAAGAGAGCAGCAGCCAGCGCCGATCCTGCGCGAGACCCCATTTGATGCGGGTGTTGCCGGCATCGATGGCGAGTGTCTTCACCGGGGCACACGTCGCCGCGCGGTCGGGCGTCTCGACCTCAAACTGACTTCGCCGCTGTGATAGTGCCGGACACCGGCAGTCGTGGTGACGATCAGGGCGCCTCCTTCGTCGACGCCACGCGCCACGCCGCGCTCGGACCGTCCGTCGGGCATCGTGACCGTAACCGGGCGTTCCTGCCAGGCGTGGTAGCGCTGCCATTCGGCGCGCAACGGACCCAGGCCGTCGCGTTCAAAGCGTGTCAGCACTGCCTTCAGTTCGATCAGCACCCGGGCCAGCACCGCGTTGCGGTCCAGTGTCGATCCGCACGCGGTTTCCATATCGGTGACGGGCTGATCGATGCGCTCGCGCACCGCACGGGAAAGGCGCACATTGATCCCTACTCCGATCACCACGCAGGTAGGCCCGAGCGCGTCCCCCTGCATCTCGATGAGAATTCCGGCGAGCTTGCTGCCGCGCCACACTACATCGTTAGGCCACTTGAGTGCGACTTCAGTCGCGCCGCAGGATTGCAGCGCACGCACCAGCGCAACGCCCACGGCGAGACTGAGGCCGGAGAGTACCCCCGCCCCTTGCGAAAAGCGCCACACCAGCGAGAAAGTAAGGCCGCCCGCCAGCCCGGCGTGCCATGCGCGGCCATGCCGGCCCCGTCCTGCCGCCTGCCACTCGGCAGCGATCAACGTGCCGCTCGCAGCGTTATCCCGCGCCCGCTGCAAGGCGACGGTATTGGTGGAGTCGGCCGTGGCGAGGAAATCCAATGTGAGGCCGCGCGCATCGGCGCCAAGGCACCTTTTCACGGTCTCGGCATCGAGCAGCGAGACCGGCTCTTCCAGCCGGTAACCGCGGCCGCGCACGCGATAGACGCCCAGCCCGGCCTGCTCCAACTCCCGTATGGCGTGCCAGACGCTCCCGCGCGATACCCCCATGGCACCCGCCAGCGCTTCGCCGGAACGGAATTCGCCCGCGGCAAGCGACTGCAACACGCGATACGTCAAGGGTTTCATATAAATCGGCTGCATGATACCCGCAGCGGCGGCAGCGCGTCACACCGCGCGCGTTGCACGAACGCGAGGGCCAAGTCTAGACTGCGCGCGTTGCCCGCACCGGATACAGCGGGCGCTGGAAAAGACTTCTGCCACCTTTGCCATCACAAACTCATGAGATCATCTCCCCCGCGCCATATCATCGCGATCGGCGGCGCCGCCCTGACGCCCGAACTCGACGATCTGAAGCTCATCGGCTACTTCCTCCGGCAGACGCACAAGCGCAGGCCCAAGGTCTGCTTCATCGGCACGGCGAGCGGGGATTCGGAGTCCGGGCGTCTGCGTTTCTACGCCGGCTTCAGCCGCTTCGAATGCCGACCCGCGCACTTGTCTTTTTTTTCTCGCACCCCGAGCGACCTCGAATCGTTCATCCTCGAGCAGGATGCGATTTTCGTCGGCGGCGGCAACACGCGCAGCATGCTGGCGGTGTGGCGGGACTGGGGACTCGACATCCATCTCCGCGCCGCGTGGACACGGGGCATCGTGCTGGGTGGCGTCAGCGCCGGCGCAATCTGCTGGTTCGAGTCAGGCATTACCGATTCGATCGCCGGACCGCTGACCGCCATGCAGGGTCTGGGATTTCTTAGCGGCAGTTGCTGCCCGCACTATGACAGCGAAGCACAGCGCAGGCCGACCTTCCGCAAACTGGTCGCGCGCGGCGCCGTCGCGCCCGGCGTGGCAGCCGACGATGGTGTCGCCCTCCACTACGTCGACGAGAAACTCTCGCGCGCGGTCACCAACCGGCGCGGCGCGAGCGCCTATCGATTGCGCCGGTCGGGGCGAAGAGCCGTGGAAAGACGACTTAAGACAGCCCTGCTCAAGCGGTAGCGACAGGCAACGCATCCGTTAGAATGGGCATTTTCCCGGTATTCGAGATGTCCGACAGCGTTTCCCGCAAGGCGGGCAAGCCGCCGCAGGCTCCGGCAGCGTCCAACTTCATCCGTACCGCAATAGAGCAGGATCTCGCCCGCGGCAAATATTCCACGCGAACGTGGGCGGGCCGGCCGGGGCCGGCTACGACGCAGTCGGGCGCGCCGCAGGATCCCGCGCGCATCCGCACCCGGTTCCCGCCCGAGCCGAACGGCTACCTGCACATCGGGCATGCGAAATCGATATGCCTGAATTTCGGACTGGCACACGACTACGGCGGCGTATGCCACATGAGATTCGACGACACCAACCCGGAAAAAGAGGAGCAGGAGTACGTCGAATCCATCCTCGAGGCGGTGCGGTGGCTCGGCTTCGACTGGGGTCCGCATCTCTATTACGCAAGCGATTATTTCGACTTCATGTGCGAGGCGGCCAATTACCTCATCGGGGCCGGGCATGCCTATGTCGACGCCCAGTCTGCAGAGGAAATGCGCCGCGCACGCGGAACGCTCGCCGAGCCGGGCCGCAACAGCCCGTGGCGCGACCGGGATGCGGAGGACAGCCTGCGCCTGTTCCAGGAGATGCGCCTCGGCCGGCATGCCGAAGGCAGCATGGTGCTGCGTGCGAAAATCGACATGACGTCCCCCAACATCAATCTGCGCGACCCGGTCATATACCGCATCCGGAAAGCGGCGCACCACCGCACCGGCGACGCATGGTGCGTCTATCCGATGTATACCTATGCCCATCCTATCGAGGACGCCCTGGAAAACGTCACGCACTCGTTGTGCACGCTCGAGTTCGAAGACCAGCGCCCGTTCTACGATTGGCTGCTGGAACGGCTCGCCGAAGGCGGCCTGCTGCTGCGCCCGCTGCCGCAGCAGATCGAATTCGCGCGCCTCAATTTGACCTACGTCGTGCTGTCCAAGCGCAGATTGATTCAGCTGGTCGAGGAGCAACACGTCGCAGGATGGGACGATCCGCGTATGCCGACGCTCGCCGGGGCGCGGCGGCGCGGGTATACGCCCGAAGGATTCCGTCTCTTTGCCGATCGCATCGGGGTTGCCAAGGCAGACTCGTGGATCGAGTACTCGGTGCTGGAAGAATGCATGCGCACGCACTTGAACGAGATCGCGCAGCGGCGCATCGCGGTGCTCGATCCGGTCCGATTGGTGATCGACAACTATCCCGCAGACCGGGTCGAAGAGTGCAGCGCGCCGAACCATCCGCAGCGTCCCGAGCTCGGCACGCGTATCGTGCCGTTTACGCGCGAGTTGTGGATCGAACGCGATGACTTCATGGAAGCACCGCCCCCCGGCTACTTCCGGCTTTTTCCGGGCAATCGGGTACGGCTGCGCTATGCCTATGTGGTCAGGTGCACGCATGTTGAAAAGGATGCACAAGGCAACATCGTGGCCATTCACTGCGAATACGAGCCGGAAACACGCTCGGGCACACCGGGCGCCGACAAAGTGAAGGTCAGGGGCAATATTCACTGGGCCTCGGTGCCGCATGCGTGCGCCGCCGAAGTGCGGATTTACGAACGGCTTTTCAGCGTTCCCCATCCCGGCGCCGAACGCCCGTTCATCGAAGATCTCAATCCGGCGTCCAGGAGCATCATCACCGCCCAGCTGGAGCCGGCGCTGGCGAATGTTGCGCCGGAGACGAGATTTCAGTTCGAGCGGCACGGTTACTTCGTGGCAGACCGGCGCGAGTCCCGGCCCGGTAACCCCGTCTTCAATCGCACGGTATCGTTGCGCGATTCCTGGTCGGCTCGCTAGGCAAAATCCGCAATCGCTCATCGCCCCCGCTGCCCCTCGCTGCGGCTTGCAATGGATACAGGGGAAGCGCACGATATTCCGGACAAAGCCGGAGGTTGTTCGGTGGCGCTGCCGGAGGGAGGAAGACATGTCACTACTCGATCGCATCGACGTGTTGCGGAAAGTCATCGATATCCTGCCCGTCGGCGTATGGATCGTCGATGAAACCGGAAAAATCGTATACGGCAATGCCGCGGGTCAGCGCATCTGGGGCGGCCGGCAGCAAGGTGATCTCAAGCAGTTCGCCGAGTACAAGGGCTGGTCGGCCGGCAGCGGCAAACGGATCGCGAACGAGGAATGGGCCGTGGCCCGGGCGATACGCTCAGGCGACGTTGCGGTGAACGAGGAGGTGGAAATCGAATCCTTCGACGGCAGCCGCAAGATCATTCTCAACTCGGCGCTTCCGATTCCGGATGCCGAAGGGCGGGTTGCCGGCGCCATCATGGTCCATCACGACATCACCGAACGCAAACGCGTCGAGGACCAGTTGCGCGGCATGGTGGACCGCGATCCGCTCACCAACGCGTATAACCGCAGATCGCTTTACGACTTTCTGGAAGCCGAAGTCCACCGACTGCGCCGCCACGGCGGGTCGCTATCGGTTGTCATGTTCGACGTCGATCACTTCAAGGATATCAACGACGACCACGGACATGTGACGGGCGACCGCGTACTGGTCGCCATCACGGAGCTGGTGCGCGAGGAACTGCGCGGCCTGGATCGCCTGGCCCGCTACAGCGGCGAGGAGTTTCTGATCATCGCCCCCAACACCACCGGACAACGCGCGCTCACGCTTGCGGAGCGGCTGCGCAGCCGCATCGCGACCGCGAGCTTCGATACCGTGGCGCGCGTCACGTGCAGTTTTGGCGTATGCGAGTACAACGGCGATGAGGACGCCGATGCCCTGGTGCGTCGGGCCGATGATCTGATGTACCGCGCCCGGCGCTCGGGCCGCAGTGGACTGATCGCCGAATAGCAGCGGGGGCTAATCCCGACGGCTCAGCAATACGGCCACCAGCAGCGCGCCCAGTGCGAGTCCCACACCAAGCGCTTTCCAGGGGTTTTCTCGCACGTATGCGTCCGTTGCGCCAAAGGCGTGCCGGGCACGGTCCGTGACGACCGTTCCGGCGTCTGTCAGCCGCGCGGTGGTTTCGCCCACCCGCTCGCCGAGGCCCGAGCTTGCCTCACGCAGCAGATCCTGCGCTTTGGCGGCCATTTCGCTCAGCCCGGTCACCAGCGTGTCGGCCCGTCCACGACCGCTTCCGATCAATGCGCTTTTCATAGGCGCCTCCTGTTATTGGTTGACAGCATGGGCACAGCAATTTCCGTGCCGCGCCAGCGGTGCCGGTTGTTGGACACCGTCACGCCGCGGCCGCGGGCTAAAAGGCCGAGAGGCACGTTTTTGCGGCGTGCGTTGTAATACCTACCGATGTCATGCGCCCCGGTGCACCTTGGGATCGATGCCCCGCAATGCATCTTCGATTTCCGCCTCGGCCTCGTGGTGCGCATAGCCGTACTTCTCGTGGAGCAACTGCAGCAGCTCGTCGCGTTTGCTGGCAAGGCGCAACATCTCGTCGCGGCTCAACGTGCCCCACCAGTAACGGAACTCGCG
Organism: Betaproteobacteria bacterium; assembly: GCA_052386775.1. Taxonomy (GTDB): domain Bacteria; phylum Pseudomonadota; class Gammaproteobacteria; order Burkholderiales; family SG8-41; genus DSOT01. The sequence goes on from JBQTJV010000105.1 coordinate 19,908, forward strand.
CTTCAGTTCGTCCACTTTGCGCTGCTCCAGATCGCCTTCCTTCGGCGTCGTCATGAAAAACCCCCGGCCGCTGCGGCGCCAGTCCGCTTCCGCGCTACACTGTGCAGCGGTAGCATGATCGTGAAAGCGGTTCCGGCGCCGGTTTGGCTCTGCACGTTGATTTCGCCGCCGTGCGACTCGACCACCAGCCGCGCGACATACAGGCCGCTGCCACTGCTTTTCGTCGGGAAATAGATCTGATCGATGGCTTCCAGCAGCTCGTCTGGAATCCCGGGACCGGTGTCTGCAACCCTTACCGTGACGTCCGCGTCACCGGCGCTGAGACACATCTCCAGGCGTCCGCCTTCGGGCATGGCCTGCAGGCTGTTGATGGCGATGTTGAGCAGGGCCTGCTTGATCCGATCGCGGTAGCCCTGAAGCGACACCGGATTATCGGGCAGCAGTATTCGCAGTTCGACGCGCTGCGCCCGTGCCTGAGGCGCCAGCAGGACGACGATTTCGCGTACGAGCTCCCGCAGATCGAAGCGGTAGGTCAGCGTTTCCATCGGTTCCTTCTGATCCAGCATCGTCTGAAGAATGCGGTTGAGCCGGGCCAGCTCCTCACGCAACACCTCCAGGTGCCTTCTGCGGCGCGCGCTGCCATGCGACGCGTCGTCGCACGCACCCGAATCGGCGAGCAACTCCAGAGTGAGCTGCATGGCATTGAGCGGCGCCTTCAGATCATGCACCAGCACCCGATAGACGTGCACCAGCGACCGCATGCGGCTGGCGAGGAGCAGATCGGTCTCGAGAATGTCGCCCGCCTGCCGGTCGCGCAGCAGCACCAGCCAGCCGCCGGCGCCCTCGTCCCGAAGCGGGTGCATTTCCAGCCGCAGAGAACGCATACCGCCCGCCTGGGGAAGCTCGATGCTCATCCGTTTCGGCTTGGCGGGCAGCGCGCTCCAACCGCTGCCGATGTGCAGGAGTCGCCGCAGCTCGGGCCAACGCTCCTGCATTTCGCTTGCTTCGACACCGAGCAACGCGAGCGCGGCATCGTTGGCAAATTCAAGCCTGCCATTGCGGCCGGCGACCACCATGCCGATGCCGATGACGCGAGACAAAACCTCGAGGCAACCCGAGGCGGCGGCCCCGGAGATCACCTCGACTCCCGTCGCACCGCCCCGCGATTGTGCCCGCGGCTCACCGGCACAGAAACGCTCCGCCCGTCGCATGCATGACGAATTAGATGCCGGGGGCAGCAGAGGTTCATCGGCACCCGGTGCAGTGAAGCTGGTACACGTACTGCTTTTCTCTGCCGCCCGCGGCTAGGCTGCCATGCACACCGGCTGCGCCGTATCGCTCGCCGGAGCCGCAGTGCTGTTAACGATCCAGACGGCTTTCCCAGTCGCTCAACTGCCGCTCGGCCTCGTCCTTGCCGATGCCGTAGGATTCCTGGATCTTGCCGGCAAGCTGTTCGCGCTGACCGTCGATGCGATCGAGGTCATCATCGGTCAACTTGCCCCATTGCTCCTTGGCTTTTCCTTTGAATTGCTTCCAGTTGCCTTTTATGCGGTCCCAGTTCATGGTTGCACTCCTTTCGTTGGTGATTGAAAGCTCACGCGGGCCGGCGCCTCCGCCGCCCCGACTTGATGACGCTGATGCGGCCGTCGCCCTCGACATAGGCCTTGCCGACCAGGGCGAGATCGTCAACGCCCTGCTGTCGCAGGTGACTCATCAGTTGTTCTTCAGACAACTCCTCCTGCTCCATGTTCTTGCGCAGCAGGCGACCGTTGCTCACGACCAGCCGCGGCGCGCTCCCGTTGATACTGAGTTCCGGAAACCGGTAGTCGAGCGTATCGATCACCCAGTTCCAGAACAGGATCGTTGCGACCAGCACCGCGCCCTCGGTGATCGATTTGTAGTCGCCGGAGAGGCCGTTCTGCGCCGCATCGGCGATCAGCACGATGACCAGCAGATCCGAAACGCCGAGAGAACCGATCTGACGACGCGGAAGCAGCCGCAGGATGAAAAACAAAGTGAGAAACAGAATGCTGCCGCGGACCACGACCTCGGCGACCGATCCGCTCGGGATGAAGAGTGCTGCCCAATCGACGCTCCACGCTTCCATATATCAATCTCATGCCCCGCATGCTGACCATTACCATCAACTCCCTTCGCGTGCGGCCAAAAGCGCGACCGCCACATGGTGCGCGGTCGACGAGCTGCTACTCGGCCATCACCGCATCGGGAGGACCTGCAGCGGTGCCCGACCCCGTATGCATCTCTTTCCGCGTATCGTACTCACGCAGCCGGTTATAGAGCGTCTTCAGACTGATCCCCAGCATCGCGGCTGCTTTCTCCTTGGTGCCACCGCACTGCTCCAGCGTAGCGAGGATCAGCTGTCGCTCGACGTCGGCGACCTTGCTGCCGGCGCGGACCTGGAAGAACGGGCCGGTGCCGGGCCGGGACTGGCTGAGTTCCGGCGGGAGGCAACGCTCGTCCAGCAAATCATCGGCCATGATGAAAGCGCGCTGGACCACGTTTCTCAGCTCGCGCACGTTTCCCGGCCAGTCGTACACCTTCAGCCGCTCGAGCACCGCGGGGGCGAAGCGCTTGTTTCCGGATTCCACGCGATTCATCTCGTCCAGAAAGTGGTTCGCCAACAGCACGATATCGTCGCCCCGCTCGCGCAAGGGCGGCAGATGCAGCGGAAAGACGCGCAGCCGGTAGAGCAGGTCTTCGCGCAGCTTGCCTTCCGCCACCGCTGCTTCCGGCACGCGGTTGGTGGCCGCGATCACGCGCACGTCAACGTCGATTTCGCGCGTGGACCCGACGCGCATGAACACGCCGGATTCCAGCACCCGAAGAAGCTTGACCTGCAGCTCCACCGGCATCTCGGTGATCTCATCGAGCAGCACCGTCCCCCCGCTTGCGCGCTCGAAATAGCCTTTGTGCTCGCGGGTGGCGCCCGTAAAGCTGCCACGCTCGTGACCGAACATTTCGCTTTCGATGAGCTGCGGCGAAATCGCCGCGCAGTTCACCGGCAGGAACAGCTCTTTTCTGCGCCGGCTCATATCGTGGATGGTCTGGGCCGCCAGTTCCTTGCCGGTGCCGCTTTCGCCGGTGATGAGCACCGTGGCCGCGGTCGGCGCAACGCGCTGTAGCTGATCGTAGACGTGCTGCATCGCGGGCGCCGCGCCGAGCAAGCGTCCGAACCGCCCGAGCCCGCGCAGCTCCTCGCGCAAAGCCCTGATCTCGGTCTTGAGGTCCGCCGGGCGCGCCACGCGCGAGAGGATCGCCTTCAACTGTTTCACGTTGACCGGCTTGATCAGATAGTCGCCGGCGCCGAGCCGCAATGCCTCGATGGAACTCTCCAGGGTGGCGTGCCCGGTGATCAACACGACCTCGGTCACGGAACGCGACTTCACGTCGTCGAACAGGTCCATGCCGCTGCCGTCGGGCAGACACAAGTCGAGCAGCACCACGTCCGGATGTCGCTCGGCGATGCTGTCGCGCGCCTCCCGCAACGTCGAGGCAGTGGCGACGGAAAATCCCTCGTGCGCCACCAGCTCCGCCAGTCCGGAAAGCGTATTGGTGTCGTCGTCCACCAGCAGTGCATGCGGCATGAGCAACCTCTTGCTGGATTGTGCGCCCGCCTGGGCGCTTGAATAATCGAGGCGCGGCTCGCGCAGGGCGCGCTTGAAACGCGCGGCTCTCAGGCGAATCGATTCGCGAACCGGGACAGAGAATGTGAGCCGGTTTTTGTGGCGAAGTTCACTTTCCGACGACGTGCGCGCACGCGGCTGCGGGGCACCGTTGTCATGAAGCGCGTGACTTGTTGCAGCAACGTGGCCGCCGCAGCAGCACTCACCGGCCAAAACCTCGGCCGCCTTCGGCACGTTCACCCGCTGCGCGAACCTGCTCAAGCCATAACCCTTGCCGGACAATGGCTTGTATTTATAAGTTGAATTAAGGTATAAAGTACCGAGCAGACTTGGTGTGGAGGTGAAAAATGGGCTATTCGCTGCTGAACACCAAAACAATCGTGGCGATTCTCGGCGTGGCGGGCGCGAGCTCCGCATTCGGTTACTGGGGATACGCAGAACTGAAAGCGCACCAGTTACGCGAGGAAATCGTCAGCATGGTCCGTGATACGAGCGAGCGCATGCGCGTCGCGCTCACCACGCCACTGCCGCCCGCCGCCGTCGATAATCCCGCAATGCTGCGCAGGCTCTACGACGACGCCGAAACGGTCGACGCTTACTTCCGCAGAATGCAGCGCGAGGATCTCGCACCGCTACCCGAACTCGCGAGCGCGGCCGACGATTATCTGCTTACCAGCCGCGAAATACTGCTGCGCTGGGCTTCAAGCCAGCGCTGCCGCCTGAAGCTGTCCGCAAGCATCCGGGCCCTCGAAAATCATATGCGAGCCGACGACCGCACGGCGGCGTGGGTAACCGAGGCGATTCGGGCCAAGGAGCGCGTCGAAGAGGATTATCGCGACTATGCGCGCACCATGAATGCACTCAATATGTTGCTTGACAGCTTTCCGGCCGCCCGCGACAAGATGATTGCGAAAGTCGATCCCGCCCTGATCACCAACCCTCATCTGGTTACTGCGGTCAGGACCGACGTAGCCGCGGCTGCGATCCGCGCGACCGAAGAGATGGAACGGATTCGGCAGTTGCGCACCTACCGCTAGGCGGGCCGGGTCTGAGGCCGCCCGCCTGTCCGCTCTGGCGGGATGCGACGCAGACCGTGTTCGGTGAAGGCGAGGCGCGAGCCGCCATCATGCTGGTCGGCGAACAACCCGGGGACCGGGAGGATCGGGCCGGAAGACCTTTCGTCGGCCCTGCCGGCCGTCTGCTCGATCGAGCGCTCGCGGAGTCCGGCATCGACCGCGAAAAAGCCTATGTCACCAACGCGGTGAAGCACTTCAAATTCGAGCCGCGCGGCAAACGACGCATGCACAAGAAACCAGCCGAGGCCGAAATCGACGCCTGCCACCCTTGGCTGGAACGTGAACTTGAATTCGTTGCTCCCAGACTGGTTGTCGCGCTCGGCGCAACCGCCGCCCGTGCACTGCTGGGTCGCACGACGCCGATCGAAGCGAACCGCGGTCGCGTGCTGTCGCTCACCGGCGATACGGCGTTGCTCATCACCGTCCATCCCTCATCGCTGCTGCGTGTCCCGAGCGAGTTCAAGGCACAGGCATACCGCCGCTTTGTCGCCGACCTCGAAGTCGCCCGGCGCTTCCTGGTCTCATGAGCGGCGACGAGAGGGAAATCGGCGAAAGCGTCGTCACGCGGCCGCAGCGGTGGCTGCTTTTCCTGCGGCGGTCTCCAGGGCGGCAAGCGGGCGCGAGAGCCGCGCTGTGGGCGGTGCTGATACTGGTCGCCGCCCTGCTGATCCACTGGGGCTACGGCGAGCACCGGAAACGCGCGTTGCCGAAGATCGTGGTCACGCTGGCGCAGGATGCCAGCGCGCGACTTCAGGATGCGTTGCGAAGCGAAATCGACGAGTCCGAGGGGGAGGCCGCGACTGGTGAGCGGCTGGAGCGGCACGCCATCGCAGTCGACCGGTCCTTGACCAAACTGCGCGACATGGAAACCGAACCTATCGCAGAGCTTGCCGCTGCCGCGGACGACTACTTGCTCACCGCCCGCGAAATCCTGCGGCGGCGGGCGGCGGACTATCGCTACCGGGCAGTGGTGGCGGAGGGGATGCGTTCATTGCGCACACACATGCGGACGGACGACCGGACCGGGGCGTGGATCAGCCAGGCCGTGCGGTTAAAGACGAAACTCGAAACGGACTTGCGCCGTTACCGGCTGACCGCTGCGGCTCTCGGCAATCTTCTGGAACAGTACACCGATTCGCGCTCGAAAATCGCTCCGTATGTGGAACCGTCCCGGCTGACGAGTGATACGGTCGTCGGGGCAGCGAGAACGCGGCTGCAGGGCCTCCTCACAAAACTGAGCGATCAGGTGCAGCAGGCAAGCCAGCTCGACGCTTACCGCTGAAGCACGCCATCAATGACGATGCCGGTGGTGGCGGCCGCCATAGTAATGGTAGCCAAAGTGAAAGGTGGCAGGCGGGCCGTAATAATAGGGCCCGGGTGCGTAGTATCCGTAACCCGGTGAGGGATCGTACGGCACCGCCACGCATCCGGCGAGACCCATCGCCATTAACACCGCGGCGATCACGCTCTTCATAGACATCTCCTTTAGTCGTCAAATCCAGCGCGTCGGTCCAACGATACCGGACGATTGCAGTCCGAGGTGTAAGTTGTTGTAACGATTTGTAAGCGCGCGCGTGTCGTGTTTCAGCGACATCCGCGGCGCGTCGCTACTCGACTTTCGCGCCGGAGGCTTTCACGACCTTATTCCAGCGCGCATACTCGTCGCGGATCTGCCGCGCGAATTCTTCCGGAGTGCTCGGTGCCGGCGTCTGCCCGAGATTCCGGATGCTGGCAGCGGCGTCAGGTGCATTGAGCGCGCGCACTACGGCGGCGTTGAGTTTGGCGATGATCGAAGACGGCGTACCGGCCGGCACGGAAACGCCATACCATTCGATCACGTTCCCGAGATCCGCATAGCCCGCCTCCACCGCAGTGGGGACTTCGGGTAATGCGTCGTTTCGCGTGCTGCCGGTCACGCCGAGCGCGCGCAGCCTGCCCGCTTTGACGTGCGGCACGGTGGAGGTCGGGTTGGCAAACATCACGTTGACATGGCCGGCCAGCAGATCCACCACCGCCGGCCCTGCGCCCTTGTAGGGCACGTGCAGCATGTCGGTGGCAGTCGTGAGCTTGAACAGTTCGCCGACGAGTTGCGGCACCGCGGACGTGGACGCAAAAGTCACCTTGCCGGGCTGTTTTTTCGCGAGCGCCGCGAGTTCCCGCATCGACTTCGCAGGCACGGAAGGATGGGCGACGAGGATAAACGCCATCTGCGTCCCGCGCGAGACCGCGGCAAAGTCCCGCAGCGTGTCGTATCCGGTCTGGCGATACATGTGCGGGTTCACCACCAATGCCCCCTGGTGCGCGAACAACATCGTATAGCCGTCTGGCTGTGCTTTTGCACCGAGCGCCGTGCCGATGCCGCCCTGCGCGCCGCCGCGGTTGTCGACGATGATGGGCTGTCCCAGATATTCCGTCAGCTTCGGTCCCAGGATGCGCGCGAGCGCGTCCGTGCCGCCACCGGGAGGAAAGGGCACGATGAAGCGGATGGGGCGTTCGGGATAGGCTTGTGCCGTCCACCCGAGCGGCATGCAGCCGCACAACCCGATCAATGCGCACAGACGTTTCATGATTTACCCCCTGAATCAGCAAACACCGACATTCGCGGCTTCCCCCATTCTCAACCGGGGCCGGGGGGCACAGCAAGCTGGGGCGATCAGTGTGCTTTGGGACCGTTGCCCAGGAGGCCCCAGCGAGTGCGGTAGCATACGGTCGAGGATACGAGAGGGAGGTTTCAGGTGAACGTGAACAGAGTTGCAATCGTGACCGGTGCCGGCAGCGGTATCGGACGGGCAGCCGTACTCGCACTGCTCAAGGACGGCTTTAAAGTTGCACTCGCCGGCCGGCGTAAGGATGCGCTCGAGGAAACGGCCAGTGGCGCGGGAGCAGCCCGCGAGCGAGCGCGGGTCGTGCCCACCGATGTCAGCGACCCCGCATCGGTGAAGGCGTTGTTTGCGCTCACGCGCGAGGCGTTCGGTCGGGTGGATGTCCTGTTCAATAACGCCGGCGCCAATGCACCGGGTGTGGCGTTCGACGAGTTGCCGTACGAGCGCTGGAAGACCGTGGTGGACGTCAATCTGACCGGCTCGTTTCTGTGCGCACAGGAAGCGTTCCGGGCGATGAAGGAGCAAACGCCACGCGGCGGCCGGATCATCAACAACGGCAGCATCTCGGCGCATGCGCCGCGTCCGGATTCCGCTCCCTACACCGCGAGCAAGCATGCGATCACCGGGCTCACCAAGACCATTTCGCTCGATGGCCGCAAGTACGACATCGCGTGCAGCCAGATCGACATCGGCAACGCCATGACCGAGCTCGCCGCGCGAATGTCAAAGGGCGTGAAGCAGGCCGACGGCTCGGTCAGGGTGGAGCCGATGATCGACGTCGCATACGTGGGCGAGGCGGTTCGCTATCTCGCGAGCTTGCCGCTGGAGGTCAACGTGCAGTTCATGACCATCATGGCGACCAAGATGCCGTTCGTGGGGCGTGGGTGAGGCCGGCCGTCGTTGCATGACGACGCACAGCGCCCTAGTTATTTTCATGCCTCCTCCTGGCGATTGCTATTGCAGCGGCGTGCGCGGCTGAGAAATATTAAGTTCCGCCACCGGCATCAGAACTCGCTCGCGGCGTCCCGGTCAGTCTATCGTGTGGTCCGTGTGTTGCCGGGCCTTTCTTTTTTGGACTCGACAATGGAGGCACGTATGAGAAGCCTGGAAGTCTCTGCATTGACCGTGCTGTTGGCCGCGACGCTCGCCGGCTGTTCGAACATGACGCCGCGTGAACGCGATGCGGCAGTCGGCGCGGCAATTGGTGGCGTGGGCGGCGCTGCGGTATCGGGTGGAAGCGCGCTCGGCACGCTGGGCGGTGCGGCGGCCGGCGGGTTCATCGGCCATCAATACGGTGACGACATCCGTCGCCGCGTAGACTAGCCCCGTAAATTCGGCTGGCAGGGGGGGGGCTGGTTCCCCCCCCCGCGACCTAGTCGGGTAGCTGCGGCGCGGCGCTCAACAAACTCTTCAGTTTCTCCGGGTCCAGGGGCCGCGCGTAGATGTACCCCTGGATTTCGTCGCAACCGTTCTCGCGCAGAAAGCGCAGCTGGCCTTCGGTTTCCACGCCTTCTGCAATCACCAGCAGCCCCAATGCGTGTCCGAGCTGGATGACGGCTCGCGCGATAGCCGCCGCATCGGTGGACGTATCGACTTCGCGGGTGAATGACTGGTCGATCTTGATCCGGTCTATCGGGAAACGTCGCAGGTAGCTCAAGCTCGAATAGCCGGTACCGAAATCGTCGATCGACAGCTGTATTCCGAGCGCCTTCAATTCCTTCAGCTTGCCGATCACCGCTTCCACGTCCTGCATCACCAGGCTCTCGGTGATTTCCAGCTCGAGGCACCCGGCCTCGAGCCCTGTGCTCTCGAGAATCTCGCCTACGCGGGCGATGAGCCGCCGGTCGCGGAACTGGCGTGCCGACAGATTGACCGCGACGTGACCGATGGCGATCCCCGCCTCCAGCAGCCGCTTCGCCTCGCTGCACGCTTCGTGCAGCACCCAGTCGCCGATACTGACGATCAGATCGGTTTCTTCGGCGAGAGGAATGAACCGTGCGGGCGATACTATCCCGAGTTCCGGATGCCGCCAGCGAACCAGCGCTTCCATGCCGATCGGTGTGCTGTCGGCAAGCCGCAGCTGCGGTTGATACTGCAGAAAAAGCTCGCCGCGTCCGGCCGCACGCCGCAGGTTGGCTTCGAGGTGCAGGCGCTCCTCGGTTTTGCTGTCGATGTCCGCCGAGTAAAAATAAAAACAGTTGCGCCCCTGCGCCCGCGCCCGATGCATCGCCGTGTCCGCGCGCCGCAGCAATGTCTCGGGGTCGTCGCCATCGGAGGGATACAGCGCGCAGCCGACGCTGCAGGTGACGAATGCTTCCTGCGACTGCAGCACCACCGGCATGCGTACGACATTCAGCAGCCGCGTCATCACCTGCGACGTGGCACCGAGGTTCTCCTGGTCGATGAGCACCATGGCAAAGGAATCGGCGCCGATGCGCGAAATCGTATCGTGCTCGCGCAGCGCGCTGCGCAGCCGTTCCGCAATTTCCTTCAACAGCTCGTCGCCGGCGTTGTGCCCGAGGCTTTCGTTGACGTACTTGAAGTTGTCGATGTTGAGCACCAGCACCGCCACCATGCGCTGATAGCGCTGTCCGTAGGCTATGCCGTGACGCACGTGATCGAGCAACAATGTCCGGTTGGCAAGGCCGGTCAGCGTATCGTGCGTCGCCCGGTAGACCAGCTCATCGAGGTAGTGCCGAGTATCCGTGATGTCGGTGATGAACCCCTCTACGCTGGTCGCGACGCCCCGTACCGGCGCGGTGCCGCTGCCGCGCTCCCACACCCAGTGCAGGCTGCCGTCGGCGTGCTGTATGCGATATTCGAGCGAGAAAGTGTTCCCTGACCGCAACTGCTCGCGCCGCTCTTCCCATACGCGCTCCAGATCCTCCAGCACGATGAGGGAATTCCACGTGCGCGCGCGGTTGTCGATGAAGTCGTCGGGCGGGAACCCGGTGAGCGCGCGGCAGCCTTCGCTGACGAAGTCAAACTTCCAGTCGACGTCGTTGCCGCAGCGATAGATCATGCCCGGCATATTGTGGATGAGCGTGGAAATGGAGCGCTCGCGGACCCGCAACGCCTCCAATTCCGCCACCTCGTCGGTCACGTCGTGCGCGAATCCGACGGTGCCTTCGACGTTGCCCGCCTCGTCGATCAGCGCGATCTTGTGCACTTCGTACCGCAAAAGCTTGCCCTGGTCGTCGTGCAGGCACTGCTCAACGCGCATGGCCCCGCGGCGCTCCATGATCTCGCGCTCCTGCGCAAGCGCCGTTTCCGCCTGCTCGGGCGAGTACAGATCAAAATCGGTGCGGCCAATGACCTCGCCTGCACCTTTCAAAAACGCCTGGTAAGCCTTCTTGTAGGCGGGATTGACGGCGACATACCGTCCGGCCGTGTCCTTGACCCATGCCGGGTCGGGCAGAACGGTGAGGAAGTTGCGCGCCAGCGTGTGCGCTGTCTTTACGAGGTTTCCGACGTGCTGCTGCGGCAATGCGCCCATTCACTCCCCTGTCGCGGCGTGCCCGGCGCTATTATGCACAGGTAATGCATCGGACGGTAGTGCGCCGCATGCGAATTGTCCGCGGCCGCGGCTGTGTTCGGGTCAAGCGAGTAGCGGACGATATCTCAAGCGGTGCGGCTGGTCGGCATCCACGCCGAGCCGCTTGCGGCGGTCTGCGAGATAGTCGGCATAGTTGCCCTCGAACCACACCGCACGGCCGTCGTCCTCGAACGCCAGTATATGCGTGGCAACGCGATCCAGAAACCACCGATCATGGGAGATCACTACCGCACATCCCGGAAAGTCGAGCAGCGCCTGTTCCAGCGCCCGCAGTGTTTCGACATCGAGGTCGTTGGTGGGCTCGTCCAGCAGCAGTACGTTGCCTCCGCTCTTCAGCACCTTGGCCAGATGAAGCCGGTTGCGCTCGCCTCCTGAAAGCTCGCCTACGGTCTTCTGCTGGTCTACCCCCTTGAAGTTGAAGCGTCCTACGTAGCCGCGGCTCGGGGTCGCGTAATTCCCAACCTGTATCGTATCCTGCCCGTCCGAAATCTCTTCCCATACGGTCTTGGCCGGGTTCAATGCATCGCGGCTCTGGTCCACGTAGGCAATGCGGACCGTATCGCCGATGCGTAACGATCCGGCGTCAGGGCGCTCCTGACCGACCAGCATGCGAAACAACGTAGTCTTGCCGGCGCCATTGGGGCCGATGACCCCCACGATGCCCCCCGGCGGCAGGCGAAACGACAGGCCCTCGAAAAGCAGCTTGTCGCCGAAGGACTTCGACAGGCCCTCGGCCTCGATCACCAGATTCCCGAGGTGTGGTCCCGGGGGTATGTAGATTTCATTGGTCTCGTTGCGTTTCTGGATGTCGGCGGATGCCAGCTCCTCGAAACGCGCCAGCCGCGCCTTGCTTTTCGCCTGGCGGGCTTTGGGGTTGGCGCGCACCCATTCCAGCTCCACCCGCATCGCTTTGATGCGCGCCGATTCCTGCCTGGCTTCGATCTCCAGACGTTTTTCCTTCTGTTCCAGCCATGAGGAATAGTTGCCCTCCCAGGGAATGCCGCGGCCGCGATCGAGCTCCATTATCCAGCCCGCCACGTTATCCAGGAAGTAGCGGTCATGCGTGACGGCGATCACCGTGCCCGGATAGCGCTCCAGGAACTGTTCCAGCCACTGCACGGAGAGCGCATCGAGATGATTGGTCGGCTCGTCCAGCAACAGCATGTCGGGCTGCGAGAGCAGCAGCCGGCACAACGCCACGCGACGGCGCTCGCCCCCGGAGATGCGCGCCACATCGGCATCCCACGGCGGCAGCCGTAAAGCGTCCGCAGCCACCTCGAGCTTGCGATCGAGCTCCCACCCGTCGGCGGCATCGATCCGGGCCTGAAGTTCGCCCTGCTCCTCCAGCAGCCGGTTCATCTCCTCGTCCTCCAGGGACTCGGCGAAACGCTCACTGATGGCATTGAAGCGGTTGATCAGGGCCATGGTGCCGGCCACGCCTTCCTCCACGTTGCCGCGCACATCCTTGCCGGCATCGAGCTGCGGCTCCTGCGGCAGGAAACCGATGCGCATGTCCGGCATCGGCACCGCCTCACCGATGAAATCACGGTCGACCCCCGCCATGATTTTCAGCAGGCTCGACTTGCCCGCCCCATTGAGACCCAGCACGCCGATCTTGGCGCCCGGAAAGAACGAAAGAGAGATGTCCTCGAGAATGACGCGCTTGGGCGGCACCACCTTGCCGACCCGGCGCATGGTGTAGACGTATTGAGCCATGACGCACCTGCAAACCGGCGAGCATAGCGCAAAATCAATGGCATTGTCGCTCTTGGGGAACCCCTGCGCGCGGCTGAATCTTCCGCCGAACGCGAACTCTAAGCAGCACTTCTACGAAGATTTCGGAGCCGCCATGCATCCCTCAATCCCATTTCCCGCTCAATGCACGACGGCCGCCGTCGCTGGTGTCCTGCTGGTTGTCTTATCCGGGTGCGAGCAGAAGCCCGCCTCGAGCGGCCCGATCGTTCGCGCCGACCTTCAATCCAGCCCGGTGTCCAAACCGCTGGAACGGCGAACCGAAGAGCCGGCGACCCGCTCATCCACGATAGCGCCGCTCGTCGCACAGGCCCCGACGCCGTCCGAGGCGCCCGCGGTTTCTCCCCTGCCCCAACCGCCCGCGCCGGACGTCAGGCCGCGCGTTCCCACCACACCTCCCGCGGCCGGCAAGCCTGCGGCAGCGCGCCCGATAAACGACGCGGAGCTTGTGGGACGGGTCAAGGCGGCGGTACTGGCACAGCCGCTGTCCGCCCTCTTGTTCAACGTCAACGTGTCGAACGGCGTGGTAACGCTGTCGGGAACCGCCGACAGTGCAGAGACGCGGGACAAAGCGGGGCGCGCAGCGGCGGATGTGGAAGGCGTGAGGTCGGTCAACAACCGCATCAATGTTCTGAGCGGTTCATAACGGACCGCAGCGTATAATGGGCATCCCGACCCTACGCTCACCCCCGATCAGGGCGCATCCCGATCCGGCCCTTCCACGCCGACGTTCACCCGACAATGAGCGACAGCCCGTTCGCGATCACCGCGCAAACCATGCTCGTCGTCATGTGCATGAGCGCTGTGCTGATGTCCGCAGTGGTATGGTTTGCGTGCGCCGGACGATTTCGCGGCGGGCTCTTCCGATGGGCCGTGTCGCTGTGGGCCCAGGCGCTAGCCTGGCTGCTGCTCGCCGGGGAGACGTTGCCTCCTGCCGTGCTCACCGTCGCGGCGGCGAACGGACTGCTGGCGCTGACCTGGGTTTTGCAGATCGCCGCTATTCGTGAGTTTCGCGGGCAGCGCACCGCACGCCTGGCGATCTGGATTCTTCCCGTGCTGGCGTCCGGAGCAACCCTGATGATTGCGGAGGTCGTGCGGTCACCCAATGCCGTGGGCCATTTGCTCTATGGCACCGGCAACCTGCTCATCGCTTTTTTCCTGCTGCGCCCGCCGCGGCGCCCCCTGTTGCGCGCGCGCTGGCTGCTGGGAGCCTGTTATGCCCTGTCGGCGGCCACGTTGATGATTGCAGCGTGGATGCAGGCCCGTGGAGCGCCGTCCGCGTTGACAGGCTCTTACGGCGGTTTTGCGTACCTCGGCACGTACGTATTCATCGTCGCCGGCTCCTTTGCCTTTCTGCTCATGCACAAGGAGCGCGCCGACGAAGAAACGAGCCGTCTGGCGACGACCGATCCGCTCACCGGCGTCTTCAACCGCCGCACCTTCATCGAGCTCGCGGACCAGGAGCTCGCGCGCAGCCGGCGTGCCGGCACGCCGCTCTCGCTCATGATGCTCGATCTCGATCACTTCAAGCGCGTAAACGACACCTTTGGCCATCTGGTGGGTGACGAAGTGCTGGTCGCTTTCACCCGGCTCATCAGGGACTGCGTGCGGCGCGGCGACCTGGTGGTGCGCTACGGAGGAGAGGAATTCTGCGTGCTGTTGCCGGGAACCACGCTGACTGCGGCCACGGCGCTCGCCGAGCGCATCCGCGCCACGTGCTCGGCACAGGCGCTGACCGCGCATGCGTTCAAGGTGAGCGTCAGCATCGGACTGACCGCCTACGCCGGCGACAGCAATACCACACTCGGTGATCTTCTCGCCCGCGCCGACGAAGCGCTCTATCTTGCCAAAGATGAAGGCCGTGACCGCGTGATCGCGCTGCCTCTGAGCACGCTGCCCTCTGCAACGCAACGCGCCCTGCCCCTGGAGCAGGTCGGCTGACTAAATCACTAACGCGGCGCGGCCGGTAATCAGTCCCTTGTCCAGCCGCTCGTGGATCGCCTCGGCGCGGGCGAGCGGCACTTTCTCGGTGACGAGCGGCCACAGTTCCCCGCGCGCCACCAGGTCGAGCGAATCGAGCACCTCCTGCTTCGTCGCATAACGGCTGCCGAGGATCTCGAGTTCGTTGCGCAACATCAAACCCGGCTCGGCCTTGAATCCCTGACCGTGCCCGCCGAGCGTCACCAGCCGCCCCCCTCTGCCCAGCGCCCCCACCGCGGCCTCCAGCGTCGCGGTGGCGGAGACAAAGTCGATCGCGACGTCGACGCCTTTGCCGTCGGTGAGTTCGAGCAACTGTTCGGTGACTTTCCCGTCCGAGGCGTCAACCGATGCATCGGCACCGGCCTTGAGGCAAGTCTCGAACTTCGAGGCCATCACATCCACTGCAATGACCTTTCGTGCGTGCGCCCATCGCGCCACCATGAGCATGTGGATGCCCAGTCCACCGCCGGCGCCAATGACGGCGACGGTGTCGCTCGGGGTTACACGAGCCTTGCGTATCACCTTGATCGGCGTGGCAATCGCATCGCAGATCACGCCCAGTTCGGCGGCGTGCTTGCGCCAGTCCAGCCCGGGCGGAAGCCTCATGAAGTTGCGCGCCGGCAACTTGATGTACTCGGCATAGCCGCCGTCCGTCTCGCGTCCGACATAACCACCAAAGTTCTCGCAGAGGGTTTCGCGGTCGATGCGGCACCAGTGGCAGTGCCCGCAGGTCAGATAAAAGTACGCCGTCACCGCGTCACCAACTTTCAGATCGTCGACACCGGAACCGAGCGCGACGATTTCTCCGGTGATCTCGTGGCCCAGTATGCGGGGATAGCGGACCGGCACGCGGCCGGCGCGGGCATGGTGGATGGTAAGGCCGGCGCCGCATGCGAGCACCCGCGCCACCGCTTCCCCCGGTCCCGGAACCGGATCCGGGACCGTCTCCAGCACGAGCGGCGTGTTGGCCGCTTTCAGCACCATCGCTTTCATTTTCAGGCCTCCTGTTGCAGTGCCCGCATCTTATACCACCTGGCGTGTCACGCCCCAAAAGCCCGCACGGGTGCTGCGTTACAATAGGACGCTTTGCCGCGCGCCCGTTCACGTCGTTCCCCGATGCAGCGTCCCCCGAAACACACCATCCTCATCCGCGGCGCGCGCCAGAACAATCTCAAGAATCTTACGCTGGAGTTGCCCACCAACGAGCTGATCGTCGTGACCGGCGTCTCCGGTTCCGGCAAGTCTTCGCTCGTCTTTGACACGCTCTACGCGGAAGGGCAGCGCCGCTACGTCGAAACGTTTTCGCCCTACGCGCGCCAGTTCCTGGATCGCATGGACAAACCGCAGGTCGACGCCATCGAGGGCATCCCGCCGGCGATAGCCATCGATCAGGTCAATCCGGTGCGCACCTCCCGATCGACCGTCGGGACCATGACCGAGCTGAACGATCACTTCAAGCTGCTTTTTGCGCGTTGCGCAAAGCTTTACTGCAGCGGTTGCGGCAGGGCGGTACGACGCGATACACCCCAGACGATATACGAGGAGGTGAAGCGGCACGCCGCCGAGGCGGGCGATCCGCGGCTCACCATCGCCTATCCCGTCGCGGTGCCTAAGAACTTTTCGGCAGACGAAGTCAAGGCGCTCCTCGCCGCGCAGGGATATACGCGGTTCGTGCGCGAGGAAAAGCATGCGCTCGAAGTGGTGCAGGATCGCGTGCGCGCCGGAACCGCAGAACGCTCCCGGATGATCGAGGCTTTCGAGAGCGCCTTGAAGATCGGCCAGGGACGGCTCCACGTCCATGTGGAAGGCAGCGAGACGATCTGGCGCTTCTCGGCCGATCTCCACTGCGCCGACTGCGACATCCATTATCGCGAGCCGGAACCCGGGAGTTTCTCGTTCAACTCCCCGGTGGGCGCCTGCGACACCTGCCGCGGTTTCGGGCGGGTCATCGGCATCGATTACGGCTTGGTGGTGCCGGATGAGGGCAAGACGTTGCGCGCGGGCGCGATACGACCCTGGCAGACCGCGAGCAACAGCGAGTGCCAGGACGATATGGTGCAGTACGCGAAGAAGAGAGGGATGCCGCTCGATACGCCATGGCGCGAGCTTGCAGACGAGCAGCGTCGCTGGGTGCTCGAGGGCGAAAGCGACTGGGTGAGCTGGCGCAAGTCGTGGCCCGGCACGTGGTATGGCGTACGGCGCTTCTTTCAGTGGCTGGAAACCAAGGCCTACAAGATGCACATCCGCGTGCTGCTCTCGAAGTACCGCGCGTATACGGTGTGCGAGGCCTGCGGCGGCGCGCGAGTGCAGCCGCAGGCGCTGTGCTGGCGGGTCGGCACGCGCGAAGACGCCGACCAGGCGCTTGGTTCACGCCGCCGCTTCATGCCTCGCGATGCACGCTACGATGCGGCCGTGCTCGAGCGGCTGCCGGGGCTCACGCTGCATGACCTCATGCTGCTGCCGATCGATCGGTGTCGCGACTTCATCGACCGGCTCGACAGCGCAGCGCATGACGAGGCGACGGCGCTGGTCCTCAAGGAAATTGGAACGCGCCTCGCCTATCTCACCACGGTAGGACTGGGCTATCTCACGCTTGACCGGCAGTCGCGCACGCTGTCCGGCGGCGAAGTGCAGCGGATCAATCTCACCACGGCGCTCGGCACCTCGCTGGTCAATGCGCTGTTCGTGCTGGACGAGCCGTCCATCGGACTGCACCCGCGCGACATGCGACGCGTGGTCGACGTCATGCAGCGGCTGCGCGACGCCGGTAATTCGCTGGTCGTCGTGGAGCACGACCCGCAGGTGATGCTCGCCGCCGATCGCATCCTCGATATGGGGCCGGGTCCGGGCGAACGCGGTGGCGAAGTGGTCTACTTCGGGACACCGGAAAAGCTCAAGCAGACCGGGACGCTGACCGCCGATTACCTGTCCGGACGACGGCGTGCCGAGGCGGGTGCCGCCGGCGCGAAGTCCCCGCCAAATGGACAGGCGATCGAGATACACGGCGCGGCGCAGAATAATCTCAAAGCCATCGATGTGTCGCTCCCGCTCGGGTGCCTGGTCTGTATCACCGGCGTCTCGGGATCCGGCAAGTCGACTCTGGTGCAGGATGTGCTGTACCCGGCCCTGCGCCGCGCAAAGGGCAAGCCCACCGAGATGCCGGGCGTTCACCGGGCGCTCAAGGGCCATGAACACGTCGCCGACGTCGTGCTGGTGGATCAGTCGCCGATCGGCCGCACGACGCGCTCGATTCCGGCGAGCTACGTTGGCGCATTCGATGTGATCCGCAATCTCTACGCCAGGCTGCCGCTGGCGCGCGAGCGCGGCTACAGCGCCGGTACATTCAGCTTCAATTCCGGAAACGGGCGGTGCCCGACCTGCGGCGGCAACGGCTTCGAGCACGTTGAAATGCAGTTCCTGTCCGATGTCTACCTGCGCTGTCCCGATTGCGACGGCCGCCGCTATCGCACCGAAATTCTGGAGTTGAGGATCGATGGCCGTTCGATTGCCGACGTGCTGGAACTGACCGTGAACGAGGCGCTGGCGGTGTTCGCCGGCGAGCCGCAAGTGCTGCGGGCGCTGCAGCCGCTCGCCGACGTCGGCCTGGACTATCTGCGGCTGGGCCAACCGGTTCCGACGTTGTCCGGCGGCGAAGCGCAGAGGCTCAAGCTGGCAGGCCACCTCGCGTCGGCAGGGTCGCCTGGGAGGAGAGGAAAATCGACCCCGGCGGCCGGTCATGCTTC
>JBQTJV010000106.1:0-8657 GCA_052386775.1 Betaproteobacteria bacterium
GGAATTGGTCGTGGAACCGGAGAAGCCGCTGAAGTCGGCGCTGAAGCGGCTGGAAACCGTGCCTTCGCCGCGACTCGCCGTGAGCGTATCCATCTGTCGCGTCTGGGTGGTGAGTGTCGCTTCGGTGCTGTCGGCCGCGTAGACCATGGGGCCCGTCGCGAGCGCGCCGGTGAACAACAACAGAGCCGTACCGATTGTCGAGTATCGCTTCATGTGGCATCTCCTTGAAAAGGACACCTGCTCATCCGCCGCCGAGCGCGCGCTCGGTCTGGAGAATGATCTCAGTCGCGGTTGCCGCGTCGCGAAATATCCCGCTCTTTGCCGTAGTGCGCATACGCGTCGTCTTGGGCGTGATCGCCTCGAGCTCCACTTCGATTTCGCGATCCGCCGCGCGGGCGGTGATCCGCTCGCCGTTTTCGATCGCCTCCTTGCCGCCGGCCTTGATGCCCATGCGATCGAATGCCGTCATGACACCCGCGCGCACCTTGGGCAACGGCAGCGAAAAGGTGCGATACGCAATACCGGTCAGCGTGTGCTGCACGCCCGCCGCGGCGCCGACCCCCATTGCCGTCAACGTAATGGGCTCACACCCGGCCGCTGTCAGCGCGCAGCAGATCGCCGCGAGCCGCCACGGCAACGACTTTGTTGTTATGGTCACGCGGATGCCGTCGCTGGTTCCCGGTATTTGTCGTAAATAACGCCCGATTCGAAGAGCGCGTTGACTTCCGCGTCGGCA
This sequence comes from Betaproteobacteria bacterium, assembly GCA_052386775.1. Taxonomy (GTDB): domain Bacteria; phylum Pseudomonadota; class Gammaproteobacteria; order Burkholderiales; family SG8-41; genus DSOT01. The sequence goes on from JBQTJV010000106.1 coordinate 737, forward strand.
TAGCCCACGCCTATCAGCGCCTCGCGGGAATGCTGCCCCAGCCATGGGGCAGGCTGGCGGATGGCCAGCAGTTCCCCGGTGGACTTCACCGGAATGCCGAGCGACTTCATGCGCCCGATCTTGGGGTGGTCAATCTCCACGACCATGTTTCGCGCCTTGATGTGGGGGTCGGCCAGGGTCTGCTGATAGGTGTAAACCGGGCCGCCCGGCACTTCCGCGGCGTCCAGTTTTTCCACCCAGTGCGCGGTCGGCTGCGCGGCGAACACCGTCTCGATCTCGCGCTCCAATTGGTCGATGTTCTTCAGCCGCGAGGACAGGTCGACAAAGCGCGGGTCGGTCAGCCACTCCGGTTTGTCGCATACGATGGTGCAGAAATTGTGCCACAGCTTGTTGTTGTTGGCGCCCACGGTGACATAGCCGTCCTGGGTCTTGTACGCCTGATAGGGCGTGGAGCGGCGGTGGCGCGTGCCCGTGGCGGTCGGCAGCTCTCCCGAGCCAAAGTATGCCCCGGACTCCCAGTGCGTCCACGCGAGCCCCGCTTCGAGGAGCGAGGTTTCCAGGTACTGACCCTTGCCGGTCTTGAGCCGGCCGATGTACGCGCCGAGGATGCTGTAAAGCGCGGTGACGCCGCTCGCGATGTCGTTCATCGCGATCCCGACTTTGGCGGGTCGGCCGCCGGGATAACCGGTCATCATCATGATGCCGGACATGCCCTGCGCCACGATGTCGAAACCGCCCTTGCGTCCGTAGGGACCGGTTTGACCGAAGCCCGACATCGAGGCGTAGATGACGCCGGGATTGAGCTTGCTGACGGTCGCGTAGTCGATGCCGAGCTTGCGCACCACCCCGGGCCGGAAATTTTCAGTGATGACATCGGCCTTGGCCGCGAGCTTCATGAAGGCTTCCTTGCCGCGCGGGTCCTTCATGTTGAGGGCGATGCTTTTCTTGTTGCGGTTGAGCACGGCGAAGCAGTATGACTCGCCGTTCACCTTGGGATCGAAGCGGCGGGCGGAATCGCCTTCGGGAAAGTTCTCCACCTTGAGCACCTCCGCGCCCATGTCGCCGAGCACCATGCAGCAATAGGGCCCGGCCATGACGGTCGTAAGATCCAGTACCTTCACGCCTTCGAGCGGCAGTGGCATGCGCGATATCTCCGTGTTGACCGCAGCCCGGAACCGGGCGCGGCCTGGAAGTTGTTCAATATAAGGTGATTATAGCGCCCGCCGACACGCCCACGCAGCGCTGGATTGAACGGCGAGGCGCATTTCGCTGATAATGCCAAAAAAATCACATTATCATTGAGGAGGTTCACCATGAAGTTGCACTGGCGTATCGCCCTGCCCGTTGTCGCTGCACTGTTTTCCCCCCTTGCTGCACTTGCTCAGGCCTATCCGGCGAAACCGGTGCGCGTCGTCATCGTCTTTCCGCCGGGCGGTTCGAACGACGTGGTGGGCCGGCTGGTATTTCAGAAAGTGTCCGAACTGGCCGGGCAGCAGTTCGTGATCGACAACCGCGGCGGCGCAGCGGGCACCATCGGATCCGACATCGTCGCCAAGAGCCCGCCGGATGGCTATACCGTGATGGTGCAGTCCACTACGCACGTGGCCAACGCGCACCTTTACCGAAAGCTGCCCTACGACGTGCTCAAGGATTTCATCGGGGTGACGCCGATGGCGGTGCAGATCGGGATGCTGGTCGTGCACCCATCCTTGCCGGTCAAGACCGGCAAGGAGTTCATCGCGCTGGCCAAAAAGCGGCCGGGCGAGATCGTCTACGGGTCGGCCGGCAACGGCAGCTATGTCCATCTCTCGATGGCGCTGATGGCATCCATGGCGGGCGTCAACATGGTGCATGTACCGTATAAGGGCGGTGGCCCCGTGAATGTAGCGATCGCCTCCGGCGAAGTTCAGGCAGTGCTCGCAACCATCGGCTCTCTCACCGCGAACCTCAATGCGAAGCGGGTGCGGCCGCTGGGGGTGAGTTCGTCGAAGCGCACGACGGCCTACCCGAATGTTCCGGCCATTGCGGAATTCGTCCCGGGATACGAGTTTACCGCGTGGGTCGGATGCTTCGTCCCGGCGGGCACACCCAAGCCGATCGTCGATACGCTGAACGGGCTGATCGCCAAGGCGCTGGCGGACAAGGACGTCGCGTCCAAACTGTCGGCACAGACCCTGGACCCGATGCACATGACGCCGGACCAGTTCGCGGCGCGCATCAAATCCGACTACGACAAGTACGCCAAGGTAGTCAAAATCAGCGGCGCAAAAGTCGATTGATCGCGACTTCGGCGTTTTAACTTGTCGTTGGATCTTGACGCCATGTCGTAGAAAGTCTACATAAGACGCTGAAACTAAAGAAAAACTCTTTACAGGCTGTCAGCGGCACTCTACCATGGTGCGCTGATCGCCATGAAGAATGAAGCGTACCCCTGTGCTGTGCTGCGGGATCGACTCGCGGCGCTCGGCATTCCGCGTGAAGCACATGGGCTACGGGTGCTCGCCGGCATGCTGCCGGTGCGCGCCAACGGCGCGGTCGTGGGCAATTTCGATGCGGACGCCGTCGCCGAAGCACTGATCTATCTCATCGAAAAGCAGATCGTCGCCGTGCCGTGCCGGGTCGAGCGGCTGCTCGATTTCGACTGGGGCGCACACCGCTGTCATTTCTACCGCTCGTACGACGACTTGCTGGAATTCCTCACGCCCTATTTCAGTCAGGGCCTCGAGGCCGGTGAGTACTGCCTGTGGCTTTCGGAGCGCGCGTCCCTTTCCGAATCGCTTCTGGCTGCGCTGGCCTCGGCCATACCGGATTTCGAGGAATACGCGGAAGCAATGGAATGTGCCGGGCGGGACGAATGGTATCTGGACGAGGAGGGCGCGCTCAAGAATACCGGCCTGCTGCTCGCGAACTGGAAGCAAAAACTGGAAGCGGCGTCGGGCGCCGGCTATCGCGGTCTGCGCACCGCAGCGGATGCCGGCGGCCTCGAGGCAAGACACTGGGACGGTTTTGCGGAATACGAATGCCAGGTCGACGCCGCGCTGGACGAGCTCAACATCAAGGCCTTGTGCGCCTATCCGCTGCGTGAATACCGGCCGCAGCAGTTGAGCGATCTGCGCGGTTGCCACCAGGATCTGTTCGTGAAGGGTGACCGGTGGTGGCACCGGATCGCGACGACGGATACGAACGAAGCCCAGGCCGTATTGAGGGCGTTGCAGGGAGGCAGACCATGAATTCGTGGCAGTCGCTGCTGGAACGGCCCGAGGACGGAAACCACATCGCCCAGCTCTACCAGGATGAAGAGTCTCTGATCGAGACGTTGAGTCACTTCGTCGGAGCGGGCCTGATGAACGGCGAGGCGGTGGTGGTGTTCGTTACGCCGCGCCACTGGGAAGCCTGCCTGAAGCAACTCGGCGCACACCGCGTGGCCCCTCAGGATGCCGAATTGCGCGGGCAAGTCGTGGTCGTCGACGCGCGCTCGGCGTTGTCGCGTTTCATGGTGAACGGCACGCCGGATTGGAAGAAGTTTCAGGACCTCGTGGGGACGGTGCTCAACCTGACCCGACGACGGTATCCCCGCATCAGGGCGTTTGGCGAAATGGTGGACTTGCTGTGGCAGCGGGGCGAGCGCGCGGCGGCGCTGCGTCTGGAAGAGTTATGGAACCATCTGATCAAGGTGCAGAATCTGACGCTCTGCTGCGCCTATCACATCGACCCGCTGAATGAAGACGCCGATCACGACTCCGTGCAGAGCATATGCGCCTTGCACTCCCACATGTTGCCGGTGCGCGATCACGAGGCCCTGGAGCAGCGCGTCGGTTGCGCCAGCGAGTCGCTGCTCGGCTCGCGGGGTGCGCGACTGTTGCGGGAGCTTGCGGCAGTCCATCGTCCATCGACGCAGATGCCGGACGTGCAGTCCACGATGCTGTGGATGAAAGAACACATGCCGATCACGGCGGCTAAAATCCTCTCGCGTCTGCGTGCGAAGCGTCGCAGGAAGCCGGCGCCCGCCCTTGCCGAAGCCTGAAAGCCCGCCCGAGTCCGGGTTGCGCACTGCGGCGCGGTGGAGCGCCTGGTTTTTGGCATAATCGCACCTTCATCCGAAATCAAGCGAAGAGGCACGTAATGAAGATCATCGGCGCGGTGGTGCTCGCGGCATCCTTGTTGGCAACGCCCGTGGTGCTCGCGCAGAGCTATCCCGTCAAACCGGTGCGCGTCGTCATTCCGTGGCCGCCGGGCGGATCCAACGATGTGGTCGGGAGGCTGGTCCTTCAGAAGCTCGCGCAGACCATGGGCCAGCAGTTTGTCGTGGACAATCGAGCAGGCGCGGCCGGATCCATCGGCGCCGAAGTCGTGGCGAAGGCGCCGCCGGACGGCTATACCCTGATGGTGCATTCGACGACCCATCTCGGAAACGGCACGCTCTACCGCAACCTCCCCTATGACGTCATCAAGGATTTTTCCGCCGTCGCGCTGCTGAGCGCTCAGCCGGGCGTGCTGACGGTGCATCCGTCCTTACCGGTGAAATCGGTGCGCGAGTTCATTGCGCTCGCGAAATCGCGTCCCGGCCAGATTCTCTATTCGTCCTCCGGCAACGGCAGCGCGCCGCATCTTTCCATGGCGTTGTTCGTTTCGATGTCCGGAATCAACATCGTGCACGTGCCGTACAAAGGCGGCGTGCCCCAGGTGACGGCACTGGTATCCGGCGAGACGCAAAGTTCGCTCGCCACCATATCGACGGTCATCGCGCACATCCGGAATGACAAATTGCGCCCCCTCGGCGTGTCGTCGGCCAAACCGACGAAAGTGCTTCCCGGCATACCGACCATCGCGGACTCCGGCGTGCCGGGTTACGAGATGGCGCCGTGGATCGGCGTGTTCGCCCCGGCCGGCACGCCGAAGAACATCATCGAACGCCTCAACGCGGAAGTGAACAAGGCGCTGTCGCAGCCCGACATCGTGCAGAAACTGGAAGCGCAGGCGCTGGACCCGTGGCCGACCACGCCGGAGGAGTTCAATGCCCGGCTCAAGACCGATTTCGACAAGTACGCCAGGTTGATCAAGTTGAGCGGCGCGAAGATCGAGTAGGGCGGTCGGCGCTCGCCGCGGCGGTAGCTTGCGTTCCCCCTTCTCAGGGGCTTTCGTTCGGGGTTTTGCTTTTGCGTTCCGAGAAGGCGCGCATCAGGCGTTGCGGCTCATCGGTGCTGCGCGCTTCCACCATCGCAGCGATGCCCTGCTTCACGGCGTCGGCGAGAGACATCCGTTCCCAATCCTGGATCAGGCGCTTTTGCAGCCGGATGGCGCGTGGTCCGGCGGCAAGTATGGCTGCAACCCACTGTTCCACCGCGGCGTCGAGGGCCTGCGGCGGGACGAGGCGCTGCAGAAATCCGCAGCGGTGCGCCTCGTGCGCGTCGATGAGTTCGCCGGTGTACACCAGCTCGCGGGTCTTGCCCCATCCGATGAGGCCCGGCAGCAGGCAGGCTTCCATGCCCGATGGAATGCCGAACTTCACTTCCGGCATCCCGAATTTCGCGGTATCGACCCCGACCCGCATGTCGCACGAGGCCGCGAGTTCCATCCCGGCCCCCAGGCAGTAGCCGTTCACGCGGGCGATGACCGGCACCGGCAGCCGGCGAATCGCATCGCACGCAAGGTGCGTCTTGGTGCTGATGTCTTCCGCCCCGCCCGCGTCCGCTTCCGCCATCTGCTTGATGTTGGCGCCGGCGATGAAGGAGCGGTCTCCCGCGCCGGTCAGCACAGCGACGCGCAGCGCCTCATCGCGCGCCAGATCGCGAAATGCGGTGATGAGCGCTTCCTTGCCTTCCTTCCCCAGCGCGTTGCGCGCCTCGGGGTTGTTTACCGTCACATAGGCGATGCGGCCGGCGTCGCCGCGCGTTTCAATCCGCGTGATGACCAGTGGGTTCATGGATTCTCCGGAGCTGAAATGGAGATACGCGGTGATTCAGTGCACGGCATGGTAGGGCAGAGCCGGGAGAGGGTCAATTGACGAAACGGCCCGATTCTTCAAGCTTGACAGCGGCGCCTGCCGCTTCTAACTTTCAAGTCGCAGGCGCGCGGCCGTTTCGCGTTGTTCAACTCGCGGGGAGCAGATCCAACATGAAGATTTACGGTTCACCGACGTCGCCTTACGTTCGCAAGGCGCGGATATTGATTCGGGAAAAGGACATCGATTGCGAGTTCGTCACCGAAGATCCGTGGCCGGCGGACAGCGCCATACCGCGGCGCAATCCGCTGGGCAAGGTGCCCGTTCTGGAGATTGCGCCGGACAGCTATCTCTTCGAGTCGGTGTTCGTCACGCATTACCTCGAAAATCTCGATGGCAAGCCGCTGCACCCCAGGGACGCTGGCGGCTACTGGCAGGCCCAGTGGTGGCAGGCGCTCGGCAACGGGATCATCGATGCGGTCATTGCGCGCGTTCTCGAAACCAGGCGGCCCGCGGACAAGCAATGGGCGGAAAAACTGGCGCGGGAAGAGTCGCGCGTGCAGCGCGCAACGAGCGTTGCGGAAGACGCGTTCGCGGGCGGCGAGTACCTCGTGGGAACGTCGTTCACCATGGCGGACCTCGTCATGGGTGTCGCCCTGCAGTACGTCGATTTCCGCTATCCCCACGACTGGCGCGGCAAGGCGCCGAAGCTCGCGCGCTGGCACGCCGGGATCGCCAGGCGGCCCTCGTTCGAGGCGACATTGCCGCCCGGATTCGTGAAGCCCGAGGCGTGAGCCCCGGCCTCAGCGCTTCATCGGCTTGACGTTCCCGCAGTCGGCGGACAGCCACTTGCCGGTCTGGTCCATCATCATGCGCTCGGGCCGGCCGTCGACGCTGGTGTTGACGATGGATTTTCCGGTGTAGGCGGTGGGGCTCGAAAACGTGACTTCGCTCTCGCCGCTGGCCGGCGGGTTGCCGGTGCAGGTGAACTTGACCTTGATCATGTTGGACGAGCGCTGCACGACCTGCTGATTGCAGCTTCCATCCTGCTGCGGCAGCTCGTCGCGCTCGGCCTGTTCCTTGGTGATGCATATCCTGACGCTGCGGCCCTGAGCGCCCATGCTCATGCCCTGCTTCGCCATCATCTCTTCCATCATTTTGCGCTGCTCGGGCGGCATGCTGGCCATCTGCTGCTGCATGTCGCTCATGGCTTTTTCCATCTGGCCGCTCTGGGACTTCATCGTGAAACTGTGTTCCCACAGGCCGGGGCGCATGCGCGTCTGGGCGGAGGCTTCGGCACTGACGAGCAGGCAAGCGCAAACTGCTGCGGTGGTTAACAATGTCTTCATGGGCCTCCCTGGTCCAAAATTGTAGTTTAACGTTACGGCGACTTCTTGAGTCCGATCTGCTCCATCACTTTTGCGAGCGCGGCATCCTCCCGCGCGATCATCTGACCGAATTCAGCCGCCGGGAGAAAGCCGGGACTGACGTAGAGCTTGGATGCGGCGGCGGCGAATTCGGGGCTTTCCACGGTTTCGCGAACCGCCTTCTCCAGCACGGCGATCACGTTCTTCGGCGTGCCCTTGGGGACCGCTATGCCGCGCCAGGCGTCGAGCGTGACGTCGAGCCCCATCTCGCGCGCCAGCGGCACGTCGGGGAAGGAGGGGTCGCGCTGGGTCGAGAGCGCGGCGAGCAGCCGGATCTTGCCCGCGCTCACGTTGCCCGCGAGTGCGCCGGGAAACTGGATCACGACATCGACGTGCCCGCCCATCAGATTGGGCACGATCTGCGAGGCCGAATACGGAACATCCGTGACCGATGTGCCCGCTGTCTTGAACAGGACCACGCCGGAAAGATGCGTGTGGCTGCCCACGCCCGAATTGGCGACGGTAATGGTTCCCGGGCGTTGTTTCGCATCAGCGATCAGCTCTTTCAGGCTTTTCCACCGGGCATCGGCACGAACCGCGACCACCACGGACT
>JBQTJV010000107.1:0-5757 GCA_052386775.1 Betaproteobacteria bacterium
GGCCGCGCGCGCCGCCCGCCCGGCGCACGCCGATCGCGGGGGTGCGTGCGGCCCCCCACCCCAGCTTGCTGTTCAGGCGGCCGCGGCCGCCGACGAGCCGCGATCCGCACGCGACCGCGGCGAGCAGCAGGGTCATGATGCGGCTCGACTCCTCCTGCGCGCTCAATACTTCCGACAGATTGCGCAGCGTAAAATCATCGTCCTGTCCGCGCTGCTGGAGCCGGTGGCGTTGACGCAGCAGCGACCGGATCTCGGTTTCCGCTTCCGCCAGGCTCGCCCCTTCGCGCACCTTGACGGAAATCGACCCCACGGAGCGGACCTTGGCCAGGGTTCCTCCGATGACCCGGTTGCGGGCCGTCGATATGGGCATGAGGACGATGTCGTCCTGATCCTGGCCTTGCAGACTCTGGCCCTTGCGCTCCAGCACGCCGATGACCCGCATGGGAACCTTGCGCACCCGCACGACCTGCCCGACCGGGTCGCTGTCCCCGAAAAGGTTGCGAGCGACCGTTTCACCCAGCAGCACGACCTTGCCGGACCCGGCGATCTCCGCGGGCTCGAATCCCCGGCCGGACGCGATGACCCAGTTCCGCGCTTCAAAGTACTCCAGCGTGACTCCGAAAAACACGGTGGACCAGTTGCTGCTTCCGGCCACAACATGACCGGTTCCACGCAATGCCGGTGCCGCAGCCTGCACGTCGACGATTTCGCGCTGGATCGCGTAGGCGTCGTCCTCGGTGAGCGAGGAGCGCGATCCCGCGCCCATGCGCACCCCCCCGGAGGTCACCGAACCGGGCAGTACGATGATGAGGTTGGAACCGAGACTCTTGATCTGTTCCTCGACACGGGCCTGCGCGCCGCCGCCGATGGAAATCATGACGATCACCGCTGCCACGCCGATGATGATGCCGAGCATGGTGAGCGAGCTGCGCAGCTTGTTGACGCGCAGCGCGCGCAGCGCGATGCGGATGCTGGAGCCGATATTCACGGGCCGCCTCATGCCGCCGCCCTCTCCTGCAGCTGCGCCGCCATCGCCGCCGCGTCGCTCGGATGCTCGACGCGGTGATCCTCCACCACGCGGCCGTCGCGAAAGCCGATGATGCGGCCGGCGAATCGGGCGATGTCGTGTTCATGCGTGACAAGAACGACGGTCATGCCGCCGCGGTTCAGCTGCTGCAGCAGCGCCATCACTTCACAGCTCGTTTGCGTATCGAGCGCACCTGTCGGCTCGTCCGCCAGTATCAACACCGGGTCATTGATCAGCGCACGCGCGATGGCTACCCGCTGTTGCTGGCCTCCGGAAAGCTGGGCCGGGTGATGGTGGGCGCGATCAGAGAGTCCCACGTCGGCAAGGCACTTCAGCGCGCGTCGCTTGCGTTCCGCCGCCGCCACGCCGCAGTAGAGCAGCGGCAATTCGATGTTCTCCAGGGCACTCGTGCGCGGCAGGAGGTTGAAGTTCTGGAACACGAAGCCGATGCGGCGGTTGCGGGTCGCGGCGAGCGCGTCTCCGGTCAGGTGGGAGACCGGTTCGCCCGCCAGAAAATACTCCCCGGCGCTCGGCGAATCCAGGCAACCGAGCAGGTTCATGAACGTCGATTTCCCGGACCCGGACGGCCCCATCACCGCAACGAATTCTCCGGCGGCGATGCTGACCGAAACCCCGCGCAGCGCCGGCACCTGATAGCCGTCGAGCTGGTACACCTTCGCCAGGTCTCGCGTGACGATCAGCGGATCCGCCATAGCGTGAGCTCTCCGGGTGCTAATGCGCGCAGTTCAAAAACCGAACCGCGGCCCGCCGCTCTTCGTCGGCCGCGACTTGTCGGCGCCGGCCATGCCGACGACAACTCGCGCCCCGTCGCTGAGCTCGCCCGCGAGCAATTCCGTGTGGCTGCCGTCGCTCAATCCCAACCGCACCTCCACCGGCTTGAGCTCACCCGCCGCGTCGGTTATCCACACCCGCCCGCTGGCCGCGCCGCCTGCGGCGCGGGACGCCGCCATCGCCTCATAGCGGGCACGCTGTTCGGGAGTGAGCAGCTCCGCAATACGGCTTCGCGATTCGGCACGGAGCCGCTCGACCTGCTTGCGCCGCGCATTCTGATCCTCGGTGCCGAGCCCGCGGATTCGATCGCGCGTCTCGTTGAGGATCGCCTCGACTTTCGCCTGCTGCTCCGCGCTGAGACCGAGCTCCTTCGTGAGTCGCTCGCGGGCGGCCTGTCCCCCCCGGCCCTTGGCGGCCCCCTTCTTCTCTTCTTCCACGACTGCGGCGCGCACCGGCTCGCGTGCTTCAGACGATGCGCCGGGGGGCCGAAACCGCAGGGCTGCATTCGGCACCTTCAGCACGTCGTTGCGCGTATCAACGACGATGCGAACATTCGCCGTCATGCCGGGGAACAGGCTCAAATCCGAGTTCGAGGTGGTGATGACCGCGATGTAGGTGACGACGTTCTGCACCACCTGTGCGGCCTTGCGTACCTGGGTCACCGTGCCGCGAAACGTCCGGCCGGGAAAGGAATCGACCGTGAACGTGGCGCTCTGGCCCACGCGTATCCGACCGACCTCGGCTTCGTCGATGGACGTCTCGACCTGCATCTCGCGCAAGTCCTGCGCGATCACGAAAAGCTCCGGTGCCTGCAGGCTCGCGGCCACCGTCTGTCCGGGCTCGACCGATTTCTTGACGACGATGCCGTCCACCGGCGCGCGTATCGAGGTGCGGCTCAGGTCCACCCTGGCTTGGGCGAGCTGCGCTTCCCGCTGCTTCACCAGCGCCTCGACGTTATGGACCTGCGCCTCGGCGACGCGCAGTTGCGCCTGGGCGATCTTCACCTGTTCCTGCGCGGCGTCGAACGTCGCCTGCGACTTGTCGAGTACTGCCGTCGAAAAGAAATTCTTTTCCGCCAGCATGCGGTTGCGCACCAGCTCGCGGTTGGCCTCGGCGAGACTCACCTTGGCCCGTGAAACTTCCGCCTGCAACGCCGCCACATTGGCGCGCTGCGTGAGCACGGTGGCTCGCGCAGCCTCGAGGTCGGCCATCGCCTGATTGACGCGCAGCGCGATCGAGTCCGGATCGATCTGGGCGATGAGCTGGCCTTTCTTGACCGGCGAGTTGTAGTCGGCGTAGAGCTCCTTTATCTGGCCGGAAATCTGCGAGCCGACTTGCACCGACACCACCGGAGTCAGCGTGCCGGTCGCAGAAACCGCGGCGGTGATCGTTCCACGCGCCACCTCGGCATAGCGGTATCCGGGCGCCGGGCGCAACGAGCCCAACAGCGCGTAGGCAACGCCCGCGCCCGCGACCAGCAACACCACCGCGATCAAGAGCAGTGAACGTCTACCCATTTGCCAAAGGACTCACAAAGAAATGCGGCATTCTACAGCGAGAGCTTAACGCCGGCCGTCGCCGCGACAGTGCCGGGGGGTAAAGCCCCTTTGCCCGCCGACCGGACTAGCAAGCGCCTGGACCTTCGTGCGTTTCAGCGGTCGGTCGATACCGGAGTGTATGGAACGGTCGGAGGCAAGGACCTGGGGCGGGGAGGCGAAGCGTGCTCCTGGAGCAAGGTTTGCGTGTGTTCTTCGAGGGCGCGGAGAAACGAAAAGGCAGCCAGGGCACCACGGGCCTTCAACTCGGAGCCCAGTTCTTCCATGCGCTTCCCGAGTTCGCGCGGCGGTGGTGGCGGCTCCCGGCCCTCGGACGCGGCCCGTATGGCAGCGCGGAGATAGTCGAGCAACAAGGATACGTCGCTTTCGTGGATCGCCGCCGGCGGCCGCGGCGAGCCGTGCAGCGACGGTGTCTCCACCTTGTCGCCGTGACCGAACGCGGCTGGGCTCGCTGCCAGCAGCGCTGCGAAAAGCGTTACCTGCAATGACCGCATCGGCCGTTACGCCTTCTTGTAGATCTCCGCACCCTGCCGGACAAACTCGCGAGATCTCTCTTCCATGCCCTTCTTGAGGGCCTCTTCGTCGCTCAGCCCCTGGCTCGCCGCGTAGTCACGCACGTCCTGCGTGATCTTCATCGAGCAAAAATGCGGGCCGCACATCGAGCAGAAATGCGCCAGCTTGGCACCTTCTTGCGGCAATGTCTCGTCGTGGAACTGGCGCGATTTGTCAGGATCGAGCCCCAGATTGAACTGGTCCTCCCAGCGGAACTCGAACCGCGCCTTGGACAGCGCGTTGTCCCGGATCTGCGCGCCCGGGTGCCCCTTGGCCAGGTCGGCGGCATGCGCGGCAATTTTGTACGCCATGATGCCGTCCTTGACGTCCTCCTTGTCCGGCAGCCCGAGATGCTCCTTCGGCGTCACGTAGCACAGCATGGCCGTGCCATACCACCCGATCATCGCGGCACCGATCGCCGAAGTGATGTGGTCGTAGCCCGGCGCGATATCGGTCGTCAGCGGTCCGAGCGTATAGAACGGCGCTTCCTTGCAGAATTTCAGCATCAGCTCCATGTTCTCGCGGATCAACTGCATCGGCACGTGACCCGGGCCCTCGATCATGACCTGCACATCGTGCTGCCACGCGATGTCGGTCAGCTCGCCCAGCGTCTTAAGCTCCGCGATCTGCGCTTCGTCGTTCGCGTCGTAAATCGAGCCCGGCCGCAAGCCGTCGCCGAGCGAAAAAGCGACATCGTAGGCCTTCAGTATTTCGCAGATCTCTGCGAAGTTCGTATAGAGAAAACTCTCCTCGTGATGCGCAAGACACCATTTCGCCATGATCGAGCCGCCGCGCGAGACGATGCCGGTCATGCGCTTGGCGGTGAGCGGGATGTAGGGCAGTCGCACCCCGGCGTGCACGGTGAAGTAATCCACGCCCTGCTCGCATTGCTCGATCAGCGTATCGCGGTAGATTTCCCAGGTCAGCTCTTCCGCCTTGCCGTCCACCTTTTCGAGCGCCTGATAGATGGGCACCGTTCCGATCGGCACCGGGGAATTGCGCACGATCCATTCGCGCGTCTCGTGGATGTGCTTGCCGGTGGAAAGATCCATCACCGTGTCGGCGCCCCACCGCGTCGCCCACGTCATCTTTTCCACCTCCTCCTGGATGCCGGAACTCACCGCCGAGTTGCCGATGTTGGCATTGATCTTCACCAGGAAATTGCGGCCGATGATCATCGGCTCGGTTTCGGGATGGTTGATGTTCGCGGGTATGATGGCGCGCCCGCGCGCGACTTCCTCCCGGACGAACTCCGGCGTGATCTCGGCTCTCAGCGCGGCGCCGAAGTGCTCGCCGCGATGCTGCCGGGTGAGCAGTTCGCTCAGCGCCTCACGCCGCTGGTTCTCGCGCAGCGCAATGAATTCCATCTCCGGCGTGATTATCCCGCGGCGCGCGTAATGCATCTGGGTAACGTTCATGCCGGCACGCGCGCGACGCGGCTTACGCTCGAGATTGAAGCGCAGGCTCGCGAGCTTCGGGTCGGCGAGTCGTTCGCGCCCATAGCGCGAGGTAGGACCGGGCAGCTCCGCGGTATCGCCGCGTTCGTCGATCCACCGGGCGCGCAGCGCCGGCAGGCCAGAGCGGATGTCTATCCGAGCCGCCGGATCGGTATAGGGTCCGGACGTGTCGTAAACGTAGATCGGTGGATTTTTTTCCGCGCCGAACGATGCCGGCGTGTCGGATTGGCGTATCTCGCGCATCGGCACGCGGATATCCGGCCGGGAGCCTTCGACATACACCTTGCGTGAGTTCGGCAACGGCTGGACTGCCGCCTCATCGACGCGTGCCGCGGTGTTGAGAAACTTCGGATTGGCGTTCATGCATCGCTCC
>JBQTJV010000108.1:0-4197 GCA_052386775.1 Betaproteobacteria bacterium
GATCGCGATGTCCATTGCCGCAGGCAACACGCTGGTGCTCAAGGCGGCGGAGGACGCGCCGCTCGCATCTCGAAGTCGCACGGGTTTGCCAGGAGCACCTGCCCGCGGGCGTGGTCAACGTGCTCACCGGATACGGCGAGGAGTGCGGTGCCGCGCTTGCGCAGCACCCGCTGGTGCGCAAGCTTTCTTTCACCGGCTCCACCGAAGTCGGAAAGTCCGTCATGCGCACGGCCTCGGAGCGCATCGTTCCCGTTTCCCTGGAATTGGGTGGCAAGAGTCCCGCCATCGTCTTTCCCGACGCGGACGACGAGCGCGTGGTGGACGGCGTCATCAGCGGCATGCGTTTCACGCGGCAGGGCCAGTCGTGCACCGCAGGTTCGCGGCTCTTTCTGCATCGCTCGATTTTCGACTCGTTTCTGCAGAAGCTCACGGCCAAACTCCGGACGCTGAAGATCGGCGATCCGCTCGACGAGACGATAGACGTGGCGCCATCATCAATCGCAAGCAGTTCGACCAGGTGTGCGGCTACATCGCCGACGGGCTCAAGCAGAAAGGCGCGCGTGTCGTGCTGGGCGGGCTGCCGCCCAAGGAGGGGCCGCTTTCCAAAGGCTACTTCGTCGAGCCCACGGTATTCGCGGAAGTGCACAACGACTGGCGCATTGCGCGGGAGGAAATCTTCGGGCCGGTGATGGTGGCCATTCCGTGGAGCGAGGAGAGCGAGGCGGTTCGCATGGCGAACGACAGTCACTACGGGCTCGCCGCCTATGTGTGGACGCACGACATCGGGCGGGCGCTCCGCACCGCGCATGCGGTCGAGGCAGGCTGGGTGCAGATCAACCAGGGGCTCGGCCAGTCGATGGGGCACTCCTACGGCGGCGTCAAGCAGAGCGGCATCGGGCGCGAGTTCTCGCTTGAAGGGATGATCGACAGCTTCACGCAGCGCAAGAGCGTGACCGTCAACCTCCAGTTCTGACCCGCTGATTGACAAGTATGTTGTCGTCATCTACATTCATTTTGCCGTTCCTGATTTCCGTCTTGAGGAGCGTGCAATGTTGTGTTCCCGGCTTTGCGGAGAACCTCTGAAGTTGCCGCAAACGTTTTTCAGCGCCCGGCAGCTCGTGTGTGGGCGGGTTCGTCGCGCCTGAATTCCCCGTCCTGTGGCATCGCTCCGGAGTGCTTCTCCAACCTCAAAGCCAAAATCCCACACAATGGAGGATGTCATGAAGATACGGAGGGGTGTTTTCGTGTTAGTTGCTCTGCTGGGAAGTGTGCCCGCGGTATGGGCTCAGGGCGATCCGATCAAGGAGGTGGCCGCTATACAGGCGAAGCGGGGACAGGCAAATGCGAAGTGTGACCTTGATGGAATTGTGAGTAATGTTGCCGACAATGTCGTTTTCACACCGGGGCGGGCGGGATTCAGGATCGAAGGCAAGGCCGCAATGCGGGCCTATTTTGCCCAAATCTGTCAGAACTACCCAACACGGCAATTCCTGGCCAGGCAGTTCAGTGCGCGCGCCTTCAATAACGGTACGGTCGTTGTGCGCAATTGGTATTCAGACACGACAGCTATCGATCGTAACGGCTATCTGAGCGCTTCGATGACACGCACAAGTCAGACGTGGGTCAAGACCGACGGCCAGTGGTTGCTCGTCGACCAGCACGTTTCCAGGATGCCGGCAGGGCAATAATAGGAATCACTCGGACGTTTTTTCGGGCGGTGCCGTTTCGCAGCGTCCGCCCTATTTTTTCACCGGAAACTATCATCTCGTCTTCGCATTATCGTTGTACGTCTTATTTCCGCATGTAGTTTTCGTGGCGAAAGAGAAAGTCCGAGCCGACAAAGCGGTGCGTGAAGCGCTCCGGCGTGAAACGGTACTCGACAAACCCCACTTCACGCACGCCCCAATGCAGCCGGTCCGGCGGACCGTTGACGCACGCCGTCGCCGGGCTCCAGACGTGGTAGATGCCGTCGAGCGAGAACGACCGGGACTGGTGCTTGTGCCCGCAACTGATAAGCCGCACGCCGGCGCGCTGGCACAGCTCCAATAACCGCGACCGGCTGGCACGATCGAGGCACGACTGGCGCAGGATCAGGTCTTCGTGGTCGGCTTCGCCGGGATGGTCGAGAAACAGCGGCTTGTGCAGGAACAGCGCCACCGGGCGTCCGGCAACGCGCGCCAGGTTCGCTTCGATCCACTCCCATTGCTCGGCCTCCGCGCGCTGGCCACCGCTGCCGAAAAGCTGCGCGTTGAGGCCGAGGAACCCCCAGCCTCCGGCGTTGAAAGCCCAGCGCTCTTCACCGAAGTGCCGCACGAAGCGCGCGCGCCGCTCGTCGTTCACGCGCTGCTCCATCTTTCCGAACAGCACGCTGTCGCCGATGTCGTGATTGCCGGGGAGGTAGCGGCACGGGACGCTCAGCTTGCCGATTTGCTCGCGCGCGAAAGCATGATCGGCTTCGACATCCGGATCCTCCATGACGAGATCGCCGTTGACGACGACGAGATCCGGTTTCTCGCGCTCGATCCACGCCGCAACCAGTTCCCAGTTGTCGTGGTGATGCGCGTGTCCGGCGCCCAGGTGCAGATCCGAAACCTGTACGACCCGATATGCATTCATAAGGCCCTTATGCTACGAAGCCCGTGTTGGCCCCGCAAGCGTTTGCATCGGAAACGGTTTTTTGGCGCGGGAAGAAATAATTCACGAACAGGGGCGTGCCGGCGGCGAAAATCCCGCGGCGCGCTTGCTATAATCGCGGCAAAATCAACGGGGGGAGGACTCCCCAACGATGAACCTTAAGGCGCGCGGCAGCCTCGGCTCGCCCTCGCAAAACGAAACTCGCGCGTGCGCACCCCGCACGCGAGGGAGGCAAACAGTACAGTGGCACATCGCACGATGATTCGATGGCTCTCGGCCTGCTGCGCAGCGGCGCTCATGGCCGGCGCCGTTACGTCGGTCGCTGCCGAAAAAAAGCAGAAGAAAAAAGCGGCACCGAAGAAGGTCGAGCGGCTCGCCTGCATGCTGGGGACCGAGGACCGGCACGCTCGCATCGCCGTCGAACTCAAAGGCGGAACGGTTGACAATTTTGCGTACTACAGCAAGTGGAAGCCGCGCACCTGCTCGGTGCATGTGACGCGTGGTGATCCCTACAGCAAATGGGAGGACTACGGACAGCACACGACCGTCACCACCGAGAACGGGACGTTCTTGATAGAGTACGCCCGCACCGAAGTCCAGTTCCTGTTCCGGGACGTGGACCGGATGTTTTACTGCGGCATGGAGGGCAAGATACGCGGCAGCCTGACGGTGAAGCGCGGCAAGCGCGAATGCGTGCTCGAAGGCGTGATGGACATGGAAGCAGACAGCGGCCCGGAGCCTGCCAACCCCGCGGCCGCCGCCGCAGCGTCCGGAAGCTAGTTTCCTTTTCCGACCGCTTTGCCCTGGCCGCCTGATCGGGCGCCGGCGTTCCCCGCCATCTCGCCACCGCCGGTAACGATGCCCCGCCCATAAGCATTGCCGTGACCGCTGCCGGCACCGACCCCCGTGCCGGCGCCGGTGACAATACCTCGACCGTAGGCATTCCCCTGGCCCTGACCATGGCTGGCGCCTGCGGCCCCGGCACCGGTGACGATGCCCGATTTGGCGCTGCCGGACTGGACGTTAGCGGAAGAGTTGCCCGCAGTGGACGCCGCCGATGCCGTCATCGCCGCGTTCGAAGATTTCATGCCGCTGATGACCGGTCCGAGCTTGTATCCGTACTGCTGGGCGATCTGGCCCCAGCCCATGCCGTCCGCCCGCAGTTGCAACACGCCGGTCATCGTCGTGGTCTGGCCGGTACTGTTGGTGACGGCTCCACCCATCAGCGCCGCCTGAAGCTGCTGGGCGGTCGGGTCCGTGATGCCCGCGCCCGCAAGTTGCTGCTTGGCAAGCGCCAGCGACGTATAAACGTTGCCATAGCCCATCTTGCCGGTAGGCGGCGTGAAGGTGGTCGAGGTGGTTGTGCCCTTGGCGTCCGTCGATGTCAACGTCACTGCCGTGCCGTTGCGCAGGCCGGAAACCAGCGCATCGGAATTGGTCGTGGAACCGGCGAAGCCGCTGAAGTCGGCGAGTCGCGGCGAAGGCACGGTTTCCAGCCGCATCAGCGCCGACTTCAGCGGCTTCGCCGGTTCCACGACCAATTCCGATGCGCTGGTTTCCGGC
>JBQTJV010000109.1:0-28494 GCA_052386775.1 Betaproteobacteria bacterium
CATAAAGGCTGTTACTTCACCACCGGCGGTGTTTCAAACGTGTGGTACGGCGCCGGCGAGGGCAGCGTCCACTCCAGTCCTTCCGCGCCTTCCCACGACTTGTCCGCCGCCTTCTGCCCGCTGCGCAGCTTGAGCAGCACCCAGACGAAGATCAGTTGCGACAAACCAAAGCCGAACGCCCCGACGCTGGAGATCATGTTGAAGTCGGCAAACTGCAGCGCGTAGTCCGGGACCCGCCGCGGCATGCCGGCGAGTCCCGAAAAATGCATGGGGAAGAACGTGATGTTGAAGAAGATCATCGACAGCCAGAAGTGCCACTGGCCCAGCTTCTCGTCGTACATGTGGCCGACCCATTTCGGCAGCCAGTAGTACGCGCCGCCGAAGATGCCGAACAGCGAGCCCGCCACCAGCACGTAGTGGAAATGCGCCACGACGTAATAGGTGTCCTGCAGTTGGATGTCGACGGGCGTGATCGCAAGCACGAGCCCGGTGAATCCGCCCATCGAGAACACGAAGATGAAGCCGCACGCCCACAGCATCGGGGTCTCGAACGTGAGCGCCCCCTTCCACATGGTGGCGACCCAGTTGAACACCTTCACGCCGGTCGGCACCGCAATCAGCATGGTGGCATACATGAAGAACAGTTGCGCCGATGCCGGCATGCCCACGGTGAACATGTGGTGCGCCCACACGATGAACGACAGGATGGCGATCGACGCGGTCGCATACACCATGGAGGAATAGCCGAACAGCGGCTTGCGCGAGAACGTCGGCACGATCTGGGACACGATCCCGAACGCGGGCAGGATCATGATGTAGACCTCGGGATGGCCGAAAAACCAGAAGATGTGCTGGAACATCACCGGATCGCCACCGCCTGCCGCGTTGAAGAAGTTGGTACCGAAGTGCCGGTCGGTGAGCACCATGGTCACGGCCCCCGCCAGAACCGGCATGACCGCGATCAGCAGGTACGCGGTGATGAGCCAGGTCCACACGAACAGCGGCATTTTCATCAGCGTCATGCCGGGCGCGCGCATGTTGAGGATGGTCGTGACGATGTTGATCGATCCCATGATCGAGGAAGCGCCCATGATATGGAGCGCGAAGATGGCAAGATCCATGCCGGGCCCCATCTGCGTGGACAGCGGGGCATAGAGGGTCCAGCCGGCCGCGGTGGCGCCGCCGGGGACGAAAAAGGAAACCACCAGCAGGATGGCTGCCGGCGGCAGCAGCCAGAAGCTCCAGTTGTTCATCCGTGCAAACGCCATGTCCGGGGCGCCGATCATCATCGGGATCTGCCAGTTGGCGAAGCCGACGAACGCCGGCATGATGGCCCCGAACACCATGATGAGCCCGTGCATGGTGGTGAGTTCGTTGAAGAAGTCGGGACGCCACAACTGCAGCCCGGGCTCAAACAGTTCCGCCCGCAGCATCAGCGCCAGCACGCCGCCGACGAAGAACATGGTCAGGCTGAAGATGAGATACAGCGTGCCGATGTCCTTGTGGTTGGTGGTCATCACCCAGCGCATGATGCCGCCGGGATGATGGGCGTGCTCGCCGTGAGCGTGACCGTGTGTATGGACTGCTTCCATGTTCTCTCCTTGACCCTTTACTTGCGTGCCGCCTTGACTTCGTCCGGGCTGACCGCGTCGCCGGTCTTGTTGTTCCACGCGTTGCGTTCGTAAGTGACCACCGCCGCGATTTCCACGTCGCTGAGATGCTTGAACGGCGCCATGGTCGTGCCCTGCTTTCCGTTGAGCACAATGGCGAGGTGCGCGTCCTTCGGACCGTTGGCGATTTTGGAGCCGCTCAACGGCGGGAAGGCGGGCGGCATACCCATGCCGTTCGCCTGGTGGCACGCCACGCAGTTGGCCGCATAGACCTTTTCACCACGCGCTTTGAGTTCGTCCATCGTCCACTTCTTGTCCGCCGGCTCCGCGGCTGCGAGCTTCTGCGCCTGCTGCTTGCGTTCCTTCACCCACGCTTCGTATTTTTCCGGGGTCACCGCTTCGACCACGATCGGCATGAAGCCGTGGTCCTTGCCGCACAGCTCGGCGCACTGGCCGCGGTAGGTTCCCGGCGTGTCGGCCTTGAACCACGTGTCGCGGACGAAACCGGGAATGGCGTCCTGTTTGATGCCGAGCGCCGGCACCCACCAGGCGTGAATGACGTCATTCGCCGTGGTGATGATGCGCACCTTTTTCCCGACGGGAACCACGACGGGATTGTCGACTTCGAGCAGGTAGTGCTGGCCTTTGGGCGCCTTGCCCTCGATCTGTTCGCGCGGCGTTGAAAGACTGCTGTAGAAGCTGATGCCCTCCTGGAGATAATCGTAGCCCCACTTCCACTGGTAACCGGTTGCCTTGATCGTGATGTCGGGGCTGGAGGTGTCCTTCATCGAGATCACGGTCTTGGTCGCCGGCCACGCCATGCCGATGAGAATGATGAAAGGGATGACGGTCCAGATGATCTCGACCGTGGTGTTCTCGTGGAACTGCTCGGCTTTGTGGCCCACCGACTTGCGGTGTTTCACGATGGCGTAAGTCATCGCACCGAACACGACAACGAAGATGACCAGGATGATCCACATGATCAGCGTGTGCAGATCGTAGATCTCGCGGGCGATGATGCTTTGCGGCGGCTGCAGGTTGTACTGCGAGGCCGCCCCGGCGCCCTGCGCCAGGAATGCCGTAACGGCCGCGAAAAATCTACCCAACTTGCTGGTCATGCTACCCTCGCCTGTGATTGGTGCTCTCGGGTGACGAACGCGTGGCTCGCGTCAGAAACACACCTCAACGCGGTTCGTGCAGCTCGAGCTCGAGCCGCCGGGCCACCGAAAGCCGTTGTTGTTCGCTCAAATGCCTTCCGATCTCAAATTCGCGGCCGTGCGATCGCACCGCGAGCCTCCCACCCTTTCCGTACACGATCCGCGCCCAATGCCGGTTGCAGTCGAAGCGATTCAACTGCGCGCCGTCCTGCACCTCGACCTGCAATCGATCTCCCGCTATGGCAAAGCGCTCGTAGTCACCTGCATGGCGGTCGATGTGCCGAAACGCCAAGTACAGCACCAGCATCTCGAGCCCGGCATAAGGCACGATCGGCCACGCGCCGAACACCAGGGCAAGCACCACGCCTATTCCGACCGAGACGAAAAAAACGAAGCCAAAAACGAGAAGGCGGCCGAATGAAGAGAGCGAGTTGTTGCGGCGCGCAGTCAACGAGAAATGAGCCGCCGTCCCGGCATCGACGCATGCCATCCAAAGCGTCCTTGGTTACGAGCTGAGACCCGAGCGAAATGTGCGGAATTTAGCACACCCGCCACAGCGCCGCAACAAAACCGCGCCGAGAAATTCGGGCGGCGCGCATCACGCCTCGCGCAGGAGCAAATCGACGGCGAACAGGCCGGCGATCCGCCGGGGCTCCGGCACGCGCTGAAACGGAATTCGCGCAATGCACGGCGCACGCAAACGCAGCGACAGCGCAGCGACATTCTCTTCGACGTGCGTCATGCCCGGATCGATGTGGTTCGCCGTCCATCCGGCCAGCGTGAGACCACGCGCTTCGATCGCCGCAGCGGTGAGCAAGGCGTGGTTGAGACAGCCCAGACGCATTCCGACCACCAACACAACCGGCACATGCAACAGAACCGCAAGGTCGCCGGCGTCTTCACGCTCGTTGAGCGGCACGCAAAAACCGCCGACGCCCTCCACCACCACGACGTCCGCCTGGCGCGCCAGTCTGAGATAAGCGCGTTCGATCGCCGCCAACTCAATATCGCGTCCCGCCGAGCGTGCGGCGATATGCGGTGCAATCGGCGGTTCGAAGGCATACACATTGATGAGCCGGTCCGGGACGGCGATGCTGCTTGCCGTGCGCAGCAATTCCACGTCGTCGTTCTTCAGTTGTCCGCCGCGGCGGCGACGGGCGCCTGCTGCAACCGGCTTCATGCCCGCTGTGCGCAGTCCGCGCGCAGCAAAAGCATGCAGCAGCGCGCACGCCACCAGCGTTTTCCCGACGCCGGTATCCGTGCCCGTCACGAACACACCCGATGCAGGGCCGAAGGTCATGCGGATTTGATGTCGATTACCGGACGGCCCCCTGGCCCGGTGCGGGGCCGCGGTTTCCAGGCATGGCCGTAGACGACTTCGAACGTCGCCGGGAGTTTCCCGTCGCGGCGCAGGGCCTCGTAGTTGCGCGTCACCGCGGCAAGAAGCGCCTTGCCGGACAGCCCGCCGGGCCGGCCGAGCGTCACGTTGTGCGCACCGATCGCCTTGAGTTCACGCATGAGCTGCCGCACGTGGTCATAGGTGAGCGTGAACTGCTCCATGTCCATCACCGGATCGCTGAATCCGGCGTGCACGAGCAGATCACCGATATCGTGCATATCGACGAAACGGTTGACATGCGTACGGCCGTCGGTATCCCGGTAAGCCTCCCGCAGCTCGCGCAGGGTATCCGGGCCGAACGTGCTGAACATCAGCAGGCCGCCGGGCTTGAGCACCCGCCGCATCTCGGCCACGGTGCCGGAAAGATCGTTCACCCACTGCAGGGCAAGATTCGACCACACCATATCGAATACCTGCTCGCCGAACGGCAGGCGTTCCAGATCGCCGCACACGGGCAATGCACGCCGTTTAAAAAGCGCTTTCCAGGCCGGCACCCGCCGCTGTACGCGCTGGAGCATGGCGAGCGCGATGTCGAGCGCGACCAGCGTTGCCTCCGGATATCGCGCGCCGAGGCCGCGCAGCGCATTTCCCGTGCCGCTGCCCGCATCGAGCAGGGTCGCCGGGCGGTGCCGGATGTAGCCGAGCCGTGCCAGCATGCGTTCACATACCTCATGCTGCAGAACGGCAGCTGCATCGTAGCTCGCTGCCGCGCGCTCGAACGTCCGCCGCACCGCGCGCTTGTCGAGCAGCCACTCAGCAGCCATCGAAGAAGCTCGCGAGATGTGCACTCGTCGGGCCCGGACGCGAGGCGAACGCGGCATGGCCCGCCCCCGGGGTGATGACCATCCGCGCCGCGGGCAGGTTCTGCGCCAGGTACTCGCCTGCCGCAAGCGGCACCACCGCATCGCGGTCGCCGTGCATCAGCATCGCCGGCTGCCCGATAGCGGCCAGATCGCGTCGTAAATCCGTACGGGACAGCATCAACAAGCCGCTCTGCAGTGCCCGGGTATCGGCCTGCTGCACGGTTTCGGACAGCGTCTGCCGCAGGTAACGCGCCACGCGCAAGGCGTGCGCGTCGCCCCGGGCTTGCAGCGCGATGTATCGGGCGAGTGCTGTCGCGGTGTCGCGAGCGAGGTCATCGCCAAAATCGCCCAGCGCCGCCACCGTCAGGGCATGCGGCCAATCGTCGCGTTGCACGAAGCACGGGCTGGTCGCCATGAGTGCGAGACGCGATATCTGTTCCGGCGCCTGCCGTGCCCAGGCGAGTGCGACCAGGCCGCCGAGTGACCACCCGCATACCACACACTTCCCGGGCGCGTTGGCGGCAAGATGCCGGGCGATTTCTTCGACGGTGTGGGCCTCATACGCAGATCCGGCGGCAGCGTAAGGCAGCACCGGTGCGTGCACGCGAAAACGCCCCGCGAGATGCCCGGCCAGCGTGCGCCAGACGCCGGCGTGGCTGCCCCAGCCATGAAGCAGGACGAGATCAGGCCCGCTCCCGGCCGCACTCGGCCAGCTCATTGCCGCGAGATCTCATTCAGCGCTTCCACGAGCCGCGCCACCTCGCGCTCGCCATGCGCTGCCGAAAGCGAAATACGCAATCGAGCGCTGCCCTGCGGCACCGTGGGCGGACGAATTGCCGGGACGAGCAGGCCGCGCTCAGCGAGCCGTTCGCTGAGCGCAACCGCGGCCGCGTTATCGCCGATCACCAGCGGCTGGATGGCGGTTTCGGAATCGAGGAGGCGCCAATCGCGGGTGCCCAAGTCGCGTTTGAGCAAGCCGATGAGCCTGGCCAGGTGATCGCGGCGCCACTGTTCCGTTGCGATCAGCTCGAGGCTCCTGAGCGTCGCAAACGCGAGCGGCGGCGGCAGCGCGGTGGTGTACCCATAGGTGCGCGCGCGCTGGAGGAGAAAATCGATGAGCACGGGCTCTCCCGCGACAAAGGCGCCGAAACTGCCCGCCGCTTTACCGAGCGTTCCCATGTAGACGATACGCGGCGCGGAAAGGCCCGTGTGGGCGAGCACGCCGCGACCGCCCGCCCCCAGCACGCCAAAGCCGTGCGCGTCGTCCAGAAAAAGCCAGGCGTCGTGGCGTTCCGCCAGTTCCAGCAATGCCGCCACCGGCGCGATGTCGCCATCCATGCTGAATACGGCGTCGGTGACGATCAACTTTCTGCGGGTCCGGGTCCCCGCCAACAGATCGGCAAGCGCGTTCACGTCCGCGTGGGCATAGCGCTTGAACTGCGCGCGCGACAGCAGGCACGCGTCATTGAGCGAAGCGTGGTTCAACCGATCGGCGAAGACCGCATCCTCGCGCCCCACGAGCGCGGTGATCGCGCCGATATTCGCCATATAGCCGGTTGAAAAAACGAGCGCCCGCGGCAACCCGACGAATCCCGCAAGCGCCCGTTCCAGCGCGTCGTGGACCTCGAAGTGACCGAGGACCAGGTGGGAGGCGCCCGCACCGACACCTGCTTTCGCCGCACCCTCCTGCACCGCGCGCACCAGCCGTGGATCGTTCGCCAGGCCGAGATAATCGTTGCTGCAGAACGCGACGTAACTACGGTTGCCGACGGTGACGCGGGGGGCTTGCGGCGACTCGAGCAGCCGGCGGGTACGCGTGAGCCCGCGCGCGTCCAGTTCCGCGAGCTCCGCGGCAAGCGAGGAAAACGTCATTCCATCGCGTGCAATCCCAGCTTGGCAAAGAGCGCCTGATCGCGCTCGATCTCGGGATTGCCGGTGGTGAGCAGCTTGTCCCCATAGAAAATGGAATTCGCGCCGGCCAGAAAGCACAGCGCCTGGAGGCTTTCCGCCATCTCCTGACGTCCGGCGGACAAGCGGACCATCGCCTTGGGCATCGTGATGCGCGCGCACGCGATGGTGCGCACGAATTCGAGGGGGTCGAGGCGCTCGGCGCCATACAGCGGCGTGCCCTCCACCTGCACCAGGTTGTTTATCGGCACCGACTCCGGGTACGGGTCCATGCTGGCGAGCTGCGCGATCAGGGCAGCGCGGCTTGCGCGCGATTCGCCCATGCCGACGATGCCGCCGCAACAGACGTGGAGCCCGGCTGCCCGCACGTGCTCCAGCGTCTGAAGGCGGTCCTCCTGGCCACGCGTTGAGATAATCCGGCGATAGTGTTCGGGATCGGTATCTATATTGTGGTTGTAATAGTCGAGCCCGGCAGCCTTGAGTTGCTCCGCCTGCCCGGGCTTGAGCAGGCCGAGCGTGGCGCACGTCTCCAGGCCGAGCGCGCGCACCGCTTTCACCATCGGTATGACCTGCTCCAGATCGCGGGCCTTGGGGCCGCGCCAGGCTGCGCCCATGCAAAAGCGGCTGGCGCCCTTCTCTTTCGCACGGCGTGCAGCCGCCACGACCTCGTCTAGCGCCATGAGGTCCTGGTCCTCGACGCCGGTGTGATAGCGCGCCGCCTGGGGGCAGTAGCCGCAGTCTTCCGGACATCCGCCCGTCTTGATCGAAATCAACGTCGACAACTGCACGGCATTGGGGTCGAAGTGCGCCCGGTGCACCGATTGCGCCCGGAACAGGAGATCGTTGAAGGGCAGCGCATAGAGCGCCTCCACCTTCCCCACCGACCAGCGCGGCGTTGCGCTCATGTCGCTGTCATCGGTCGGGCCGGGGCCATCGTTGTAGGTCAAGGTGTCCATGAGCGAGCGGTTACGCAGTTCGGCTGGAACAATGGTGGAAGTTACGCGGGGCATCATCGCGAATGGGTTACTCCTTGTCAAATCGGGCACGGGCATTCTTGAACCGATGCCCGGATTTTGCGCGCCGGCTGCTGCCGCAATGCTGCCTGCTGTGCGGTGCCGGCAGCGGAACGGCTCTGCTGTGCGCCGCGTGCGATGCCGCCCTGCCGCGGTTGCCGCCGCAGCGCTGCCGGGTATGCGCGATACCGGTATGGGGAGCTGGAAGCTGCGGCGCCTGCCTGAACGCCGCGCCGCATTACGATCGCGTGTCCGCCGTCTTCGTCTATGGGTTCCCGGTGGACGGGCTGATCCATGCGCTGAAATACGGCAACAATCTCCCTGTGGCGCGCCTGTTCGGCGCAACACTCGCACACGTTGTGGTGGCCGAGCGTGTGGATCTCATCGTTCCCATGCCGCTTTCCGTGCCGCGCCTGCGCGAGCGCGGCTTCAACCAGGCGCTGGAAATCGCGCGCTATCTCGCACCCGCCCTGAATACGCCCCTCGCCCTGGATGTCGTGCAGCGCCCCGTGGATACCGCGGCGCAGGCGTCGCTTCCGTGGAGGGAGCGGGCGCAAAACGTCCGCGGTGCGTTCGTCTGCACTGAAGATCTGAGCGGCATGCGCATCGCAATCGTGGACGACGTCATGACCACGGGCGCAACCCTGGACGAACTGGCGAAAACCCTGCGCCGGGCGCGCGCAGCCGAAGTGCGCGGCTGGGTGGTCGCGCGCGCCCTGAAGCATGCCGGCGGATTCGGCGCTAAGCTGTAGCGGTGTTCGAGATCGTTCTCTACGAGCCGGAGATCCCGCCCAATACCGGAAACATCATCCGGCTCGCCGCCAATACCGGCGCGCGCCTGCACCTGGTGAAACCGATGGGTTTCACGCTGCGCGACCGGCAACTGCAGCGGGCGGGGCTCGACTACGGCGAATTGGCGCAGGTCGTCGTGCATGCCGACTGGAACGCATGCCGCGAGGCGCTGGTCACCCGCCGTATGTTTGCAGTGAGCACGCGCGCAACGCAACGTTACGATGTGCCGATCTATCGCGACGGCGACGCGTTCGTGTTCGGTCCTGAAACGCGCGGGCTGCCCGGTGAAATCTTCGCCGCCTTTCCGCCGCAGCAACTCATACGCCTGCCCATGCGGGAAGGCAGCCGCAGCCTCAACCTGTCGAACGCCGTTGCCGTGGTGATCTACGAGGCGTGGCGGCAGGCCGGATTCGACGCTGCGGCCGGGCGCTAGCGATATTCAGGCTTCGGCTCGCGCTGCAGCAACTCGTGCACCGCGGCCCTGGCGGAACCGGGGTCCTCGAGCACGCGACACACCGCGCGCGTAATCGGCATCTCGACGCCAAGCTCTCCTGCCAGGCGAGCCACCTCGCGTGCGGTATGGACACCCTCGGCGACGTGGCCCAGTTCTGCGAGGATCTCGCGGGGCGCCAGGCCGCCTGCAAGCTTCAGGCCGACCTGCCGGTTGCGCGACAAGTCCCCGGTGCACGTCAGCACCAGGTCACCGACTCCGGCGAGGCCCATGAAGGTCTCGACCCGGCCGCCGAGGCGAATCCCGAGCCGCGTGATCTCGGCGAGGCCGCGAGTGATGAGTGCCGCGCGCGCATTAAGGCCCAGCGCCAGCCCGTCGCATATGCCGGCGGCGATCGCCATAACATTCTTCACCGCCGCGGCGACTTCAACGCCGGGAACGTCGCCGCTGGAATAAACACGCAGCGCCCCACCGTGGAGATCGTGCGCTGTCGCCGTGGTGAAGCCGGCATCCGGCGACGCCAGCGTGAGCGCGGTCGGCAATCCGCGCGCTACCTCCTGTGCGAAGCTCGGCCCTGACAATACGCCGTGAAGCGCGTCGCTACGCATCACGTCAGCGTAGACCTGGTGCGGCAGCATCGCCCGCTGCGGCTCGAACCCTTTGCAAAGCCATACGATCGGAGCGGCACAGCGGACGGCCTTGAGGCGCTCGAGCGTCTCGCGCAGACCGGCGGTCGTTACGGCGACGAGCACCAGACGGGCGCCCGATACGGCGGCTGACGCATCGCTTTCAACCGCGAGCGCCGGCGGCAAAGTGAAGCCGGGCAGATAGCGGGCGTTGGCGCGCTGCGCGCGGATCTCGCCGCACAGAGCGGGGCTGCGCATCCACAGCGAGACTTCATGACGGGCGGCGAGGTTGATGGCGATGGCAGTGCCCCAAGCCCCTGCTCCCATCACCGCGATCTTCATGGACCGCTACACGCCCCAGACGTCGGTTACTTTGACGAACCCGGCCTGCCCATCGCGGTGCTTCACCCGCAGCCAGCCGCCGGCCACGCTCTCGAGTTCCAGAATCACGCCCTGCTGCGCCTGGAAGACGATCGGAGACGCGTCATCGGCGCTCTGGCGCACGGGCGCAACCGGCACTTTCACCATGACCGTCCGCTTGTCCGACAGCGCCTTGCTTTCCGCCCATGTGAGATCGCCGTTTGCATCGCGGACCTTCACCCAGCCCTCGACGACGACCACCACTTCGAGGGGATAGCCCTGGTTCACCACGTACACTTTTCGTGACTTGGCGGATGGCGCATCGTAGAGCACCGCCGCAGTGCCGCCGACGGAACGGAAGTCGAGCGCGCACGCTGGCGCGGCCGTCATCGCGATGAACGCGGCTGCCAGTACCGTACGGCACATCGTGGCCATGAGCGTCCTAGTGAGCAGGCGCCGGGCCGGATTGCGCCTGCGGCTGCTGTTGCAGCTGCGCTTGCTGCTGCTGGTAGATCGTCTCGAAGCTCATGTGCTGCAGGACGACCGGGGGGAAACCTGCGCGCGTCACGATGCTCGCGATGGCCTCGCGCGCATAGGGCAGCAGGGTGCCGGGGCAGACGATACCGAGCACCGCCTCGGTCTCCTGCTGCGAGACGTTGACGATTTCGAAAATTCCCGCCTGTGCGACCTCCACCAGGAACACCGTCTTGTCATTGATCTTCGCCGTGACAGTGACCGTCAGCACGACTTCGAAGAGCCCGGGCTGCCCCAGCGGCCGGCCTTCGTTGTGCAGATTGACGTCCACCTGCGGCGATTCGCGTTCGAGGAAGATCTGCGGTGCGTTTGGTATCTCCAGGGACATGTCCTTGAGATAGATCTTCTGGATGCCGAAGGCGGGCTGCTGAGCTTCACTCATGCCGGATTCCTAAACGTTTACGATCACTCATTTCGGCGACTTCAGCATCTCGTCGAGCCGCCCCGAGCCGTCCAGATCCGCGAGCTCGTCGAAGCCGCCGACGTGCGTGCCGCTGATGTAGATTTGCGGAACGGTACGGCGCCCGGTTTCGCGCATCATCTCGAGGCGACGGCCCGGCTCGAGATCGACCCGGATCTTGTCGATCGCCGCCACGCCCTTGGATCGCAGCAGGCGCTCCGCCATCTGGCAATAGGGACACACCGCCGTGCAGTACATCCGCACCTCCGCCATCATTTTTCGAGCGGCATGCTGGCCTGCTGCCATGCTGCGATGCCGCCGCGCAACGCGACGACCTCGGCGAATCCCTCCTTGCGCAGCGCCGCCGCGGCGCCCGGAGCGCGTCCGCCGGCGCGGCACGTGACGATCACAGGCCGGGACTTGAACTTCTCCAGTTCCTTCAGCCTGCCCGCGAGATCTTTCTCCGGAATATGCCGCGCATTGGTGATATGGCCCGAAGCGTATTCCGTGGCGTCGCGCACGTCGATCACGACAGCGTCGCGCCGGTTGATCAATTGAACCGCTTCCAGCGGGCCTACGTCGTTGCCCGGCCGCGCCACTCGGTTGAAAAGCGGCCATATCAACATGCCGCCGGTGACCAGCGCGGTGCCGAACAGCACCAGGTGGAAGGGATTTTTTGTAAGAAACGCCAGGAACTGCTCCAAACGCGCACTCCGAAGTGAACCGCGACGCCGTCGCGGCCTCGCGATCGTCGATTTTAACAGACCCCTGCGCGTATCAGCAGCGCAAAAACAGCCGTGAGTGCATCGCTGACATCCAGAACGGATACAGCGCCCAGCGATCCAACACGGATGCGGTCGGCGCGCGCGCGGGTACTATATACTCGCCCTGAGTTGCCGCCGATGAATCGTTGACAAATCATGAAAGTAACCCCGGTCCTTCTGATCATATTGGACGGCTTCGGCTACCGCGAGGAGTGCGCGGACAACGCGATCTGCCAGGCGCGCAAGCCGCACTGGAACGTGCTGTGGGAAACGTGCCCGCATACCACCATCGATGCTTCCGAAAAGTGGGTGGGTTTGCCGAAAGACCAGATGGGAAATTCCGAAGTGGGCCATATGAACATCGGCGCGGGGCGCGTCGTCTACCAGGATTACACGCGCATCGAGAGCGCGATAGAAACCGGCGAGTTCTTCACCAATCCGGTGCTGAACAAGGCATGCGAGACCGCCGGCGAGGGGCACGCGTTGCATATCCTCGGACTGGTGTCGCCGGGAGGCGTGCACAGTCATGAATCCCAGATCCACGCGATGCTGGAGCTCGCCGCGCGCCGCGGCGTAAAGCGCGTCTACGTCCACGCGTTTCTCGATGGTCGCGACACGCCGCCCAGAAGCGCGGAGCCTACGCTGGCCGCGCTTGCTCGCAAATGCGCAGCACTGGGAAACGCGGCCATCGCCTCGATTTGCGGCCGCTACTACGCGATGGACCGCGATCAGCGCTGGGAGCGCGTCGCGCAGGCCTACGACCTGATCACGCAAGGCAGGGCGGCCTACCGCGCGCCTGCTGCGGTCGCCGGACTGGCGCTCGCTTATGCGCGCGACGAATCCGATGAGTTCGTCAAGGCTACGGCCATCGTTCCCGACGGAGCAGAATCGGTCCGTATGAAGGACGGGGACGCGGTGGTCTTCATGAATTTCCGGGCCGACCGCGCGCGCCAGCTCACGCGGGCGCTCACCGAACGCGATTTCGCCGGCTTTCCGCGCGCGGCCGTACCCCGGCCGGGTTACTACTGCACGCTCACTTCCTATGGTGAGGACTTCAGGCAGATTCCCGCCGCGTTTGCCCCGCAGTCGGTCGCGAACGGATTGGGCGAGTACATCTCCGGATTGGGTCTTAAGCAATTGCGGATCGCCGAGACCGAAAAGTATGCGCATGTGACCTATTTCTTCAACGGCGGGATCGAAAAACCCTACCCGGGCGAAGACCGGATACTGGTACCGTCCCCCAAGGTGGCAACCTACGATCTCAAGCCGGAAATGAGCGCATACGAGGTGACGGACAAGCTGGTCGCAGCCATCGAGAGCGGCCAGTACCACGCCATCGTGTGCAATTACGCCAATGGCGACATGGTGGGACACACCGGCAACCTCGCGGCGGCCACGCGCGCCGTGGAAGTGCTCGATGAGTGCATCGGGCGGGTGGTGACGGCGATGCGCGCGTCGGGGGGAGAAGTGCTCATCACCGCCGATCACGGCAACGCGGAAATGATGCGCGACGAAAAAACCGGGCAGGCGCACACGGCGCACACCCTGAACCTCGTGCCGCTGCTCTATATCGGACGCAAGGCAAAGCTTGCCGAACGCGGCGCGCTGCAGGACATTTCGCCCACGCTGCTGTCGATGATGGGCCTGCAGCAGCCGGCAGAGATGACCGGCAAATCGCTGATCCGCCTTACGTGAGTCCAGCCCTACTCGCGCGCGCGTCGAGTTTCCTCATTTTCGTGCTCCTGAGCGCCGTGGCGCACGCGGCAGGCAGCACTGCGAGCGCCGCTGACGCGCGCAACGAACTGAAGGCGCTGCGGGCGAAGATAGAGGCATTGCAGAAGCAGCTTCAGGATGCCGAAGGATCGCGCACCGAGGCGGCCGACGCGCTCAAGGCTTCGGAGCGCGCGATCTCGGATGCCAACCGCCGTCTGCACGAATTGACGGCGCAATCGCAGGCGCTCAACCGGGAACTCGACGAATTGCGGCGCAGCGTGCGCGAGAACGAGTCCGCCTTGCAGCAGCAACAGGCGCACCTCGAGCACCTGCTCTATCAGCAGTACATCGCCGGGCGCAGCGAACCGTTCAGACTGCTCTTGAACGGGGAGGACCCGAATCGCATCGCGCGCCAACTGTATTACTACGGCCACATGACGCGCGCGCGCGCCGCGGCGATAGACGGCGTGCGCAAGGGACTCGCGCAACTGCGCGCGCTGGCGGAGGAGTCGCAACGCAAGAGCGGCGAACTTGCGGCGCTCACCGTCGAGCAGGCCTCGCAGAAGCGGCGTCTGGAGGAGGAAAAGAAGGCCCGTGTCGAGGTGCTCGCGCGCCTGTCCCGCGACATCCGCAACCAGCAGAGCGAGATTGGAACGCTCAAGCGCAACGAGGCGCGGCTCACGCGGTTGATCGAGCAACTGGGAAAAATCGTCACCCGCAAACCACCCCCGCCGCGCGCGCGAAACGAGCGGCTGCCGGACAGCTCGGTCGGGTCCGGTCCTTTCGAAGCGTTGCGGGGACGGCTGCGGCTGCCGGTGCGCGGGGAACTCCGAAACCGCTTCGGCAGTCCACGGCCTGAGGGCGGAGTCACCTGGAAAGGCTTGTTCATCGCCGCCAAGGCGGGCGATGAGGTGCGCGCGGTCGCCGGCGGCAGGGTCGTCTATGCCGACTGGCTGCGCGGCTTCGGCAATCTGTTGATTATTGACCATGGAGAGGCTTACATGACTCTCTACGGCTACAACGAAACCCTGTACAAACGGGTGGGAGACTCCATCCGGGGTGGGGATCCGATTGCCGCGGTGGGGAATAGCGGCGGCAACGCCGATTCGGGTTTATACTTTGAGCTGCGGCACGAAGGCAGGCCGCTCGACCCGTTGCGCTGGGTCGAACATCAATGACGGAACGGCATCACGAGCAGGGCGAAGGAGCCAACGCAATGCGTAACAAACTGCATCACCTGGGCCTGATTGCGGTCGGCATTCTGATGGGTGTCGCGATCAGCCTCAATTTTTCCGCGGTCGCCCAGAAAGACGCCGGGTTCGCGCCGCTGCCGATCGAGGAGCTGCGCGCGTTCACCGAGGTCTTCGGGCGTGTGAAGAGCGATTACGTCGAGACGGTTGACGACAAGCGGCTCATCACCCAGGCGATCAACGGCATGCTGACCGGCCTCGATCCGCATTCGGCCTACCTGGACCAGGAAGCGTTCCGGGAATTGCAGGTCGGCACGCAGGGCGAGTTCGGGGGGCTGGGCATCGAAGTCGGCATGGAGGAAGGTTTCGTCAAGGTCATCGCGCCGATCGATGACACGCCGGCCTCGCGCGCCGGGGTCAAGCCCGGCGATCTCATCGTGAAGCTCGACGACGCCTCGGTCAAGGGCATGACGTTGACCGACGCGGTGAAGCGCATGCGCGGCAAGCCGAACACGCAGATCACGCTCACCATCGTGCGCAAGGGCGAGTCCAAGCCCGTCGTGGTGACGCTTACGCGCGCCGTCATCAAGGTCCAGAGCGTCAAGGCGAAGCTCCTCGAACCGGGCTACGCGTATTTCCGCGTGAGCCAGTTCCAGGAGCACACCGGCGAGAATCTCGCTGCGGCGATCATCAGGCTGTTCAAGGAAAACCAGGGCAGCATGAAAGGCCTGGTGCTCGATTTGCGCAACGACCCGGGCGGCTTGCTGAACGGAGCAGTC
Organism: Betaproteobacteria bacterium; assembly: GCA_052386775.1. Taxonomy (GTDB): domain Bacteria; phylum Pseudomonadota; class Gammaproteobacteria; order Burkholderiales; family SG8-41; genus DSOT01. The sequence continues at coordinate 15,500 of JBQTJV010000109.1, forward strand.
GCGGTATCGGCAGCGTTCCTACCGCAGGGTTCGCTCGTGGTCTACACCGACGGCCGTACCGATGACTCGAAAATGAAGCTGAATGCCAGCCCCGAGAACTATTTGCGCGGCCGCGCCAAGGAAGATTACCTCAAGAAGCTTCCGGCCGAGGTCAAGAACGTGCCGATGGTGGTTCTGGTCAACGGCGGATCGGCATCCGCGTCCGAGATCGTCGCCGGCGCGTTGCAGGATCACCGCCGGGCGGTGATCATGGGGCAGCCCACCTTCGGCAAGGGTTCGGTGCAGACCATTCTGCCGCTCGGCAACAATACGGCGATCAAATTGACGACGGCCCGCTATTACACGCCCAACGGGCGTTCCATCCAGGCCAAAGGTATCGTGCCCGACATCCCGCTCGACGACGCGTCCGCCGACAAGACCGCCGGGCTGCGCCTGCGGGAAGCCGATCTCACCAAGCACCTCACGGACGTCGCCCGGGAGAAAGAGCAGGCGGAGGAGAAAGCGGAAGCCGCGGCGGCCGCGGTGAAGTACAACTTCACGCCGATGCCCCGTCCGAAGGATCTGGACGAGAAGGCGACGCGGCCCGAGCCGGGCGAGATCGTTTCGAAGAACGATTACGAGCTCAATCAGGCCGTCGCTTTCCTGAAGAGCCGCACGCTCGCGCGGGCGAACTGACCTCGCCCATCGGCAAGTAAAAATGCCCGGCAGCGAGCCGGGCATTTCTTTTTTGCGTTATGAACGACGACCAGCTATTGCGCTACAGCCGGCACATCCTCCTGCCCGAAATGGGCATCGAAGGGCAGGAGAAGCTGCTGAAGAGCCGGGCGCTGGTCATCGGCGCGGGCGGGCTCGGTTCGCCGGTAGCGCTGTACCTCGCCTCCGCCGGCGTGGGCGAGATCACGTTGTGCGACAACGACAACGTCGATCTGACGAATCTGCAGCGGCAGATCGTTCATCGCACCGCCGCCATCGGCCAGCGGAAGGTCGATTCCGCGCGCGCCACCCTCGCCGCGATCAACAGCGAGGCGTGCGTGATTCCGATTGCCGAGCGGGTCGCCGGTGAACGACTGGAGGAACTGGTGGCGGCGGCGGACGTGGTGATCGATGGCTGCGACAATTTCATCACGCGTCACGCGGTGAACCGCGCATGCGTCAGGTCGGGCAAACCGCTGGTGTCCGGCGCCGCGGTGCGCTTTGACGGGCAGGTATCGGTGTTCGACATGCGCGATGTCGCCTCCCCCTGCTATCACTGCCTGTTCCCCGAGACTGGCGAGAACGAGGATATGCGTTGCGCCGTAATGGGCGTCTTCGCGCCGCTGGTCGGCGTCATCGGTTCCGTGCAGGCCGCCGAAGCGTTGAAGATCCTTGCGCAATGCGGCGAACCGCTCGTCGGCCGGCTGCTGCTGGTGGACGCGCTCACCATGCAGATGCGCACCGTGAAGTTCCAGAAGGACCCCGCCTGCCCGGTCTGCGCGCCACCGCGCGCCTGACCTGTCTCGGTTCTAGGCCTGCGTCAGGTTAAGCGAGTCCGGTCCGACGCCAGCCGCATAGCCGGAGGCTTCGGGCGGCCCGGGAGGCGGAGCGCCGCCGCTGGTGAGCGCCTCCAGGTCCGCCACCACCTGCGCGAGATCCGGTCCCGTCCGCCCGAGCAATTGCAGCAGCAGCCGAGCCGGATAGTCCGCCAGCGATTCCGGGCGGTTGCTGCGTATGCGCGAGACCGCCTCCAGCGTCGGACGGAAGTGCGTCCCCTTGAATCCGGCTTTGGAATTTTCCATGGCCTCGATGATCGCGTTCTGGGCGCGGGCGATTCCGAGCAGGATTTCAGCCAGTTGTTGCGTAGTCACGTTGGACATGGTTTTCCCCCGATTTGACCGTTGTGTGCGGGCATCAGGCCATGACGCCTTCCAGCAGCTGTCGCCATTGCTTGCCCCAAAGCTCCGCCGGATCGCGCTTGAAGCCGCTTTTCGCGAACTGGTGCCAGCGCCCGGTAACGAAACTCATCAGCAGATTCGCGTGTGCGGCCACGTCCAGCTCTGCCACAAACTCCTGCTGGGTGATACCGAAGCGCAGCGCCTGCTTGAGCGCGGCTTCGATGCGATCGTGCACCTGGTTGATGCGCGCCTGCAGTCGCTCCTCTTCCATGACCAGCGCATCGCCGATCAGCACCCGCGTCATGCCGCGGTTCTTCTGCGCGAACCCGAGCAGCACGCCGACGATCGCCTCGATCTGGCGCACGCCGCTCTTCTCCTCGCTGGTGATCCGGTTGATCAGCCCGAACAGCGAGCTCTCGATGAAGTCGATCAGGCCCTCGAACATCTGGGCCTTGCCGGTGAAATGCCGGTAGAGCGCGGCTTCGGAGACGTCCAGGCGCGCCGCGAGCGCCGCCGTGGTGATCCGCTCCGCCGACGGACTCTCCAGCATCTGCGCCAGCGTGTGCAGAATCTGCGTTTTTCTCTCCCCCGTCCTCGCTCCCATTCCCCACCTCGCTCGGGCAGCTTGTGACCGCGGCCGCCGACCTCATTGTAGCCGCGTCAGCACGCGCGGCAACCGGCTGATGTTGGCAATCGTCGCATCGACATAGCCGGGCGCCCTCGCCGCGCGACTGACCCACACCGTTTTCATTCCCAGCTTCTTGGCGGTGCGCAGGTTGCGCAGCGTGTCCTCCACCATGATGCAGCGCTGCGGCCTGAGGTGATGCGCGCGCGTGAGCCGCAGAAAGCCGTAGCAGTCGGGCTTCGGCCGGTAGCGCGTGCGCTCGATGGTAAATACGCCGTCGAACAGATCGGCGATGCACAGCGCCTTCAACACCGCGCGTGAGTAGTCGACCGGCGCATTCGAGAATACGAACTTGCGTCCCGGCAGCCGCGTCAGCACGTGGCGCAGCCGCGGCTCGCACACCACCATGCGCTCGAGATCGTCGAAACGATGGGTATCGAGCAGGAAGTGCCGGGGATCCGTTCCGTGATGGCGCATGAGCCCGAGCAGGGTGGCGCCATAACGGGTCCAGTAGTGCCGGCGCAGTTCCGCCGCAGCCGCCTCATCGAGCCCGAGGTGCTTTTGCAGGTAGGCGGTCATGGACCGGTTGATATGCGGAAAAATGTGCGGCGTGGCGTTATGCAGCGTGTTGTCGAGATCGAATATCCACGATCTGGCCCAGATCATGTCGGCACGGTGCGCAACGCCATGGTCAACGACGGCGGATCAGCGTGCCCACGCCTTCGTTCGTCAGTATTTCCAGCAGCAGCGCATGGGCAACGCGGCCGTCGATGATATGGCAGGTGTTCACGCCGTTCTTCACCGCATCGAGCGCGGAGCTGATCTTGGGCAGCATGCCGCCGTGTATGGTGCCGTCGGCAAAAAGCTCGTCCACCTTGCGCGCGGTCAATCCGGTCAGCACGTTGCCATTCTTGTCCAGCACGCCGGGCGTATTGGTCAGCACCACCAGCTTCTCCGCCTTGAGGATTTCGGCAACCTTGCCGGCGACGAGGTCGGCGTTGATGTTGTAGGACTCGCCCTTGGCGCCGTAGCCGATCGGCGCGATCACCGGGATGAAGCCACCGGCGAGCAGCGTATCGATGATCCGCGGGTCGATCGCGTCCACTTCGCCGACCTGGCCGATATCCATCTTTTCGTCCGCTTCGCCGGGCCCGCGCACCAGCATCTTTTTTGCCCGGATGAATGCGCCATCCTTGCCGGTCAGCCCCACCGCGTGGCCGCCATGGTGATTGATGAGGTTGACGATCTCCTTGTTCACGCTGCCGCCCAGCACCATTTCGACCACGTCCATGGTCTCGGCGTCGGTGACGCGCATGCCCTGCACGAATTCGCCTTTCTTGCCGACGCGCTTCAGCAGTTCGTCGATTTGCGGTCCCCCGCCGTGCACGACGACCGGATTCATGCCGACCAGCTTGAGCAGCACCACGTCGCGGGCGAAATCCTCCTTGAGCTGATCGTCGATCATCGCATTGCCGCCGTACTTGACGACGATGGTCTTGCCGTGGAACCGCTTGATGTAGGGCAGCGCCTCGGTCAGGACTTTGGCTTTCGGTGCGCCCGAGGCGGCGTTAAGAGGCATGGATGGCATGCGAGTGTGAGGGCACACTCATTGTACACGAGCGAAAAGAAGGCGACAGGCGCAAAGCGCCCATCGCCTCCTTGCTGCGAGCCGCTGCTGTGGCGGCGCGCACGCCGGCGGCGGACCGCCGGAAAGTGCGTCACTACTGGACGCTGATCCGTTTCGCGGCGACGACGGCTTTCTTGGGCAGCGTTACTTCCAGTACGCCGTTTTCGTACTTCGCCTGGGCAGATGCCTCGTCCACCGCCTGGTCCAGCGAGAACGCGCGGTAGACCTTGCCATAGTAACGCTCGGTGCGCAGCACGCGCTCCCCGTTCTTGACATCCTTTTCCTTCTTGACCTCAGCCCCGATGGCGACGTGTTCGCCGTCGATCGTGATGCTGATGTCTTCCTTCTTCACGCCGGGGATCTCAGCGTGCACGGTGTAAGCCTTGTCGTTTTCGGTTACGTCGACCCTGAACTGAGCCGAGGCAGCAGCCGTGCCGGGACCCTCGAAACTGACCGGGCGCACGAAGAAGCCGCGGAACAGTTCATCGAAGGCGTCTTCGATCGGACCAAAGCGAGTGATGTTTGCCATATTGGGCTCCTATAAATTGAGTTCGGCGCGCGGCGCCACGTTCGGAATATGGGCGCCTCGCACCGCTTTTCAAGGGCGGCCCTGCCGGGGCGATTTGCGCGATCCGGGAAAAAGCTCTAAATTACTGATTCAGCGAGCCTTATGCGCACCCAGGGATGGCGACCTCCAAAGCATTGATCACAACCGGCCCGGCGGAGTACGAAGCGTTCCGGGGCTATCTTCTGCGCTACGCCGGGCTCCAGATACGTGACGCTTCCGCGGCGGAAGACCTCGTTCAGGAGACCCTGCTCGCCGCAATCGAAGGCAGCGGGCGCTTCTCGGGCAAGTCGTCGGTGAAAACCAGGCTCACCGGCATCCTGAAACATAAGATCATCGATCATCTGCGGCGCCAGAACCGCGAACAGCCGCTGCTCACCGACGGCGACTCGGACCGCAGCGAGGCCGAGGCCGTGGATGCGTTGTTCGCGCAGGACGGACACTGGCGAGATCGGCCGGCCGCCTGGCAAAGCCCGGACCAGTCATTTGAAAACCGCCAATTCTGGGAAGTATTCGAGATGTGCGCGACCCTGATGCCGGCGCGGATGGCCCGGGTCTTCACCATGCGCGAGGTGCTGGAACTCTCGACCGAGGAAATCTGTAAGGAGCTCGGCATCACAACGACCAACTGTTGGGTCATGCTGCATCGGGCACGGCTCATCCTGCGCGAGTGCCTGGAATCCAAGTGGTTCGCAAAATCATGAGCCTCATGCTCAAATGCCGCGAAGTTTCGGAGCTGCTCTCCCAGGCGCAGGACCGGCCGCTGACGTTGCGGGAAAAGCTCGCCGTGCACGTGCATTTGCCGCTATGCGACGCGTGCCGCAATTTCCGGACTCAACTCGACGTGCTGCGTGCAGCCGTGCGGCGCTATATCGGCGGCGACCTGCCCCGCTAGTGCGTGTGCTGGTGCGATGCTGCGCCGGCCCCTCGCACCTCGACCTGCAGCTTCAGGCTCGACCGCGATCCGCCCGGACGTTCGACGATCAACTCGAGCGGTACTCTTTCGTTCTCCCGCAGCGGCCGCGCGATGTCGACCAGCATGATATGCAGCCCGCCGGGCGCCAGCTTGACGGTTTTCTTCGCGGGCAGCTCGATCTTCTCCACCGCCCGCATGCGCATTACGCCGTCCTGTGTACTGGAAGCATGCATCTCAACCCGTTTTGCAACCGGACTGCTCGCGCCGGTCAACGCCGCCGGGTGGGTGCTGACGATATCCAGGTACACGCTGGCCGTGCGCTGACCCGGAGCGCTCGCACGGGCCCACGCACCGGTCACGGCGACGTCGTCTGCAGCATGGGCATGTGCGCCCAACATCCACGCGACCATGAGCGAAGCGAGCACGGCGTTGCAGGACATGAGGATTGCTTTCATGGTGGCGTTGAAGCGGGCGGCGCGGAGGCGTCTTCATTTTTTCAGTTCGGCCGTTCGGGCGCAACCCTGCGTCCGTATAATGAAGTTTTTGCAATGCCATGCGACTGTTTTCCGCACTCCTCCTGGGCCTTTTCCTTGTTCCTGCGGTTTTTGCGCAGCCGCCCGCGGCTGCCGTTCCGCCCGTGCCGGCCATTGCGGCGCGCGCCTACGTGCTGCTTGATTTCAACAGCGGCCAGTTTCTCCAGACTTACAATCCGAATGAGCGCGTCGAGCCGGCTTCGCTCACCAAGTTGATGACCGCCTATCTCACCTTCGCGGCGCTGCGGCAGAAGACGCTGCGGGCGGATCAAACCGTACCGGTATCCACGCGGGCGTGGCGCGCCGAGGGCTCGCGCATGTTTATCGAGCCGCGCAAGCCCGTCACGGTGGACGAACTGCTGCGCGGCATGATCGTGCAATCCGCCAACGACGCCTGCATCGCGCTCGCCGAAGCGATCGCGGGCAGCGAGGAAGTCTTCGCCCAGATGATGACGCGCGAGGCGCAGCGGCTGGGCATGAAAAGCACGAGCTTCGTCAATTCCACCGGCTTGCCGCACTCCCAGCACTACTCCACGGCGCAGGACCTGGCACTGCTTGCGGCCGCAGTCGTGAGGGACTTTCCCGAGTATTACCCGCTCTATTCCACCAGGGAGTACCGCTACAACAACATCTCCCAGTCGAACCGCAACCGTTTGCTGTGGACCGATCCCACGGTCGATGGCATGAAAACGGGGTACACCGAAAACGCCGGCTACTGCCTCATCACGTCCGCCCGCCGGGAGAACCGGCGGCTGATTTCCGTCGTGCTCGGGACCGCTTCCGAATCCGCACGCGCCATCGAGAGCCAGAAACTGCTCAACTATGGCTTCCAGTTCTACGATACCGTGCGGCTCTATGAAAAAAACCGGCCGGGGGCTACACTGCAGGTGTGGAAGGGCGCAGCCAATGTCGTCAAGGCCGGCTTCATCAGCGACCTGTACCTCACCCTGCCCAAGGGCGAGGTCGAGAAACTCAAGGCCAATGTCGAAAGCATGCAACCGCTGCTCGCCCCGATCAGCGTGGGCGAGCGGGTCGGAACGGTGAAGATCATGCTCGACGGGAAGCCGTACCGGGAACTGCCCGTGGTGGCGCTGGAGAATGTCCCGGTGGCGGGAATACTGGGTCGGGGCTGGGATTCGATCCGGCTGCTTTTCAAGTGAGGACGCGATGAGCGAAATCGTTTATCTCAACGGCGAGTTCCTGCCGCTCGAATCGGCCCGGATTCCGGTGCTCGACCGCGGCTTCATTTTCGGCGACGGCGTTTACGAAGTGATCCCGGTGTATTCGCGCCATCCCTTCCGCTTGCCCGAGCACCTGCACCGCTTGCAGCACAGCCTGGACAGCATTCGTCTCGCAAATCCGATGACCGACGCCGAATGGACCAAGTTGACCGCCGAGATCGTTGCCCGCAATGCCGGCGACGACCAGTCGGTCTATCTGCAGGTGACCCGCGGCGTGGCGAAGCGCGATCACGCGTTTCCCCGCGATGCGAGGCCGACCGTCTTCATGATGAGCAGCCCGCTGGTGACGCCGTCGCGCGAGCAGGTCGAAGGCGGTGTGCCGGCCATTACCGCAACCGATTTTCGCTGGCTCAAGTGCGACGTCAAGTCGGTTTCCCTCCTTGGAAACTGCCTGCTGAGGCAGGCCGCCATGGATGCGGGGGCGGTGGAAGTTGTGTTGTTCCGGGAGGGCTACCTCACCGAGGCCTCAGCCAGCAATGTCTTCGTGGTGAGGAAAGGCGCGGTGCTGGCGCCGCCGAAAAATCATCTGGTGCTGCCGGGCATCACCTACGATGTCGTGCTGGAACTCCTGGCCGCGAATGGATTGGCCCATGAAGTGCGCGAGATCCCGGAGCAGGAGGTCAAGACGGCCGACGAGATCTGGGTCACTTCCTCGACGAAAGAAGTGCTGGCGGTGACCACCCTCGATGCCAAACCGGTGGGGACCGGAAAACCCGGACCGGTATTCCGGCGCGTCCATCAGCTCTACCAGGAATTCAAGCGCAAGGTGATGCGGCGAGCGGCATGATCGCGGCCACCCTGATCGAATATCCCTGCGATTTCCCGATCAAGATCCTCGGCCACACGCGCGCCGGATTTGCACAGGCGGTACTGGAAGTCGTTCAGCGCCACGCGCCCGACTTCGACGGCGCGGCGATGGAAATGAGGCCGAGCAAGAAGGGAAAATACCTGAGCGTGACGTGCGTCATCCGTGCCACCTCGCGGGAGCAACTCGACCGGCTCTATCGCGAGTTGTGCGACCACCCCATGGTGGTTATGGTGCTCTGATCGATAAGGTGCCGCAGCTCTATCTGGAGGGAGCGGCTGCCTTTTTCTTCTTCTTGCGCGGCCGCGTCTTGCCGTAGGAGTTCTTGAAGATCTTGCCGCGCCGCGTACGCTTGTCGCCTTTGCCCATGCCGGTCTCCGGGGAACGTTAAGCGCGGTGATTCTAACCGATTCCGGGCGCGGTACGCGCTGAAGCGCTACGGCTTCTTCTTTCCGTAAAGGGCGGCGAACTCCTCCGGGTAGCGGTTATACATGTCGGAGTCGGCGCTGCGCAGGTAGCCCGGATACTCCTTGCACTCCTTCGCAAGATCTTCCCTGGGCAGCGCGAGAAACGCATCCTTCTGCGCCTGCCGCTCCTTCTCGATCACGCCGTGGTACTTGCGGTAGTTCTCGTTGTACTCCCTCTCGTTGCGCGAGACCCGCTTCACCATCACCAGGAACCGCGTTTCGAGATTCTCGAGTACCAGCTCGTGCCGGTCGACCCACTCCTCGTACGCCGCCTGCGTATCCCGCCGCAGTTTGGGAAGCACCCTGCTGCAGACGTCCTTGAACGCAACCAGCCGGTGCCGTTCGTTGTAGAGCACGGCAAAGCTCGACATGGGATCTTCGGGAGACTGTGCCGCAGCCACGCCGGCCGCCATGGCAAGGATGGCGGCAAGGCCCAAGACGGGCCTCGCGATCGTCTGTTTCTTCCTCATCATCGGCGTTCGGCGTGAAGTTGCGGCATTTTCCTACTGTTCTTATCATCCAACAACCGCAATGGTCACGACCGGCCTGGCATATTCCCGTGAAACACCGCGTGTGATGACCCCCGAGGTACGGGTGCAGCAGCTCGGTATCGTCGATTACGAGCCGACATGGCACGCCATGCAGCGCTTTACCGCGGCACGCGATGCCGGCACACCGGACGAGCTCTGGGTGCTGCAGCATCCGCCCGTCTACACGCTCGGCATAGCGGGAAAGCCCGAGCATCTGCCGCGCGTCGATAACGGCATCCCGGTGGTGCGCACCGACCGCGGCGGGCAGATCACATACCATGGCCCCGGTCAGGTGATCGCCTACCTGCTGCTCGACATGCGCCGGCGCGCCCTCAATGTGAAAACGCTCGTCCGGCGCATGGAACAGGCCGTGATAGACTTGCTCGCAGAACGCGGCGTGCAGGCGCTGAGGCGCGAGGATGCGCCGGGCGTTTACGTCGGGGCGGAGAAGCTTGCCGCGCTGGGGCTGCGGATCCGCAGCGGCTGCTGCTACCATGGCATCGCGCTCAACGTGGACATGGATCTCTCGCCGTTTCGCGCGATCAATCCGTGCGGCTATCCCGGACTAGAAGTGACCCAGATGAGAGACCTCCAGATCACCGACACCATGGAACGCGCGTGCGCCGCGCTGGTTCATCACCTGATACGAAATCTGCAATGAGCACCGCAGGAACCAAACAAAAAGGCGCAGCCAAGACGGCGCGCATCCCGATCAAGATCGTTCCGGCGGAACGCCTCAAGAAGCCGGACTGGATCCGTGTGCGCCTGGGGAACAGCCAGCGTTTCCAGGAGATCAAGCACATCCTGCGCGAGCATCGACTGCACACCGTGTGCGAGGAAGCGACGTGCCCCAATATCGGCGAGTGCTTCGGCAAGGGGACGGCGACCTTCATGATCCTGGGCGACCTGTGCACGCGGCGCTGTCCGTTCTGCGACGTGGCTCACGGCAAGCCGCTGCCGCCGGACGCGGCCGAGCCGCTCAACCTCGCCCGCACCATCGCCGCGCTGAAACTCGATTACGTCGTCATCACCAGCGTCGATCGTGACGACCTGCGCGATGGCGGAGCCCGGCATTTCGCCGATTGCATCGGCGCGGTGCGCGAGCATTCGCCGCCGACGAAGATCGAAGTGCTGGTGCCCGACTTCCGCGGTCGCCTCGGTGCAGCGCTCGACGCGTTGTCCGAGCACCCGCCGGACGTGATGAATCACAACCTCGAAACCGTGCCGCGGCTCTACCGCCAGTCGCGTCCCGGCGCCGACTACCAGCACTCGCTGCGCCTGCTCAAGGACTTCAAGGTGCGCTTCCCGCGCATCCCGACCAAGTCCGGCCTCATGGTGGGGCTCGGGGAAACCGATCAGGAAATCATGGCGGTGATGCACGACCTGCGGACGCACGATGTCGACATGCTCACGATCGGACAGTACCTCCAGCCGAGTGCGCATCATCTGCCCGTGCTGCGTTACGTCGAGCCGGCGGTGTTCGAAAGCTACGCAAAGACGGCGGCGGCCATGGGTTTTTCGCATGCGGCGTGCGGACCGCTGGTGCGCTCGAGCTACCACGCCGACCAGCAGGCGCACGACGCCGGCGTCGCCTGAACCGTCACCCCGGCTCGTTCAGCTTTTGCTCGATCAGCGCCTGCAGCCGCGCGAAATCCCGCTCTCCCAGGATGCGCGCCACGATGGCGCCGCGCCGGTCGATCAGGAACGTAGTGGGCGTCAGTTTCACGTCGCCGAACGCCTTTGCCACCTCGCCCATCGGATCGAATGCCACCGTGAAGGGAAGCCGGTTGCGTTCGGTATAGGCGATGACGTAATTCGGCGGATCGTAGCGCATCGCTACGGCGACGGTCTCGAAGCCGCGCGCACGATATTTTTCGTAGGTGGCCGCGAGTTCCGGCATCTCCTTGACGCAGGTCGCGCAGTCGGTAGCCCAGAACTCCACCAGCACCACCTTGCCGCGCAGCTCGCTCATGGCAATGCGCTCGCCCTTGAGCGACAGGAAAGTGACGGGCGGCGCTGTCGCCCGCTGCGAAGTGAAGGCAAAAACGACGAAGCCGGCCAGCACCCCCATCGCGAGTAGAATGGCGAAAATTATTCTCGTTTTGCTCAATTGCGCGCTCCATCTAAACCGGGAGGGAACCATGCGCCGTATTCTCTTTTTTTTGGCCTGCGTTGTCAGCACCGCGCCAGCCCTCGCCGCGGGACTCGACAGCCTCTCCAATGCAGACGCGGCGAGCGGCCTCAAGCAGGCGCTGACGGAAGGCTCTGCCGCGGCAGTGGCGAAACTCGGTGTGGAGAACGGCTATTTCGGCAATCCCAAGGTAAAGATCCCGCTGCCGCCTTCGCTGCAGCGCGTCGAGGGCGCCATGCGCGTCATGGGCATGCGCCGCCAGGCTGACGAACTGGTGGTCGCCATGAACCGGGCCGCGGAGGCTGCCGCACCCGAAGCCAAAGCGCTCCTGATCGACGCGGTAAAGAAGATGACGCTGCAGGACGCCAAGAAGATACTCACCGGCGGCGATACCGCGGCGACCGAATATTTTCGCCGCACGACGCACTCGCAGCTCACCGACCGGTTCCTCCCGATCGTGAAGAATGCGACGGACCGCGTCGGCCTGGCCCAGCAATACAACTCGATTGCCGGCCAGGGCGCGGCGCTCGGTCTGGTCAAGGAAGACCAGGCAACGGTTGAGCGCTACGTGACGGCGAAAGCCCTCGACGGCCTGTATCTCATGATCGCCGAGCAGGAAAAGGCGTTCCGCCAGAATCCCCTCGGCGCGTCCAGCGACATCGTGAAGAAGGTATTCGGAGCGCTGCGCTAGGCATGAGCAGCCGCGGCGCACCGCGCGATCTGCTGGACGAGGACCGCCCGGACACGGTGCGGCTCACCGTTGCGGAGGCGGTCGCGCTGGGCGAAGGCGCGCTCACCCGGGTCGGATACAGCGGCGAGGACGCCCGGATCATCGTCGATCAACTCGTCGACAATTCGCTATGCGGCTACAAGTTTGCGGGTTTGCCGCGCATACTGGCGATCGCCGGCGATGACCGCATGCGCGAGGCGCGCACACCGGTGCGGGTAGTCCACGATACGCCAGTCTCGGCGCTGCTCGACGGCGGCAACAACGTTGGCTACATCGCGGCATACCGCGCGGCCGAAGTCGCCATACACAAGGCCCGGGAGAGCGGCATGGCCTCCGTTGGCGCCTACAACAGCTATTACAGCGGCCGAAACGCCTACTTCGTCGAAAAAATCGTGCGGGAAGGGTTGGTCGCGTTCCATGTTTCCAGCGCCTATCCGCGGGTGCTGCCGCCGGGTGCCGCGCGCCCGATGCTGGGCACGAATCCGATCTGCTTCGGCTTTCCGTCCCGCGACGGCCCGGTAATCGTGGACATGGGAACGGCTTCCTTCATGTGGGGCGAGGTCATGCTGCACGCACATCTGAACGAGCCGCTTCCCGAAGGAGTCGGCTTTGACGAGCACGGCAACCCGTCGCGCGATGCGAACGCCGTGCTGAAGGGTGGCGTCGCGCCTTTCGGCGGCCACAAGGGCTACGCCCTCTCGTTCGCGATCCAGGCGCTGGGACTCCTGGCCGGCGCGGCGCTGACCCGCGGGCAGGTGCGCGATTACGGCTTTCTCTTCTGGGTGCTCGACCCTCGCGTGATGTTGCCCGGCGGCGAGTTCGAAGCCCAGATGTCGGAGTACGTGCGCCAGATCAGGAGCGCGCCGCGCCGTCCGGGCGCAGGCGAGATTCGCATTCCATCGGAGCGCGCGATGCGCGAGCGCGAGAGGCGCCGCGGGGAAGGCATCGTGATCG
>JBQTJV010000110.1:0-8989 GCA_052386775.1 Betaproteobacteria bacterium
CCTGGGCCGAAGAGTGGATTCTGTGGTCCACCTGCGAGTTTGGATTTCTCAATTTGCCGCAAGCGTTTTGCACCGGCTCGTCGATCATGCCGCAGAAGAAAAACCCCGACGTGGCCGAGCTGATCCGCGGCAAGACCGGCCGCGTCAACGGCCACCTGGTCGCGCTGCTCACGCTGATGAAGTCGCAGCCCCTCGCCTACAACAAGGACAACCAGGAGGACAAGGAGCCGCTGTTCGATACGGTGGACACGCTGATGATGTGCCTCGCCGTCTTTCGCGACATGCTGGCGGGCGTAAGCGTCAACAAGGCGGCGATGCGCGCCGCTGCGCAGCAAGGATATGCCACCGCAACCGATTTCGCCGATTACCTGGTGAGAAAGGGCCTGCCGTTCCGGGAAGCGCATGAAGCGGTAGCGCAGGCGGTGCGCCTCGCCACCGAGCGCGGCTGCGATCTGGCCGAATTGAAACTATCCGAGCTGCAACAGTTTTCCCCGCTGGTCGAGAAGGATGTGCTCGAGGCGCTCAAGCTCGACGGCTCGCTGAAATCGCGCAGCCATTTGGGCGGCACGGCGCCGGTGCGGGTAAAAGCAGCGATCGCCAAGGCCCGCAAGACGCTCTGATTCGTGTCCCCGGGAGCACATGATTCGGCTGCCGGCAACCGCGTAGCCGCGTCCAGGTAGTTTTTCGCCCGCCGGATTATCGCGGCGGCGGTGCCGTCGTTCCCCTCACGACCAATTCCACCGGCAGCTCGCTGCGCAGCGCGACGGGGTCGCCGGTCAACTTTTTCAACAGGTGTCGTGCGGCGTCGACCCCGAGTTCGGTCGTCGGGAAATGCATCGTGGTGAGGCCCGGCGTGATCAGCGAGGCGATCTCCATGTCGTCGAACCCGGTGATCGACATGTCGCGCGGCACCACGAGGCCGCGCGCGTTGCACTCGGCCATTGCCCCTATGGCGAGGATGTCGTTGCCGCAGATCACGGCGGTCGGCGGCGTATCGCGACGCGTCACCTCGCGCAGGCCCTCCCTGCCCGCACCGAGGGTGAAGGGTTTTTCCACCACCCGGTCAGCGGGAAGCCGGCCGCCGCGGGAGGCAAGCGCCTCGCGCACGCCCTCGGCGCGCTCGCGAGCGCGCTCGTTCTGCGCCGTGTAACCGGAAATCATGGCGAACTCCCGATGCCCGATGTCCAGCAGATAGTCCGCGAGCCGGATGGCGGCGACGCGATTGTCGAATCCGATGCAAGGATGCGTGTTCTGCGGATCGAGCGCCCAGGTCAGCACGTAGGGCACGCGGTTCGACTCGATCATCTGGAAAACGCTTGGGTGGTGTGACGTGCCGAGCAGCACCAGCCCGTCGATGCCGCGCTCGATGAGCGCGCGCGTGGCGCGGACTTCCACCGCGGCATTGAACTCGTGAGAAGCCAGCAGCAGCGTGTAGCCCGCTTCGTCGAGCGTTTTCTGCAGCGCGTGCGTAGTGTTGGCGAAGATGGCGTTAGCGAGCGTGGGAATGACGGCGCCGATGGTGCGGGTGCGGCGCGAGGCGAGTGCGCGCGCCGCGCCGTGCGCCATGTAGCCCAGCGTCTGAACTGCGCTCTGCACGCGGGCAAGGGTGCGCGGCCTGACCTTGTGCGGCAGCGACAGGGCGCGCGATACCGTGGCCGTCGAAACCCGCGCGAGACGCGCGACGTCCGCAAGCGTCGCGACCCTGCCTATCTTGTGGTCGTTCACGGAGCTGACAGCCGGCGGCAACGTCCGGCCGCCATCGGCACCACGCCTAGCGATACTCGCGGGCGCTGTACTTCCGGTACTTCGACAGCAGCCGGCGCGGCTGGCGGAACGCGTCGCGCCGGAAGGGATCGCCGAGCTCCTGCGTCAGCATCAGATTGATGACGGTGGGCCGGTTGGATCGGACCGCGCCACGCAGCGCATCGCCGACCTCGTCCACGTGTTCAACGGTCATGCCGTTGGCGCCCATCGCCTCCGCGACGTCCGCGAAGTCCGGATTCTTGAGATTGGTACCGAGGAAGCGCTTGTCGAAGTAGTCGATCTGGTTTTTCTTCTCCGCACCCCATTGGCCGTTGTTGAAGACCACGGCGACGACCGCGATGTTCTGGCGCACGCAGGTGAGGACTTCGTTGAGGCTCATGCCCCACGCACCATCGCCGACATAGGCGATAGCCGGGCGCTCGGGGCGTCCGACCTTGGCGCCAATGGCGGCCGGGTAGGCGTAGCCGCAATTGCCGAAACTCATGGCGGCGAGGAACGAGGGCGACGTCTCGAAAGGCAAGTAGCTGTTGGCAACCGAACAGACGTTCCCGATGTCGGTCGAAACCATCGCGTTCTTCGGCATGGCGCGGGCGAGCGCCGCCAGCGCCTGGCGGGGCCCGATGCGGTTTTTCTCGTTTGGCGAAGGCCACTGCGCCAGCTCCTGCGCCCACGCGAGCTTCTCCTTCTGGACTTCCGCGAGCCGCGCCTTGTTCGGGGCAAACTTGCCCATTGCTTTGAGGCGGCCCAACAGCTCGATCGCCGCCAGTCGCGCATCGCCGCAGATGCCGATCGAGACTTTCTTCACCAGCCCGAGCATGCGCGGGTCGGCGTCGATCTGGATGATCTTTGCGTTCTTCGGCCAGTAGTCGAGGCCGTGCTGCGGCAGCGTGCCGAACGGGCCCAGGCGGGAGCCGAGCGCGAGCACCACGTCGGCTTTCGAGATCAGGTTCATCGCCGCTTTCGAACCCTGGTAGCCCAGCGGTCCGCACGCGAGCGGGTGGCTTGCGGGGAAGGAATCGTTGTGAAGATAGGAGTTGACGACCGGCGCCGTCAGATAGTCCGCGAGCGCCACGCACTCTTTCACGCCATCGGCCATGACCACGCCGCCGCCCGAAAGAATGACCGGGAACTTCGCTTTGGCGAGCAGACGCGACGCCGCGTCGAGCGACTCGGGACCGCCGGCGGCGCGTTCGATCCGTTTCGGCTCGGGAATTTCGAAGTCGCCCTCGCCATAGAAGTAGTCCCGCGGAATATTGATCTGCACCGGGCCGCGTTCCGCCAGCGCGATATCGAAGGCGCGCGCGGTGAGTTCCGCCATGCGGAGCGGCGAGTTCACCTGCACCTGCCACTTCGTGATCTTGGAAAAGATCGGCATTTGCTCGGTTTCCTGGAAACCGCCGAGTCCCATCGTCAGGCTGCCCGACTCGGGCGTGATCGCCACCACCGGCGAATGGGCCCAGTACGCCGCGGCGATCGCGGTGACGAAATTGGTGATGCCGGGGCCGTTTTGCGCGATGCACACGCCGTGCTTGCCGGTGACGCGGGAATAGCCATCGGCCATGTGCGCGGCATTCTGCTCATGCGCGACGGAAATGAACCGTATGCCGGCCGCCGGAAACAGGTCATGCGCGTCCATGTAGGCCGAGCCGACGATGCCGAAGCTGTCCTTCACGCCTTGCGCCACCAGGGTTTCGACGAAAGCTTCGCTCGGCGTCATCCGGACCCGGCCAGCGGTCGCAAGATTCTTGGCGAGGGCTTTGGATTCTGCCATCAGGTTCATGTGGATCTCCTCTGGTAACAGGCGTAGGAATGCATTCAGGCGGCTCCCGCCGCGCCGGCGGACTCGGCGCCGAGGGCAACGCGGGGGAGTTTACGATTATACGCGCCGAAGTACCGGGTGCAAGCGCTTGCACCGCACCCCAGGGTGCCGCCTGAAGCACGAGGGGAAAGCGGCCGCCCTTGCTGCCGCCGCTCAAGCGCGGGACAATGCAAAATACAGTGTCATTGTCGGGGCTTGCCGTGATGCCACGCGCGTTGATCGGCCTTCTTGCAGCGCTTGCCATGACCTCGGTCTGGGGCCAGGGCTTCCGATTTTCCAACGAAGACACCTCGAACAAGGAACGGGAGGCCGAGCGCCAGGCCAAGGTGCAGTCCATGCTGGCGACCCCGTGCCGCGACAAAATCCGCAATCAAAAGATCATGGTTCTGGTGGGCGAAGAGCGCAATGGCGTGGTCCACGCCAGCCAGTCGGCCTACAGCCCGCATGTGGACGCCATCAACGGGCGGCTCAAATCGCTGGGGCTGCGCACATATTCCCCGGAGGAGATCCGCAGCCAGATCGCCCAGGCGGAGATCGACGCGTATTTCAAGAACGACCCCGACGCCGCCATCAGCGCCTCCAAACGCCTCGCGGCGCAGTACATATTGCGCGGTTTGATCGCCACGCAGGCGACCCGGAATCCCATAGTCAACGTGAACCAGGTGAGCGTCAGCATGAACTTCACCCTCACCGGGGCCAACGGCCGTATGATCTCGCAGGCCGATGCGCGCAACGAAAGCTATGCCGGGCGCGATACGCGCGGTATGGCGCTCACGCTGATCAACGAGCGGGCCGACGAAGTGGTGGCGCAGCTCTACAGCGACTACTGCCAGCGCGCCCGGTAGCGCAACGCTGCACAACGACACAGGGAGATCGCGATGAGAACGACCCACTGCATTCGGTTCCGAGGCGAGGTGCTCGCTGCGCTCTGCGCACTCGCGCTAAGTCCGGCCGCGGCGCTCGCACAGCCGGTGTTTGGCAACCCCTCGCCCACCGCGGGCACCGAGACGTCGCAAAAGGCGAATGCCGCGGCTGAACAGGCCATGTACAAGCCGGTGGAATACGTCAACAGAGGCACCAAGGGTCCGGCTCTGGTCGTGATCCCCGGCGAAATAAAGAGCAACAACGCCACGTTCACGCAGCGTTTCCTGCCCAACAATATCGCCGATTTCGCGGAGCTCGAGCTATCGCAGGCCAACTTCTCGGTGCTGGAGCGGAATAATCTCGGACATCTGCTCCAGGAAATTTCGCTCGCCTATAACCTGGGCGATGTCGACAAGGCGCGCCAGACCATGCAGGTCGGCAAGCTGAAAGCCACCAAGTGGGTCGTGAAGTTCGACATCCTGAAAGCGGAGCAGATCGCCGAGAACCGGCAGGGATTCGACGGCCGGGCCATAGGCGGGATATTGGGCACGGTATTCGGCGGCCGCGGCGGCTCCGTAGCCGGGCAGGCAACCGGTTCGGTGCAGACTCAGGATGCCACCGGCGTGTGGCTGATCGGGATGCGCTACAAAATCATGGATGCGAACACCACCGAGCAGGTGGCGCAGGGTTACAGCGAACTCAAGATGGAAGTCGGCGCCACCTCCACCAGCGTGCTCGGCGTGTCGCAAAGCGCCAAAGGCGGCGTGGGGCTCGACACGATGGTGCAGCGCCTGGTGCAGACCGCCGTATACGAAATCGACTCGAAGTACAAGTAAACAAAACAGCCGCGCGAACCGGGACGCCGCGCGCATGCGAGCGTGCCGCGCCACCTGTAGACCGGATTGCGCCGCCAGGAAAGCTTGATGTCCATTCCCACCAAAATCGGCAAATATGATATCTGCCGCGAACTCGGTAAAGGCGCGATGGGCATCGTTTACGAGGGCTACGATCCCGTAATCGAGCGCGCCGTCGCCATCAAGACCATCCGCGGCGATCAGCTCGAGCAGGCGCACGCGGCAGAAATTCTCGCCCGCTTCAAGCGCGAGGCGCAGGCCGCAGGGCGCCTCAACCATCCGCATATCGTCGCAATCTACGACTACGGCGAGGTGGTCCCGGAAGGCGACCCGTCAGCTCCGGCCGACGCAGGCCGTATCGCCTATATCGCCATGGAGTTCATCAAGGGCAAGGAGCTCAAGGACCACTTCGACGCCAACGAGCGCTTCGCCGTAAAGGATGTCGAGCGCATCATGGGTGAGCTGCTCGATGCGCTCGACCACGCGCACAAGAACGGGGTGGTCCATCGCGATATGAAGCCGGCCAACGTGATCCTGCTCGCCGACGGCAGGGTCAAGGTCGCGGATTTCGGCATCGCGCGCATCGAGACTTCGGAGCTGACCCAGGCGGGCACGATGCTCGGCACCCCGGCCTACATGTCGCCGGAGCAGTTCCTGGGCCAAACGGTGGACGGTCGCAGCGACATCTTCTCCTGCGGCGTGATCCTGTATCAGTTTCTTACCGGCGAGAAGCCCTTCACGGGGACCATCACCACCATCATGCACAAGGTGCTGAAGGAGGAGCCGCTCCCGCCTTCGACGCTGAACGTCACGCTGCCG
Source organism: Betaproteobacteria bacterium (assembly GCA_052386775.1). GTDB lineage: Bacteria > Pseudomonadota > Gammaproteobacteria > Burkholderiales > SG8-41 > DSOT01. The sequence goes on from JBQTJV010000110.1 coordinate 6,121, forward strand.
CCGGCGTGGGATGCCGTGGTGAAGAAAGCCATGGCGAAGAATCCCGCGGATCGTTACCAGACTGCGGCCGAGTTCGCGGCCGCGATCCGCAGCGCGGTCCAGCGCCAGAGCGAGGACCAGACCGTCGTCAACGTCGAAGCGACGCTGGTGCGCAGCGATGCGACGGTCCCGGGCCGTCCGGTTTCCACTGCCGCAGCGTCTGCGCCCACCACGGCGCCGCAAGGCGTACCGCAGAAGCAGTCCAGCGCGAAGTCGATGACGAACCTCGCCATCCTCGGTGGCGCGGCGGCTGCGCTGCTGCTCGCGGTCGGTGGCGGCTACGCCCTGCTGGGCAAGGACAAGGCTGCCGGGGTACCGGTCGCTCAGATTGCTCCGAATGCTCCGGCCGCGACACCGGGTCCCGCAGCTCCGGTCCTGACATCGTCCGCGACGCCCGCAGCCGCTCCAAAACCCGTCGCGGCCGCCGAGCCGGCGCGGGCCGCCGCGGAGTCGCCAGCCGAGCCCGGCACCATGATCATCAGCGCACTGGGGCTGGTGAATCCCGGTGATCCGCGCTTCAACGGCGATCAGGCGGCCGCGCAGGCCGAAGCGCGGGCCGATGCGCAGCGCCAGCTGGTGGAAAAAGCGCTCGCGCTCTATGTCGACAAACGCTCGCTCGAGAAAAACTACGGCGTGATCGAGGCCAAGCTGCTGTCGCGTCACGGCGCCTTCATCAAGACCGTGCTGCAGGAAAGTGCGGCCACCGCGGGCAAGGATGGCTTGATCGCAGCGGAAGCCCGTGCCGCCGTCAAAGTCCGCGACGTGCAGAAGTCGCTCAACCAGATGTCGCGCGAAGAGCGCATCGAGTTCATCCGCAACAACGGCGACCCGAAGATCACTATCCTGATGGCGATCCGCAACGCGGACACCGCCCAGCCGTTTCCGCCAAGCCGCTCGCAGCTCGCAGAGAACGTCGTCAAGGAACGCATCCGCTCCTTCGGCTTCCGGGTGTGGTCTGCCGAAGGCGAAACCAAGACCGGCCCCAATGCCCAGACGGCGGATTTCGAGATTCACGGCGAAGTGCGCGTGAAACAGCTTTCGGCGAAGCTCGCCGCATCGGGCATCACCGTCACCAAGACGGCGCTCACGTCGTGGACCGTCAAGGCGATCGACAAGGCGACCGGGGAGGAAATCTATCTCAATACCGTGAGCCCGAAAGGCCGGAGCTGGGCGAGCGAGGACCAGGCGCTCGCCGACATCGGCAAGCTCATAGGCGAGGAGTTTTCCAAGAATTTCTTCCTGCAGCACTTTAATTTCGGCGCGCAAGCCGTCAGCCTGAACGTCACCGGACTGCCGGACGCGGAAAGCGCGCGCCTGCTGCTGCGCGAACTGCGCGGTTTCCGCTCGGTGCTCGACGCGCAGTTGACCGCGGAGACGGGACGCTACCAACTGCGCCTGCCCGAAGGCGGAACGGCAACGGATTTCGTGCAGGATGCGATCCTGAAGCCGCTCAACGCCAAGCTGGGCCAGAGCTGTTTCGCGCTGGCCGGCGCGAGCGGCGCGGTCGTCAATGTCGCCTTCTCCGCGGCGTGCGCGGAAACGGCCATTCGCGCCAAGCTGGAGACGGTTCCGCCGGCCGGGCTGCTGAGCGCTCCCGAGTCGCGCTCCAAGTCGATATTGAGAGGGGCCCGGGTTCAGGCCTGATCGCCGAACGCGGCCCTAGCCCTGCACCACGAAATCGAGCGTTTCCTCGGCCGATTCGGCAAGGCTGTGGCCGAACGCGATGCGGCCCTGACCGCGCAGCATCACTTCCTCCCGCCGCAGCACGACCTCCGCCTCTCCCGCGAAGTTGACGAAAGTGCCATTGGTGCTCTGGTCGATGACGAAAAACTTGTCGCGACGGCGCTCGATGCGCGCATGCACGCGCGAGGCCATGCGGTCGGCCAGCACGACCTGACAGCCGGCATCGCGCCCGACGGTGATACCGCTGTTCGCCTGCTCGAGCACGAGTTCTTTCGCGCCGTGCTTCAAATTCAACCTTATCGCCTTTACCGCCGCGGCCATCGAAGTGGTTGCCATGGTGAGATCCTCGCCGGCCTGCCAGATCACCTCGCACACGTCCACGTCGTCGCCCTTGCCTTTCACCGACAACGCGGCGATGCCGCGCGTCGAAGAACGCAGCGGCGCTGAGAGTTTTTCCACCGTGGCGCGGGTGGTAATGATCTGCATGGCTTTGGCGAGCCCCGCCATGCGCGCCGCCATATTGACCGTATCGCCGAATACGTCGTTGTTGTCCTCGATGACGGGACCGCAGTGGAATCCCACGCGGATGGCACGCCGCACATTGCCGACCACCGCCAGCGAAGAAATCTTCAGCTGCATGTCGGCGGCAGCGAGGTGCCCGCTGTCGGCGTCCGGCAGGACGCACATGACCTCGTCGCCTATGGTCTTTATCACGCGACCCTTATAGCGGGACACGACGTCGCGCATGATGCCGATGCACTCGTCCACCAGCTGCTTCGCCTGCGCATCGCCGAGCGTGTCGTAGAGTTTGGTGCTGCCGGAGATATCGGCGAACAGCACGGACATTTCAGCAGTGGACATGGTCATGAACCCCTGTTAGCACACGCACCCGGGACGCGCTCCATGCTAACGGCAACGCCATGCTGGTGGCAACGCAGTTTCACCGCCAGTACGCCATGGCGCCGCTGAAAAGCTGGCGCAAATCGTCCCGCGACGCCGGCCGCGGCGCATTGCCGATGACGCGCTGCTGCGGCAGCGTGCCCTCCACCAGCGCGCCCAGGTCCGCGTCGCTGAATCCGACTGCGCCCAAGCCGCTCGGAAAATCGACCGCCCGCATGAAGCCGATCAGCGTCCCGGCGAGAATTTC
>JBQTJV010000111.1:0-30136 GCA_052386775.1 Betaproteobacteria bacterium
ATCGACCGCCTGCTGAACCGTGGTGATCTTCTCGGCCTCCTCGTCCGGAATCTCGGTTTCAAACTCCTCTTCCAGAGCCATCACCAATTCGACAGTATCGAGCGAGTCCGCCCCGAGGTCGTTCACGAAGGACGACTCGTTCTTGACGTCGGCCTCGTTGACTCCCAACTGCTCGGCGACGATCTTCTTGACGCGCTGCTCGATGTTTTCCATTAATGTCCCCTTCCTTGTTGCCTCACGAGTTGATAGGTCGGTGTGCCCGCTGACGGAGAAAAATCGGAATAAAACCGGTCGCGTATTCTACCAGAATTGGCTTCCCGAAAAACACTTTAGATTCAATACAAAGCCATGCTGCGGGTGCGTAAGCCGCGTCGTTTCACTCCATGTGCATTCCGCCGTTCACGTGTAGCGTACAGCCGGTAATGTAGGCGGCGCCCGGAGAAGCGAGAAACACCACCGCCGCGGCGACGTCATCGACCGTCCCGAGACGGGCGAGCGGAATCTGGCGCATCAGCGTGGCGCGCTGGTCTTCCGTCAGTTTCGCGGTCATGTCCGTTTCGATAAACCCCGGCGCCACGCAATTGACCGTGATGCCGCGGCTGGCGACCTCGCGCGCGAGCGCCCGGGAAAAGCCGCCCACCCCGGCCTTCGCTGCAGCGTAATTGGTCTGTCCGGCGTTGCCTATGGCACCGACCACCGAGGTGATGTTGATGATGCGGCCATAACGCGCTTTCATCATCGCTCTCAGCACCAGCCTGGAGAGCCGATAGACGCTCTTGAGATTGGTCGACATGATGTCGTCCCATTCCTCGTCCTTCATGCGCAGCAGCAGGTTGTCGCGCGTGATGCCCGCGTTGTTGACCAGTATTGCAACCGCGCCGAATTCCGCTTCGATTCTTGCGAGAGCCGCTTCGATCTGAGCGGAATCGGTGACGTTCACGACGAGACCGGTTCCGGCGATGCCGGCATCGGATAACGACTGACGAATCGTCGCTGCGCCGGCCTCCGCGGTGGCAGTGCCTATCACCACGGCGCCCTGCCGTCCCAGTTCGAGCGCGATCGCCCTGCCAATGCCGCGCGATGCGCCGGTTATCAGCGCGACCTTGCCCGCGAGCGAGTTCACCGGATTGCCTCCAGAGTCTGCTGCAGCGATTGCGGATCCGTGATGGCGTAACTCTCCAGCCGGGAATCGATGCGCTTGGTCAAGCCCGCAAGCACTTTTCCGGGGCCGCACTCCGCAATGTGCGTTACGCCCGCCGAGGCCATGTGGCGAATCACTTCGACCCAACGCACGGGACGACAGGCCTGGCGCGCGAGCGCATCCTTGATGCGATCTGTCTCGCTGAGAATCGCCACGTCCACGTTGTTGATCACCGGAATGCGCGGCGTTGAAAAAACCGCTTCCTGCAATCGACGGGCCAGACGTTCGGCGGCCGGCTGGAGCAGCGAGGAATGAAACGGTGCGCTCACCGGCAGCATCACCGCTCGGCGCGCGCCCTTTGCGCGGGCCGCTTCGACGCCGCGCTCGACGGCCGCCCGGTGCCCGGCGATCACCACCTGATTCGGCGCGTTGAAATTGACGGCCTCCACCACCTCCCCCCGCGCAGCCTCGGTGCAAGCGGCGCGCACAGCGTCGTCGTCCAACCCGAGTATCGCCGCCATGGCCCCGGCTCCGACCGGCACGGCGTCCTGCATCGCCTGCGCGCGAAAGCGCACCAGGGGCACGGCGTCGCGAAATGCCAGCACACCGGCCGCAGCGAGCGCCGTATATTCGCCGAGGCTGTGGCCCGCGACCAAAGCCGGCTCTGCCCCGCCAGCCTGCCGCCAGGCCCGGTAGACCGCGTAGCCCGCGCTCAACATCACGGGTTGCGTGTTGACCGTCGCATTGAGCGCATCCGCGGGCCCCTCTGCCGCCAGTTTCCAGAGATCTACCTGGAGCGCGTCCGACGCCTCCTTGAACGTCTCCCGCACGACCGGGGTGTCGGCGAAAGCCTCGAGCATGCCCACGGCCTGGGATCCCTGCCCGGGAAATATCAGCGCCAGCTTCACAGCGGTCGCGATTACCATTTGAGCAGCACCGAACCCCAGGTGAAACCGCCCCCGACGCCTGCGAGCAGCACGTGCTGACCGCTGCGGATGCGTCCGTCCCGCACGGCCTCATCGAGCGCCAGCGGAATCGAAGCCGCGGACGTGTTGGCGTGACGCTCCACCGTCGTTACGACTTTTTCCATGCTGAGCCCGAGTTTTCGCGCCGTCGCCTGGATGATGCGGATGTTGGCCTGATGCGGGATCAGCCAGTCGAGATCCGCTTTGTGAAGATGATTCGCGGCGAGCGCTTCGACAGCCACCTCCTCCAGTACCTTGACGGCGAACTTGAAAACCGTGTTGCCTTCCATCTGCAACAGCGGCGTGCCGCTCACCTTGCCGCCGCGCACCGTGCCCGGCACGGACAGAATGTCCGCGTAACTGCCGTCGGCGTGGAGGTGGCTGGAGAGGATGCCGGCCGCGCGTGCGCGCTTGAGCACTACAGCGCCGGCGCCGTCACCAAACAGCACGCACGTAGAACGGTCTTTCCAGTCGAGGATTCGCGAATAGACTTCAGCGCCGACGACCAGCGCATAGTCATAGTGCCCGCCGCGCATGAATTGATCCGCGGCCGCCAGTCCGTACACGAAGCCGCTGCAAACCGCCTGCATATCGAACGCCGGGCAATTCCTGATGCCGAGTTTCGCTTGCAGGATGCACGCCGTGCTCGGAAATACCATGTCGGGCGTCGTCGTGGCAACGATGATAAGCCCGATATCGTGAGGTTGGATGCCGGCCGCGTCGATCGCTTTGCGGCTTGCAGCCAGCGCGAGATCGCTTGCCTTCTCGCCCTCTGCAGCAATGTGGCGCTGCCGGATGCCGGTTCGGGTAAACACCCACTCGTCAGTGGTGTCGACCATTCGTTCGAGGTCGCGGTTGGTCAGGATCTTCGCCGGCAGATAACTGCCGGTACCAACGATGCGCGAATGCATCGTCACGCTGCGCTTTTCTGGATCAACGACATGCGATCCGCTATGTGAGCGAGCACGCCGTTGCGCGCCTCTTCGACCGCGCGTTCTATGGCGAACCCGAACGCGAAGACGTCTGCCGATCCGTGGCTCTTGATGACGATGCCTCTCAGTCCGAGCAGCGTCGCGCCGTTGTAGCGGCGATGGTCGACGCGCCGTTTGAACGCATTGAGTACCGGCAAGGCGATCGCGCCGGCCAGCCTGGCATATGTGCTGCGGCCGAATTCCTCGCGCAGGTACGTGGCCAGCATCTGCGCGAGACCCTCAGAAGTCTTGAGCGCGACGTTGCCGACAAATCCGTCGCACACCACGACGTCCGTCGTGCCCTTGTAGATATCATCGCCTTCGACGTTGCCGTAAAAATTGAGACCGCTGTCGCGCAGCAGTTCTGCCGCCCGCTTGACGACTTCATTGCCCTTGATGTCCTCTTCGCCGACGTTGAGCAGCCCGATGGTGGGACGCTCGCTATGCTCCACCGATGCCACCAGCTCCGATCCCATGATCCCGAACTGAAGGAGATGCTCGGCAGTACAGTCGACGTTCGCGCCCAGATCGAGAACGTAGGTATGGCCTTTTAACGTGGGCAGGACGCTCGCTATGGCGGGGCGGTCGATTCCCGCAAGCGTCTTGAGCACGAACCGCGAGATGGCCATCAACGCGCCGGTATTCCCGGCGCTGACACAGGCAAGTGCCTCGCCGTCCTTCACCAGGTCGATCGCCACGCGCATCGACGAATCCTTCTTGCTGCGCAGGGCAAGCGCCGGCGATTCGTCCATCGCTATGACCTCGGAGGCGTGACGCACGCGGATGCGCGACTCATCGAAAGAACCGGCGCGCCGCAGTTCCGTCCGGATGGATTCCTGGTCGCCGACCAGAACTATCGATGTGCCGGCATCGCGCCCGAGATAGTCCACCGCAGCAGGGACGGTAACGTGCGCACCGTGATCGCCGCCCATGCTGTCGATGGCAACGGTCACATCCATACGAGAGCCTCCCTGCCGTGCCCGTTATCGTTGTCAGATGGCACGGACGCAAACCCCGTTCACGCCCTCAGCGGCGCAAAACGGCTATTCGCCCTTGTTCCTGATTACTTTCTTTCCGCGGTAAAAGCCGTTGGGGCTGATATGGTGCCGCAGGTGCACTTCCCCCGTGGTCGGTTCGACGGCAAGCGGCGGATTGGAGAGGGCGTCGTGCGAGCGGTGCATGCCGCGCTTGGACGGTGACTTCTTGTTTTGCTGGACTGCCATTTCGATGCTCCTGAGTGTTTACTGTTTCGGTCGCAGATGCTTCAGTTCCGCCAACCCTGCGAACGCCGACCGCTCGCCTGGGGCCCGTTCGCGGGCGCCCCAGGCGCTCTGACATGCATCCTCGGGATGACGCGGCGCAAACGGCAGGCCGAGGAGGATTTCATCCTCGACCAGCGCCACGACATCCAGCTCCGGACTTGCCTCGACACAGTCCGGCGCCTCCGGGTCTTGCGCATTTGCGCTCATATCCTCGCCCGGACGCACCAGCAAAAGGGTGCTGGAAAATCCCAGCGGATACTCGAATTCCGCAAGGCAGCGCTGGCACTGCAGTCGAAGATTGCCGCTGATGTCGACCTTCAGCACCGGTCTGCGCCGTTCGTCCCGCCCACCGGTCACCACGTAGTTCACTTCACCGTGGCGGTCTGACAGGCAATCACGAAGCCGGGTCAGCCTGGCAACCGGGACACTGCCCTGCAATTCCTGTGCTGTGCGGGCGAACTCCAGACTATCGATGACAGTCTGTGCAGGCATAAGGCGCGCATGATAGTATTTTTGCGCCATGCTGTCAAAGAAAAATACAGGAAAAAGCGATACTTCGCAGGCACTTACACGTTGAGCTGCAGTGCGCCGCTCATCTCGGTCGCCACCTTCACTGCGTGATCATTCTCGCTTCCAGCTCTGCCTACCGGCGTGCGCTGCTACAACGCCTCGAACTGCCGTTCGAAGTGATCGTTCCCGACGTCGACGAGACGCCGATTTCCGGCGAGCATGCGGAGCGCACGGCATTGCGGCTGGCGGCCGCCAAGGCGCGCGCCGGGGCGCGACCGGTACGCGGCGATATCGTGATCGGCGGCGATCAGGTCGCGGAGATCGAAGGCCGCCCACTCGGCAAGCCCGGTGATCACCATACGGCCGTGCGGCAGCTGCAGCTCGTACGCGGCAGGCGAGTGGTCTTCCACACCGCAGTTTGCGTGTACAGCGCCGGCGCGGATCGGCTGCAGCTTGCGAACGTGCCTACGACGGTGAAATTCCGCGAACTGACCGATGAGGAGATCGAGCGCTACCTGCGACGCGAAAAACCGTATGACTGTGCGGGCAGCGCCAAAGTGGAAGGACTTGGAATCGCGCTGCTCGAAGAGGTTCGCAGCGAAGACCCGACTGCACTGATCGGGCTGCCGCTGATGCGGCTCGTGACCATGCTGCGCAACGAAGGCGTAAAGGTCCTGTGAGCGGCGAATGACGAAGCCACCGGGGACGCTTTATCTCGTGCCGACCACGCTGGGTGGGGACGCCGCTGCAGCCCTTCCCGAGAGCACGCTAAGCCGCCTCTGCGCCTTGCGCTCCTTCATCGTGGAAGACGCAAAAAGCGCGCGCCACTTCCTCAAGGCGGTACGTTATCCGCATCCGCTGCAGCAGGTGCAGATGCGGACGTTGAATGAGCATACCCCCGAGGTCGTCCTTCCCGAGCTATTGACGCCGATGCTCGAAGGTGAGGACTGCGGGTTGCTCGCGGAGGCGGGGTGCCCCGCGGTCGCCGACCCGGGTGCCCTGCTCGTCCGTCTCGCGCACCGACGCGGCATCCGCGTCGTGCCCCTGGTGGGGCCGTCTGCGCTGCTCCTTGCGCTGATGGCTTCCGGATTGAACGGCCAGCGCTTCGCCTTCCATGGCTACTTGCCGGTGCACGCAGATGCGCGTCGCAGGAAATTACAGGAGCTGGAACACGACTCGGTGCGAAGCGATTGTACGCAGATGTTCATCGAGGCGCCCTATCGCAACGACGCGATGTTTCGCGCAGTGCTGGAGGCGTGCCGCGACGATACGCTGGTCTGCATTGCAGCAGACCTCTCGATGGCTACCGAGTCGATTGCGACGCGCACAGTGGAAGCATGGCGCGGGGATCAGCCCACGCTCGATCGGCGGCCGACGGTGTTTCTGCTTTATTCTGCTCAGAAGCGATAGAACGCCGAGAACAGGAGCTTGTCGTGGCCGCCGGGCGTCCCTGCCGCCACGCCGTTCAATACGTTGGCGTAGGTGACCGATACGTCGAGCTTTCTCTGCCAGTTCCAGCGCAAGCCTGCGCCGATGCTCGAAGCGCTGTCCTTTACCGGCAACCCGGGAACCGGGCTCACGTGCCTGCGGTAACCCTGGTCATAGAAAACGAACGGGAGCACGCCGGCGCCGATGTCCGGCGCCTGCAATTCGATGTTGAAAAAGTAGCCCCGGTCGCCTGAAGTTTCACGTTCCCGCAGGCCGCGCACCGACGCCGCGCCACCGATGCCGAACTGCTCACCCGGAATGAGCGGTTCGTCCGCGTATTGACCGCGGAACCGACCCACGAGCAGCCAGTTCGTGGCAATGCCATAGTGAGCCTCCAGCCCCCAGCGCCATGCCTCCCAGTTGGGGCCCGGGTTTTGACCCGTGCGCAGGGAAGACACCGCATACTCGCTGTCGCTGCTGGCGCGGCCGCCGCCGGTGTTGACCGCGTATTCCAGATAGCCGCCGAGGGTGCTGCCCGGCTTTTCCTGGCGCGCGGTATAGCGCAGGGAAATGGGGCGGCTTCCCACCGGAACGGTTTGTACCAGCCCGGTGGTGGCGAGCGTGCTCTCGAAATAACGATCGTCGATGGCGAGCGAAACGTGCTGGCTGATTTCGCCGATCCGCGGCAGCGCGTAGGTGGCCCGGATTCCCCAGAACTCGCCTTTGCCGCTGACATCGAAGCTCTGGCCGCCGAGCCCCACCGTGCCGGTATTGACGTCAGACTTGGTGTAGTAGGCGTTGAGCGAGGTGTTGTAGCCGTAGAACGGCAGCCAGTAGAACAGGCCATACTGCGTCACATTGCTCACGTTTTCCGGTGAAGTCGTATAGGCGAGCGTGGCGACGTGATCCAGATCGAAGAGATTGGCGTGCTGCAGTCCCAATGTCAGGCGCGTGTAACCGGTATTCTCGTTGATGGTGTTGTCGAAATCCCGGGTGTGTCCGGTGAGCGAAACGAAGGGCTGGATGATCTTGCCGTCGCGCACGCGAACCTCGGCGTCGAGCGCATCGCGTTTCGCACTCTCCTTGATGTTGATCGTGAGGCGCTTCGAGGGATGCTCGTTCGCCAATCCCAGCTGGCTCGATAGCGCTCGCAGGTCGGGTGATTTTCCGGCTTCAAGCCCGGGCAGGCTGCGGAGTATGTTCTCCGCGGAGAAATGCTGGTTCCCCGTGACGGTGACTTCATTCAGCGGGAAATGCAGGACCTGTAGCCTCAGCTCCCCCCCCGTCGGACGCTGTGCCGGCACGATCACCCGGTGAAAACTGTGGCCACGGCTCCGTAGAGCCTGCTCAAGGGCGCTGGCCGCCGCTTCGATGGTTGCAAGACTCTTATGCGCGCCCAGATGCGGTGCGAGGATCGCCTGCGTTTCCTGGGGAGAAAGCGGATTTTCGCCCTCTACGATAAAGTGCTTTACCTCGAGGATGGGCGCGCTGGCCGCCGGCGGCGTCTGACTCCAGGCCGATGCAGGCGCACCGCAAAGCGCGATGAGCAGGAGCGCTCCAAGACGCCCCGCCGTATTGTTGTTGAGATATCGAGTCATCACATCTCGCAGATCAGGCTGCCCGGACCGCCGCCGGGATTCAGCACGTCGAGCAGGCGCATCGTCGTTTCATCGAACTTGTCCGGGCGTGGATACGGGTCGTTCAACAGGAAGTCGGGATAACGCGCGAGGCGGATCGGAATATCACCGTCGCCCAGATAACCGGATTCACCCGGCCCGAGATCGATGGAGCCGCCTCTGCCCGCGAAGACCACGTGTCCGTCGAGCATGCCGATATAGACTCCGGCCGGGTAACCCGGGAGTCCCGTTATGCGGAACAGATTGTCGAAGTCGACCTCAACCTGGTCCGGACGCGGTGCCGTCTCATCGAGGAAGAACTGCGGTATCGCGTCCAGCAATGCGAGCCGGTCTTGCGCGGGGTTGTACACGCCCGCTCGACCGGTGTCGATGACGATGCTGCGGTCCCCCACCTGCAGGAACACCGATCCTTCCCACGTGTAGGCGAAGGCCGCTTCCGAACAGGCACCGGCGATGCAATCGAGCGCCAACCGACCGTCAACGCCGGTCCCGCGGATCCCGATCACGGCGGTAATCATGTTGATCTGTACGGTCTTCGGATCGCGTTTGGCCAGAAGGCCGGTCAGCGTACGGGCTCCACCTCTTACGATGCGGACCACGAAATTGCCCTGATCCGATTGCGCACCGCTGAAGCGGACGTTCTCGAGCTTGTACTCCGACTCGGGGATGACCGTGACTTTGGAGCGGTCTCGAAATGCCAGGACCGCATGACTCGCCTTATCAGTTCGCACGGTGTCGCCGTTGAAGAGCGGCGCGCCATTGCTGATGGGGCGCGACTGTCCATCTGTCCCGACCAGCGTGCCGGAACCCGCGTGCTGCGCCACTCGCCCCACGATCAGCTCTGCGGAAGGCGGTACGTCCTTGCGCCCGACCTGGCCTTCGGTGGGGCAATCGGCTTCGCATATGCGCGCATCAAAACCGGTGCCGCGGATGCCGATCGTGGCGGTTGCGGTATTGAGGCGCATGCCCTGTGGGTTGCGCTTTCCGATGAGTCCAGTGACGGCCCTCACGCCACCTTTGACCAGGCGGAAAAACCCCGCTTCCTCCTTGCCCCCGTGACTGAACTTCTCTACGGCAAAACTGGTATCCGGCCGCAACGTCATCTTGCTGCCATCTTTGAGACCAATAACCGCGAATCCCTTCGGCCCTGTGCTGATGATGTCGCCTTCGTTGATCGCATCACCCTTCGCCACAAAACGCGCCGCTTCGCCGTCGCGCTGCACGCTGGTCAAGCCGTGCGCGTAGATGATCTCGCCTGCGGGCGCCGCCGCAAGGGCCATCGGGAAAGACCCGACCCCCGCGACCCAGCAGAAGGTCAGGAGCCACAGAAAACGGCCGCGACTCATCGGGGGCGTCAACGGCATATCGGCGCCCTTCTGCCGAACATCGGGTCCTCGCTGTCGGGCGCGAGCGTATCGAATGCACTGCCGAATTCGTCCTGATTCGCCAATGTCTGCTGCGTCGCATCCGCAGAAATGATGGCTCCTGCACCAGTCGAGTTCGATGCGATGCCGCCCGCGGTGAATGCGCTTCCGACCATTTGGCTAAGCGTAGGTGTCGGCGTGATGGTCTGTGTTTGTCCACACGAGAAGGAGATCAGAGAGCATCCCTGCTGCGCGCCCAGATTGGAAATGAGGGCATCGGATCCGGTGGTCTGACCGCCGGTCAAAGTAATCCCTCCACTCGTGCCAAGTATCGTCTGCGAGCCGCCCGACACGATGGAAGCATCGGCGTTGGTGCCTGGCCCCTGCCCGCCCAGCAGGCTGATCGGTCCGTTGACTAGCAAGACCTGGACCAAGGGATCGACCGTCGCCAGTGAATCGGCGCCTGTTCCCCCGAGAACATCGATGCCGCCCAGCAGCGTGCTGACGTTCTGGGCGTTCGTCGCACTCAATTTCGAGAGCGCGCCCGAACCGGTGGGGCCCTGAACGAGAATGGAGCCGGCAAACACGGTTTGATCCGTTGCCAGTACCAGCGAGTTGCCGGCGGCATCGACGCCGTTGGCGCTGCCGATGGAAAGCAGCCCCGAGCCAGAGGAGCTGCCCTGCATGATCAGCGGGTAGCCCACTTCGAGAAGCTGACTCGTCCCGGCCTCGATCTTCGCGGTTCCGCTGCCGAACGCGGCGACGATGAGACTTTCCTCGTTGACGTTCTCGTTAGTGGTGCGTATGTACTGCGTGCCCGTAGTGCTCAGCGTTGCGTTGCCCGAGCTGCCCGCGCTCGTCTGGACGTCCACATAGCGTGCCGTGACCTTCTGCGAGCCGGCGGAGGTGACTTCGAGCGTGCCGCTGCCGCTATTGGTCAGCCGCAGTCCGCCACCCGACGCGGTAATGGTCTGCGCAGTGGCCGGAGAATTCTGAATCAGGACCAGCGAATCCGCGTGCGCAGGCGGCGTGACAGTGTCCGACGTGAGCGCGATGGCGCCGCTCGCTGATACCGTCTGGGCGCCTGTTCCAGCATTCAGAATACCGGTGGTCGAGTGCTGGTGCCCACCCTGTATGGCGATGTTGCCGAAGGCGGTCACCGTCTGGCTGCCGGAAAGATTCTTGATATAGGCATCGGACGTCGCTCCGCTCGTCCCCGAACCACCGAGCAGGTTAAGCGAAGAGACTTGGATGTATTGGCTATGACCTTCGATGGTCGCGCCGGCGTTGGCAATGGTCGTTTCACCCACGCCACCCGCCGTGAGCGTGAGCCCCCCGCCGAAAAGCTGCTGCGTTGAGCCCGCATCGACTTTCGCATAGGCGCCGCTGCCCGTGGTGAGCGCACTGTTGTCCAGCGTGAGCGAGCTGAAGCTGATCGTCTGACTGGCCGGCGTATTGATGCGAGCGAATGAGCTGCTGCCGGTGCCCCCCTTCAGCGTTACCGTCCCCAGGGAGAGATTCTGTCGCCCGCTCGTCGTGATTTGGGCTACGGAATCGGGCCCGGCTCCCCCGATAAGCTGGACCACGCCCGAAGCAGTCAGTTGCTGGGCGTCCTCGTCAGTCCGAGTATCCGATGACGAAATGCGCGCGACCGCGGTGTTTCCGCCGGAGTCGCCGCCGGCCGTAAGGGTAAGGTTGCTGAAGCGCAGCACCTGTGAATCCTGGAAAGCAACCCCGGTGCCCGTATACAAAATCTCCGCGTGCGAACCGTCGCCCTCGCCCGCGGTCAGCGTCGTGTTTCCGAAGCGGATGTTCTGGTGCGTACCGCCGCTGCTGATACCCGCGTAGCCGCCGTTGTCAAAGCTGCCGGTCATCGTCAGCGTCGACGTGCCGAACATGCGCTGCACGCCGGGCGTGGTGATCTCCGCGAAGGCGCCGTTCGCGCCCGCTGTAAGCGTCAGGGTGTTCAGGTTGGTCGTGCAGATCTCGCCGGAGCCCGAAGCGCCACAGCCGATGCGCTGCTCCTGCGTGGTGCTCGTGGTCTCGATGCGCGCCTTGCCGCCTGCGCCGCTGCCGCCGAGCACCTGGATGCCAACATCTGCATGTACCGTTTGTGAGCCGGCGGACAGAAGTGCCGCCTCGAACCCGGTGCCGCCCTGCAAGATGATGCTGTCGGTCTGATACGGCTGAGCAATACAGCCGAACGACACGGGTGTGCACCTGCTTTCGCCGATCTGCTGTGCCTGCCCGCTGGTCGTGACGATCTTCGCTTCCGCGGCATCCGCGGTGAGCTTGATGTCCCGATTGGAGCGCACGAGCTGGCTGCCGGTGGCGGTACTGATGAGGGCCGACGCGCCCGCTGCCGTGCCCGCGGTCAGGATCACGTCGCCCCCCTGAACCGTTTGTTCCCCGGTACCGGTGTAGAGAATGCTTGCCGAGGCATCTGTCCCGCCGCCGCCCAGCAGGCGGATCGCGCTGTTGGCGTTGTCGTCGGTCTGTATGGTCTGGCTGCCCGAGGCCGTAAACGTCACCGCCTGGCCTGCAGCACCGCCGCCCTGCAAAGTCATCACGGAATTGAAGCTGTCGCCGATCACTTGCTGGCTTGCACCGGTGACCGTGATGGCGCCTCCGGTCGCAGTGAAATCGAGGTTGCCGAAGGAGCGGATGTACTGGGTGCTGCCGGTGATGCTGATCGGCCCGCCCACAGTGGTGATCGCGATGTTCCCCGACATGTCGATCGTCTGCGATGCACCGCTCGACAGCGAACCGGTGCCGGTGAAGCTGAGCGTGCCGGAGCCTTGTATCGACTGATTGCCGGTGGTGCTCGCCGTGACGTCGCCCAGGATGTTGACCGCCGTGCTTCCCCACAGACTCTGGCTGGCGTTCGACAGCACGAGCGCACTGGACGAACCGTCGAGCGTCAACGTCCCGCCGCTCGCGGTGAGCTCGAGCGCGCTGGCAGCGATGCCGCCCTTCACGCGCAGATTGCCAGACGTAGTAAGGTCGAACGTGCTGAGCGGCGGCGTCGAGGTGACACCGGTGATCTCGAACGTCGTCCCGTTGCGCTGAAAACCGAAGCTCTGCGTGCTGTCGGTCGCAAGGCTGACCAGCCCAACCCCGCTGCTACTGGTCGTAAGGTTGAGCGTGCTGATCGGAACACTCGATGTCACGGTGAAACCGTCATCCGCGTCGAGCGTCAGATTGTTCGTGCCCGTAAGACTGGCGAAAACGTTTCCGCTCGGCGTCGATCCCGAAGCGCTCAACGTGACCCGCGGCGCGGATATGGAGAGCGGCGTGGTGGAGCTTCCGATGTTGCCCGAGCCCGCGGTTACGCTGACGCTGCTGGACGAGGTGGAGACGAGTTGCCCGCTGCCGCTGACCGCGTCTGCGGATGCACTAATGCTCCGGGTTCCCGAATTCACGGTCCCGCTCACATCGATCAGCGCCCCGCCCGTCAGGTTGATCGCGCCATCCGGTGGTGTCGTCACACCCGAGCGTGAGTCGATAGCGCCGGTTGTCAGTGTGCCGCTCGCATCGAGGGTGACCGTGCCTCCGGCGGTCGTGATGCCCGTCCCCGTGATGCTTCCGTCCGCTGCCGCATCCGTATTCCGGTAGGTGAAGTTGAGCGGTGTGCTGGACGTATTGCTCACCGCGACTTCGACACCTCCGGAAACGTTCGTGACGGTGACGGCCTGGCTTGCCGCATACCCCGTGAGGTCGAAGACCGCGGTGCTGTCGCTGCGCGTGATGTCCAGATTCGACAGCACAGGCACGCCGCTCGCCCCGGTCCGCAGCACGCGCACGCTTCCCGCGGTGTCGATGGCGAGGCTGGAGGTCTCGCGCAACACGAGCGGCGCGGGCGTGGTGCTGGACGGCCCCTCGATCGCCGATCCGGCTTCGGTCGCCCGCAATGTCACGGTTCGGGCGGTGATGCCGTCCGAAGCGCCCGAGGTCGTCTGCGCGATGCCTGCCGGCGCGGTCACCGTCACGCTGCCTGTCGCACCCGCGTCGATCCGGGTGAAGCGCAAAGGTGTCGTATCGGTCCCCGAAGCTTGCAAGGTGATGTTGGAACCATTGCCCGCGGTGATGGCGCTGAGCGCGCCGCCGCTCGCGCCGGTGAGATTGCTGCTCGCGAGAATCCTGAAGTTGGAGTCCGTACCCGTGCTTACCGTACTGCCGAGCGTGATGTCGCCGCTCGACTGCAGGAACAGGCTGGTAGTCCCGCTGGAATTGAGCGTCACGGCGCCCGCTATGGAAAGCGTTGTCCCATTCCAGCCGTCCAGGAACAGCGTGGTCCCCGGAACATTGCCGCCGATCGCGCCGTTGACGATGATATCGTCGGGCGGACAGTAGAACGATGAGCAGGCCGACTGCGCGCGAATTGTCGTCGCGTCGAGCGACCCGGTGGAAATGTCCACGGCTGAAGTGGAATTGAACGTGATGCTCGCCGGGGACACGGCGGTGGGATTGATATTGCCGGTCGAAATGGCCGTGGGCGAGGTCAGCGTCACGCTGGAGGCGTTGAGCGCGCCGTTTACCGTAATCGTGCCGCTTTGCGACGTCAGCCCGATCGACGCCGCATCGGTATTGCTCGCGTTGATGATCAGATTCGCCTGATCCGTGGGGAGACTTCCGGTGCCGATGATCACGTTACCGCGCGCATTGACCGTGAGGGCGTCCGCCTCGATCGCACCGTTGACCTGGACATTGCCGCCGCTTCCCGCCGTGGTCGCCAGCGTTGCGCTCGAAACAGGCGTGCCCGCCGTGCCGATCGCGCCGGTCGTGATGTTGCCTCCCGCGTTCGTCGTGAAGTCGATGTTCGCCACCTGCAGTGCACCAGTGGTAATGGCGCCTCGCGAATCCACGTTCCAAGTACCGGTGCCGGTGAGCGTCTGGTTCGCGGTGAAGCTGGTGACGCCGCACGGGCCGCTGCTGCTGATGTTGCAGCCCGAGCCGACGATCGTGGTCGCGTTTGTGACATTCAGTCCACCGGCAGTCACACTCTCCAGTGTGACGTTGCCATCGGCCTTCGCTGTCAGCACGCCCGTGCCGAGGTTGATGCCCTGCCCCGCGGTCTGCGTGATATTGGCGAGATTGCCTAGCGTAGTCGCGGAAAAACTTCCATTGCTGCCGCTCATATCGATCGCGTTGAGCGTCAGGTTTCCGGAAGTCGCAGTGAAGTCGAGCTTGCCGCCGGTGGCAAACTGCGCACTCGGAATGCCGCCGCCCGCGAAGTTGCTCCCGCCGAGCGTGAATGCCGTGCCGTTGCTGACGAAGTCGTAGGTCTGCGCGTTCGACACGACCCGCGCGAGCCCGTTGCTTCCGACCGCGACGGGGTTTGCGGTGACGGTGAGATTGCGGATGTCGACCGTTCCGGTATCGACGTGGAAATTGGCGGCCGCGTTGATCGTGAGCGCCGTGGTCCGCGCGACGACCGGCGTCCCCGCCGAGCCGATGGCGCCGCCCGTCCCGCTGGTAAGCGAGACCGACGCTCCGATAATGTCCAGCGGATTGGTCGCAGTGCTCGCAATCGTATTGGCGGAGGCAGTGACAGCGCCGGCCGACTGGATCTCGACGGCGCTCGCATTCGCCGCCGCCTGAATGGTCCCGGCGTTAGCCGTGAGGGTTACCGCTCCGCTGCCACCGAGCGTATCGATGAAGCCGACGGTAATGTTTCCGTTGCTCGCCGACGCGGAAACGCCGGCGTCGGAATCGAGACTGGTGATGGAAATGTTTCCGGTGCCAGACGTCGGGCTCGACGAGACCGACGTGAATCCCATGGTGCTGAGATTCGTGATCGAAATGTCGCCGCGCCCAAAGATGGTCAAGCCATCGCGATGTCCGGCGATCGCTCCCAGTGTCACGGCGGCATTGTCGGATCGGAGCGTCGTCTGCTTGGCGACCGCTCCGGTCGCGCGGGTGTAATTGTCCACCTGAAGCGCCTGATCCGACTTGAGCGTGACGCTCAAGGGCTCGATGATGATGGACGCCGGGCAACTCGTGCCACCGAATACATCGCAGTTAAAGCGGGCACCGGGAGATGAGGCACCCGTCTGGTCTCCGGCCGGTACCATCACATCATTGGCCGTCAGCTTGCCGTTAGGCACGATGAGGCTGATGCCGGGACTGTTGTTGAGCACGCGCTGGTCGAACCCGCCGGTGACGTGGAACGTGCTCGCGGTAACGGTATCGGACGTGCCGCTCACGTTGAGCGTGATCTGGCCGGATTTGCTCAACGTGCCGGTGTAGGCGGGGCCCGCCGCGGGCGCGACGCCGATTTCCATGGCGAGGTTGTTAGGCCCGGCACCGGTCAATTCGACGTTGAACTCGCCGTTGGGCCTGAAGGTAAAGGTGCGCTCGACGTCCACTTTCACGGCCAGCGGCGTGGCGCCGAGTTGCCCGATACCTCCACCCGAAAGCTGTCCGGTGATGAGGCTGACGTCGGCGGCCGTGATGGACGAACTGCTGCTCATCGCCCGGATGGACCCATTGTCGGCGTTGACCGTCACTCGCTCGTTGATGCTCTCGAAACGCGTATCGGCGTACGCGCTTCCATAGGTCACCTGGTTCACGAAATTGGTCGGTGCAGTGGCGACGATCGTCCCCAGGTTCACGCCCAGGTCTCCGTCTAGCGTGATGGTGGCGCCGCTGCAGGCGCCACTGAAGCTGTTGCAATGGGTCGTGGTTGCTCTCACGTCGGTCGCGTTGAGCACCGTCGCCGAGGACAAAGTCACGGAGGCGCTTCCCGTACTGTTGGTGGCGCTCGCGGTGACGCTGGCGGCGTTGTCGACCGTTGCGCTCACGCTGCCCTGACTTGCGGTCAGCATGACGGTACCGCTGGTGTCGATTGCGCCCCCGGTCACGCTGGTACCGGAAAGTGCCACGTTGCCCGCGCCGGCGGCAATGGTGCCGAAGTTCTGCACGAACGAAGCGCCGCTGGCCTCAACCCGCCCACCGCTCGTCGCTGCGCCGCCCCACATGCGCGCGTAGCTCCCGGTCGATGTGAGCGAGACAAGACCACCGCTCGTCGTGATGGCGCCGAATATGTCGATGGAACTCGGGCCACTGGCGGTAAAGCTTCCGCCCGTTACGTCGTCGAGCTGAATCGAGCTCCCGGAAGTGGCGGATATTGCGCCGCTGCCCGCGTTGAGAGAGAGACTCGACGCCGAGATAGTAGAGCCGGAGGTGCTTAGCGAGATCGCTCCGCCCGCCGTCGCTATCGTGCTCGATGCGACACTCGAGATCGTCGGCGCCGTGAGCGACACCGCGCCACCGGCGGTCGTAATATCGGCGCCGATATCGAGGCGGTTGGAAACGCTGTCGCTCAAGTTGAGCGGATCCGGCGAAGCGGGCGCTGAATAGGTGCTGACCGTAGCCGTGAGACTCTGCCCCGACGTAGTGAGCGTGATCGCATCGCCGATGCGCATGTAGCGCGCGGCATTGAGCGTGATATTGCCGGTTACGGCAGCCAGTGTGGCGGGAGAAACCGTTGCTGCGTGGCTCGGAAATTCGGCGACATCATTGACGCTGTCGTAAGTGTTCCCGCCGCTTGAAAAGACATACAAATCCAACGGATCGAGCAGCAGGTCCCCCAGCGTGCCCTTCGCCGCGCCAAGATCGGCGCTGCCCGCAAAAACGAGATTCTGCTTGCCGGAGACCTCGGCAAATCCGCCATTGCCGCCTTCGGGTCCCCCGCGCGCGCTGAGGGTTCCGTAGAACTGTGCCTTGTCGTCGGACCAGACGATAATGCGACCGCCGTCGCCGGACTGCGTCGCGTCCGCCCGGAGCGTCGCCCCCGAGCCTACGAACGTATCCGTGGCATTTGGGATCGCAGCGTTGCTGCCCTGGAAATCTCCTCCGACGAGGATCTGACCGCCCGCGGTGGCGCCCGATGCGTTCGCCGAGCCGCTCTCCACGACCGCAACGCGATCTCCCAGAAGCCGGATGTCTCCACCCTGCCCTGCGCTACCTTGCGCAGAGACGCTGCCGGCCACACGAGTCAGCGCGCCCGACTGAACCGTGATGTCGCCACCGATCTTCCCATCCGCGCTGGTGGTGCTGCCCGCGACGATCTGAATCTCGTTCTGCGCCTTGAGTACGATCCGCCCGGCTTGGTCATAAACCAGGGCGTTGGCGCGGATCTCCCCACTGTGTCGCAAGCTGCCGGCAAAAACGCCCACTGCCCCACCGTCGGCAAGGAGTTTGCCGACGTTGAGCACCGAATCGGTCGGTGCCTGCACCTCGAACTGAACGCCGTCCAGATCGAGGCTCGTCACGGTGAGTTTTTTCCCGGCTGCAAGCAGGATTTCACCGCCCGGCGCGTGAATGAGCCCACTGTTCTCGATCTGCGGCGCCACCAGCAGCACGTGCCCGCCGTAACCGGTGCGTATCCACCCTTGATTGATAATCGATCCGGACGCCGAGTCACCCTGAAACTTCAGTTTGCCGGCGAGAAAGTCGCCGTCCAGCATGTTCAACGTGGATGCCACAAACCCTGCCGTGTCGACCATGGCGCCGGGGCCGATCACGATGCCGCTGGGGTTGATCAGGAAGACGCGGCCATTGGACAGGAGCTGGCCGTGAATCTGCGATATGTCGGGCCCTACGACGCGATTAAGGACTGAACTGGAAGGCGATTGCTGTATGAAGCGGGTCAACTCACCGCTGCCGATCGAAAAGCCCTGCCAGTTGATAATCGTGCCGGGCGCATTGGTGATGCTCAGCGAGCGGCTGTCGGGCCGATGGAACGTTGCCGCGCCGTTGACGACCTGCGGACCGGTAGGATTGGCGTATGCGGGTGGCAAGCCTGCGTAAATGAGCTGGATGCTGGCCGCAATGATCGTAAGCTGCCCGAGCCGGGCGCGAGACTTTTTCACATCCTGCCCCCCTGCGTTCAGCCGCCCCCCTGGCCGGCCCCCTGTCGCTTCCAATGGAACACTATTTCGGTGACAAATACAAGGGACTAAAGGCCTATGTCATAGCAGACTTTCGTATTGAATCAGCGGATGGTGAAGGCGCCTCCCATCGTGATACGGAGCAGCGTTTCCGCCATCGCGGCACCAAATCGGCGCACGACCCGCTCGGCGATGTTTTCGCGCGGCGTGAAGTCCACGATGTCTTCAGCCCTGATCACCTCGCGCGCCACGTAATCGACACCGCCCAGCGCGTCCGCCAACCCGAGCTCGATGCTTTTGGTGCCGATCCAGAGCAAGCCCGAGAACATCTCCGGCGTCTCTTTCAGACGGCTGCCGCGGCCCTGCCGCACGACATTGATGAACTGCTGATGAATCTCGCCCAGCATGTTCTGCGCGTGGGCCTTTTGGGATTCTTCTATCGGCGAGAACGGGTCCAGAAAGCCCTTGTTTTCTCCGGCCGCCAGAAGCCGCCGCTCGACGCCCAGTTTTTCCATCGCGCCGGTGAAACCGAAGCCGTCCATCAGCACGCCGATGGAGCCGATGATGCTCGACTTGTCGACGAAGATCTGGTCCGCGGCTACCGCAACGTAGTAACCGCCTGATGCGCAGACGTCCTCAACCACCGCGTACACCGGAATCTTGGGGTGTTTCTCCCGCAGACGCCGGATCTCGTCGTTGATGTGGCCCGCCTGAACCGGGCTGCCCCCCGGACTGTTGATCCGCACGATGACGCCCTGCGTGCGCTTGTCTTTGAAGGCATCCTGCAGGCCGGTCATGATGTTGTCCGCGCTTGCCGTGCCCTCCGGTCCGATGACACCGCGCACTTCCACCAGCGCCGTATGTTTACCGGGGGCCGCATCCTTTTTCCCCCACCAGCCCATGGCAATGAAGAGCAGTGCGAAGAGGTAGATGAAGAGCAGCAGCTTGAAAAAAATTCCCCAGTATCGCGCGCGCCGTTGTTCCTGCACGGCCGCAAGCGCTACTTTTTCCAGAACGGCACGTTCCCAGTTTTCCGTCTTGGACGATTCTTCAGACATGGCCGACACCTTCGTTTGAGTTCAGCGATAAACGGATAAGTATATAGCGCCGGTCACGCCGCAGGCTCGCGCATCTGGCGTAGGCATCAGGCGTGCGTGAAGAGCCAGCTTCGCAAGTCAGCGATGCTGTCGACGCACGCGAGCGGTTCGTACGCGAGCAAGACGTCCTTGACATGGGCGCCATATCCCACACCTATGCGCGCCACCTCAGCGCTTCGGGCCATGGCCATATCGTGACTGGTATCGCCGATCATCAGCGTTCTTGCGGCTGGCACGCCCACCTGATCCATCAGGGCGGTAAGCATCCCCGGATGGGGCTTGCAGACGCCCTCGTCGGCGCAACGCGTCGCCTGGAAATAAGCATCCAGGCCAGTCGCGGCCAGCGCGCGGTCAAGGCCGCGACGACTCTTGCCGGTGGCAATTCCGAGCACGAAGCCGGCAGCGTGCAGATCCCGGATGCTTTCTGCCGCACCCGGGAACAGCCTCGTGGCACTGTCCCGTTGCAGAAAATGGTGCCGATAACGTTCTGCGACCTTGGGATGCTCGGCCGGATCGAGCTCCGGCAGGATGTGGGCGAGCGCATCGTGCAGGCTCATGCCGATAATGAACCGCGCATCGTTTTCTGCGGGTACGGGCAGTTCGAGATCGTGACACGCTGCCTGGAGCGCTTCGACGATCGCTTCCGCCGAATCCATCAACGTCCCATCCCAGTCGAACACCAGGAAATCGAAGCGTTTGGGCATGAAGCTAGGCCGATGCAAGGTGCTCGACGAAGTGTTCCAGGTCCGGGGGCAAGGGCGCTACGAAAGTGAGCTTCTCCTGGCTCTGGGGATGCACGATGACCATCTTGCAGGCATGCAGAAACATGCGCTTGAGCCCCTTTCGGGCCAGCGCTTTGTTGAGCGGAAAGTCCCCGTACTTGTCGTCCCCGGCGATCGGAAAACCGAGGTGCGCCAGGTGTACGCGGATCTGATGAGTGCGTCCGGTTTTCAGCTCAGCCTCCAGCAAACTGTACTCTGCAAGCCGTTTCCGCAGCCGTATGCGGGTGTGGGACGGCATCCCTCCTTCGCGGACACTGACGCGCCGTTCCCCCGAGGCCAGCACGTACTTGTTCAAGGGTAACTGGATATCCTGCACGCGACCCTGCCACGTGCCGTGGACCAGGGCCAGGTAAACCTTGTGGACGCTACCGGAGCGGAGCTGCGCATGGAGGTTCGTAAGTGCCGATCGTTTCTTGGCGAGGAGCAGCACTCCGGAGGTATCGCGGTCCAACCGGTGTACCAGTTCCAGAAATCGGACATCGCCGCGAAGCTGCCGTAGCCGCTCGATGATGCCGAAGCTGACACCGCTACCGCCATGAACCGCCACGCCGGCTGGCTTGTCCAGCGCCAGCAGGGCGTCGTCCTCGAACAGGACCGGCAACTCGACTTGTGGCCCCCCCGCGGATGACGGCACCCGTCCGGTGGCGCGGGCAACCCGGATCGGGGGTATGCGTATCCTGTCGCCCACGCATATGCGGTACTGGGGCCCGACGCGCCCGCTGTTTACGCGGACTTCGCCGCCCCGCAGTATCCGGTATATATGGCTCTTGGGCACCCCTTTAAGCAATCGGGTCAGGTAGTTGTCGATGCGCTGGCCTTCCGCATCTTCCGCCGCATTGTGCCAAGTGGCGGATTCTTTACTTAACTCTTTCATTTGCCTATACTATTCGCGGGAGACCAGTCCAGCGTCAGCGCAGCGCCACGGTGCTGCAGGCGGCGCTCAACAGCGTTTCGCCAGGTGCCTTTATGAAAAGGCCGGAGCGGACGAATGATAACTGGTCTGCACAGTCGGCGTTTCCGCGGCGCACGAATTCGCGCGGAATGGGATCCGGACAGGCGCGAAGGCCTTGCCCGGCACCAAACCATCCGGCTGAATTGGTTAATTTCGCTCACCACGCCAAGTAGCGATAGTGACAGTAGACGATACAACGCGCTCAAGACACTTTTGAAGATTCTTGCATCCGCGCAGCGCGCGGATCCGCGGCGGCACCTGCCCTCCATCGATATGATGCTGAAGTCACCTTCTCATGGCCTCGTCAACGCAAGCGACTGACTAGGTGGACTGGCCTGCCCTGGCAGGCGAAGCGGTGCTGCTCATCCCGTGTCTGAGCGCGGGAGACGATAACAATGAAGCGAATGTTGTTCAACGCGACGCAAGCCGAAGAGCTGCGCGTCGCCATTGTCGATGGCCAGAAGCTCGTCGATCTCGATATCGAGTCCTCCAGCAAGGAACAGCGCAAGAGCAATATCTACAAGGGCATCATCACCCGCATTGAGCCCAGTCTCGAAGCGGCATTTGTAGACTACGGCAGCGAGCGTCACGGGTTTCTGCCCTTCAAGGAAGTCGCGCGGGCCTACTTCAAGCCCGGCGTGGATGTCGGGCGGGCGCGCATTCAGGACGCCTTGAAGGAAGGCCAGGAAGTCATCGTCCAGGTGGACAAGGACGAACGCGGCAACAAAGGTGCCGCGCTGACCACGTTCATCAGCCTTGCCGGGCGCTATCTGGTTCTCATGCCCAACAATCCGCGCGGCGGCGGCGTTTCGCGCCGGGTGGAGGGCGAAGACCGCAACGAACTGCGCGAGGCGATCGGCCAGCTCGATGTTCCCCAGGGCATGAGCGTGATCGCCCGCACCGCGGGCATCGGCCGGAATGTCGAAGAGCTCAACTGGGACCTGGCCTATCTCATGCAGCTCTGGCAGGCGATCGAGAATGCCGCCCAGCAGCAGAGCGGCGCCTTCCTCATCTACCAGGACTCGAGCCTCGTTATCCGCGCCATCCGCGACTATTTCCATCAGGATATCGGCGAACTCCTGATCGACACCGAGAACAGCTACGAGCAGGCGCGCCAGTTCATGGGGCACGTGATGCCGGCCAACGTCAACCGCGTCAAGCTGTATAAGGACGACGTTCCGCTTTTTTCCCGCTTCCAGATCGAGCACCAGATCGAATCGGCCTATTCACGGTCGGTCAATCTGCCCTCCGGCGGAGCGGTGGTGATCGACCATACCGAGGCGCTGGTATCGATCGACGTCAACTCGGCGCGCTCGACGCGTGGCGCCGATATCGAAGAAACGGCGTTTCGCACGAACCTCGAAGCCGCCGACGAAATCGCCCGCCAACTGCGGCTGCGCGACCTGGGCGGGCTGATCGTCATCGATTTCATCGACATGGAGAGCGCACGCAATCAGCGTGAAGTGGAAACCCGCTTCCGGGATGCGCTCAAAGTGGACCGTGCCCGCATCCAGACCGGGAAGATCTCGCGCTTTGGCTTGATGGAGCTGTCGCGGCAGCGGCTGCGTCCATCGCTCGGCGAGAGCAGCCACAGCCCCTGTCCGCGATGCCATGGCACCGGGCATATCCGGGGCACCGAGTCGACGGCTCTGCACATCCTGCGGATCGTTCAGGAAGAGGCGATGAAGGACAATACAGCGGCGGTGAACGCTCAGGTGCCGGTGGACGTCGCGACATTTCTGCTCAACGAAAAGCGGGTCGATCTGCAACTGATCGAAGCGCGCCATCGGGTGACGGTTACGCTGATTCCGAACATGCACCTGGAGACGCCGAACTATTCCGTCACCCGGCTGCGGCATGACGATCTGAATCAGGCTGAGCCGCTGCCGCCGAGCTACAACCTGGTGGAACTGCCGGCCGAAGAAGAGAAGGTGCTCGCGGGAGGCCAGGAAGCCGCCGCACCGCGGCCCGAGGCCGTGGTGAAGGGCATCACGCCACCCCGGCCTGCACCGAACATCCCCCGGGAGGAGCCGGTGCCCACGGTACATCAGCCGGAGCCGCCCTCCATCGTGAGCAAGATCATGGGGTGGTTCAAACGCAGCCCGGCTCCGACGAGTGCCGTGACTCCTGAGCCGCAACAGCAACCGCCGCAGCCGGCCGCCGCGCAGATGCCGTACCGGGGCCGCCGGGATGCAAGGCCGCGCGCTTCAGGCCCTGTGCGCGAGGATTCGAGACGCGAACGTGGCACGAACACGCCGCCGCGCCCGCGTACGCAGGAAAGCGCGGCCCATCCGGGTGAGGCACGGCGCGAGCGTGACGCCATGCGCCGGCGCGGGCGTGAAGACCGCGCCGAGGGGCGTCGTCACGATGCCCGCCCGCAGGACCAGAATCCGCAGCAAAGGCAGAAGCCGCCACGCGAGGAGATGCTCGCCGAGAATCAGGGTCCTGCGATCGAGCAGCCGCCTCAGGCGGCGCCTCGGGAGCAGAGCGAGGGCCGCGGGCGCCGGCGCCGCGGCAGACGCGATCGCCACGAACACCGCGATGGCGCTCCACAGCGCAGCGCTACGGCCGCCCCCCCTCAAGCCAATGAAGCACCGGCTGCGGAATTAGCCGCCGCCAGTGCCACGCCCCTCCCGGTACCCGGCGCCGTGCCGCCGGCCCAGCGCGAGGCGCCCGTAAGCCCTGTCCAACCAGTGGCCGACTTCGCCGCACCTGCTGTGCCGGAACGAGAGCCCGTTTCGCTTCCGCCTGAGGTTGAAGCAGCAGCAGAGGTCGTGCGTGACGAGCCGCAAACGGCACCGGCGGCACCGCCGGTGCCCGTGCTGGAACTCGACTGGCAGACCGATCTCACCCAGATCGAGACTGACCGCGAAAAGCTCCGGGTCGCACAAGCCCGGGCACAGGAAGAGCCGGCTGCACCGCCACCGCGAAAACGCGAACGCAAAGCGCCACCACCGGTGAGCGATGAACCGCTGATCCAGGTGGAAACCGCAACGCGTGCGACCGATGCTCCGGTCATCGCGGAGGCGCGCGTCGCCAAGGAGAACGCCTTTACGCAGGCAGCGGCCGGCTAGCGAAGAACGGCGGATGTGGTGAATCGCTTCCGCCGACCGCGGACGGGATAGGCTGGCCAATGCCGCTGGACAGCACGGGGAATTGGACCGCTCATGCTGCGGCGATGAACAGGCGCTCTTTGAGCGTGGTGAGCTGATCGCGCAGGGCGGCTGCCCGCTCGAATTCCAGGTTGCGCGCAGCCTCCAGCATTTCCTTTTCAAGGCGCTTCAGTTCGCGTGTCAGCTCCTTTTCGCCCATCGCCTCATAGCGCGCGGAGTTCTGCGCCGCCTTCATGCCCTCGCGCGCCGATTCGGCATCGTATACGCCATCGATGATGTCTTTTACGCGCTTCTTGATGCCTTGAGGCGTGATGCCGCGCGCCTCGTTGTAAGCGATCTGTTTTTGTCGCCGCCGCTCCGTCTCGCCGATCGCTCGGCGCATTGAATCGGTGACGACATCCGCATAAAGAATCGCGGTGCCATTGATATGGCGCGCCGCCCGGCCTATGGTCTGGATCAGGGAGCGTTCGGACCGCAGAAAGCCTTCCTTGTCGGCGTCCAGTATGGCAACCAAAGAGACCTCCGGAATGTCGAGGCCTTCTCTCAGCAGATTGATTCCCACCAGCACGTCGAATTCGCCCAACCGCAGATCACGGATGATCTCCACGCGCTCGACGGTGTCGATGTCAGAGTGGAGGTAGCGGACTTTCACGCCGTGCTCGGACAGGTAATCGGTGAGATCTTCGGCCATGCGCTTGGTGAGCGTCGTGACCAGCACGCGCTCGCCCTGGTTCGTCCGTTGGGCGATCCCGGAAAGCAGGTCGTCAACCTGCGTCGCCGCTGCACGCACTTCCAGCCGTGGATCGACCAGACCGGTGGGCCGCACTACCTGCTCCACGACCTGGGCCTGGTGCGTGCGCTCGTACTCCGCGGGTGTCGCCGACACGAATATCGTGCGCCGGATGATGCCTTCGAATTCGTCGAACCGCAGCGGCCGATTGTCGAGCGCCGAGGGCAGCCGGAAGCCGTAGTCGACCAGGTTTTGCTTTCGTGCCCGGTCGCCGCGGTACATCCCGCCCAGTTGCGGGATCGTCACGTGGCTTTCGTCGATGATCATCAAGGCTTCCGGCGGCAGATAATCGATCAGGGTCGGCGGTGGCTCGCCCGGATTGCGCCCTGACAGATGGCGCGAATAGTTTTCGATGCCTTTGCAGAATCCCATCTCGTTCAGCATCTCCAGATCGAAGC
This sequence comes from Betaproteobacteria bacterium, assembly GCA_052386775.1. Taxonomy (GTDB): domain Bacteria; phylum Pseudomonadota; class Gammaproteobacteria; order Burkholderiales; family SG8-41; genus DSOT01. The sequence goes on from JBQTJV010000111.1 coordinate 25,305, forward strand.
GGGTGCGCTGCTCGATGCGCTGCGCCTCGAGCAGCTTGCCGTGCTGCTGAAACCACTCGATGCGCTCTCGCAGTTCCGCCTTGATCGCTTCCACGGCGCGCAGCGTCGTCGCACGGGGCGTCACGTAATGGCTCGACGGATAGACGGTAAAGCGCCCCACCCGCTGCAGGATGTGTCCGGTCAGGGGGTCGAAGACGTGTATCGTCTCCACTTCATCGTCGAACAGCGTCACGCGAACCGCGGTCTCCGAGTTTTCCGCCGGAAAGATGTCCAGTATGTCGCCCCGGACGCGAAACGTGCCGCGCCGGAATTCCAGCTCGTTACGCTGATATTGCATTTCGGTGAGGCGCCTGATCGCATCGCGCTGGCCGAGTTTCTCCTTCTCGCGCAGGTGCAGGATCATGCCGTGGTATTCGACCGGATCGCCGATACCGTAAATCGCCGAGACCGTGGCGACGATGATGGCGTCCTTGCGCTCGAGGAGCGACTTGGTTGCGGAGAGCCGCATCTGTTCGATGTGCTCGTTAATGCTGGAATCCTTCTCGATATAAAGGTCCTTCGACGGAACGTAGGCTTCGGGCTGGTAGTAGTCGTAATAGGACACGAAGTACTCCACCGCATTCTCCGGAAAAAACTCGCGCATCTCCGAATAGAGCTGGGCCGCCAGCGTCTTGTTGGGCGCCATGATGAGCGCGGGGCATCCCAGACGCGCGATGACGTGCGCCATGGTGTAGGTCTTGCCGGAACCGGTAACACCCAGCAGCGTCTGGTAGGCGAGCCCCTCCCGCACCCCGGCCACGAGCTTGTCGATCGCCTCGGGCTGGTCTCCGGCCGGAGAAAATGTCTCGTAGAGCCGGTACGGGCTGTCCGGGAAGCCCACCGGTACCGGGTCCGGCGCGCGTGCCCCGGGAATCTTGGGAAGAATCTCCGCCATGGTTGCCTGTATGTGAGGGCAAACCGTAAATTTTCCCACAGCGCGAGCCTCCATTGCCACCTGCGCGTGGCAGGAAGTCGCCCTTCCGGCTGATGTGCGCCGCACAAAATCCCGCTTGAAGCAGGTAAAATGCCGCGCATGAAACCATCTGTGCTGCAGTCGCTGGAAATGGCGCCCCGGGATCCCATCCTCGGGGTGACCGAGGCGTTCAACGCCGATACCAATCCCAACAAGGTCAACCTGGGCGTTGGCGTTTACTGCGACAACGAGGGCAAGGTCCCGGTGCTCGAGTCGGTACGGCGCGCGGAGCAGAAGCTGATCGAGAAACCGCTGCCGCGCAATTACCTTCCGATCGACGGCCTCAAAACCTATGACCAGTCAGTGCAGGAGCTGGTCTTCGGAGCGGGCAGCGCAGCAGTACGGAGCGGTCGCATCGTGACCGTCCAGACGCTCGGCGGCACGGGCGGTCTGAAAGTGGGCGCCGATCTCTTGCGTCGCGTCAACCCGGAAGCGCAAATCTGGATCAGCGACCCGAGCTGGGAAAACCACCGGGCGCTGTTCGAGTACGCCGGATACAGGGTCAACACTTATCCGTACTACGACGCGCCCTCCCACGGCGTCGCTTTCGAGCGGATGATCGACACGCTGCAGTCGCTGCCCGCGGGTGCGATTGCGGTGATGCACGCCTGCTGCCACAACCCGACCGGTGTGGATCTTTCCGCGGAACAATGGGAGCGTGTCATCGAAGCGGTCAATGCACGCGGTCTCGTGCCGTTTCTCGACCTAGCCTACCAGGGCTTCGCCGAAGGCATCGATGCCGACGCCAGCGCGGTGCGCCGGTTCAGCGAAAGCTGCCCGGTCGTTTTCGTATCCAGCTCCTTCTCGAAGTCCCTGTCGCTCTACGGCGAGCGCGTCGGTGCCCTTTCCGTCGTGACGCAGAACGCGGACGAGGCTTCGAGAGCGCTCAGTCAGCTAAAGCGCGTTATCCGCACCAACTACTCCAATCCGCCCACGCACGGCGGACAGGCTGTCGCGATGGTGCTCACCAATCCTGATCTTCGCGCCCTGTGGGAAAGCGAGCTGGGCGGCATGCGGGACCGCATCAAGACGATGCGCCGGCAGCTCGTGGAGAAGATACGCGCTATCCGAGCGGATTTCGATTTCAGCTTCGTGGTGCGCCAGCGCGGGATGTTCTCCTACTCCGGACTGTCGAAAGAGCAGGTGCGCAGGCTGCGCGAAGAGTACTCGGTATACGCGATCGAGAGCGGGCGCATCTGCGTTGCCGCGCTCAACTCGCGCAATATCGATTACGTCGCCCGGTCCATAGCGAACGTACTCGTTTCGCCGCGCGCCGGGTGAACTCAGCGCTTCGGGTCTTTTTTCCCGAACAGGTTTTCCGTCCACTCGCCGACCTTGGCGCCCACCGACGTGCCCACCCCGGGCCCGAGGATGGCCGTGCCGACGGCCGCGCCCGCCACCGTGCCCCCGGTCGGCAACAGCATCGGGCTTTGAACAGTGCCTGAGACATTGAGCGGCACGCTGGCCGACGCAATGCTGCCCGCCTTCACTTCGGCGCTGATGCGTCCCGAAAGCTCCTTGTTTTGCGAGATGGTGACGTTGCCGCGCGCCGCCAGCCCACCCGAAGCGACCTTGAGCTGCGTGAAGCGAAACGCACCGCGTTCCATGAGCAACTGACCGGACATTTCATCGAAGCGCGTTTCGCCGCCCGTCGGTCCCTTCAAGAGCAGATTGGTCGCCGCCTTCTGGATGTCCACGCCGTAGAGCACGCCGTTTTGCACGTTGAACGGCGTTTCGACCCGCAACGCGTTGGCCAGTTGGGCCGCGCTGGGCGCCTTGGCGAAGAGCACGGGTCTCGCGCTCAGTTTTCCGCTCATGCGATTGCCCGGGGAAAGCAGTGGAACGAGCGCTCTCAATTCGATCTGGTTCATCTCGAACCGGCCCGTAAGCTGCAAACCCTTCTGAAACCGCAGTGCTGCGTTGCCGGTCACCCTGCCCCCATACAGCCTCGCGTTCACTTCATTGAAGGTGGCGTTGTCCAGCGTCGCGGCGCCCTTTATCGTCAGTTCGTCGAACAGAATGGGCGGCCCGAGCGGCAATTTCCACGACTTGGCGTGGGCGCTGATCAGGTACTTCTTTCCCTCCGGCTTGGCGGCGATTTTCAGGTTGCCATCCCGCGTGCTGATGGCCATCTCTGCCGGCTCGCCGGCGGGGTTCATGCTTATATTCGCGTCGAGCGGCCCCAGGGTCGTCTTGCCCAGATGGATGAGGGCCCCCTCCAGCCGGACGCCGGCAACCCGTATCCGCGCCGGTTCCCTGGGCCCGTCCGACTGGGTCCACAGCGGTATTTTTTCCAGCGCGCTCTGGTTGAGTACCAGATCTTCCACTTCTATCGAGCGGATGGTCTTGACAGCGCCGAGCACGGACCAGGGATCCGGAGTGACCGTCACCTTCCCGACTTTGACATCGTGCGTTTTCCCCAGGGTAATGCCTTTCACCGTCAGGTGCGGATACGGCAGAAGCGAGCCGCGTAGCGTTTCTATGGATACCGGTTCCCGGAGTCGGGCCGATGCTTCGCGTTCGATGTAGGGCTTGTAGTCGTCGAGCGAAACGAAAAAAGGCAGCAGCGCAAGAGCGATCAGCCCAAGGGTGAGAACAATGGCGCCGCGCTTCAACCACTTCATTGGATGCGGTCCCGTTTCGTTGACCCATCGTAGCCTAGCGATTAATATATGCGGCTTTCAAAAGCGACGCCATACGCCGCTTTTTCAAGGGTTTATTCCCCGATAGCTCAGTCGGTAGAGCGACGGACTGTTAATCCGCAGGTCCCAGGTTCGAGCCCTGGTCGGGGAGCCATCATTTTGCGACAACGAGCTTTTGCGCTCCCGGACCGCCTCCTCGATTCGTTTTTAAGCAGTTTTGCCAACTCTTTGAGCGCATTGCGCAAACCGATTCCTCGGACGATAATGTCGCACGAGGGCGCCGCCAGAGTCGCTCAACAGGGAGTAGAGCATGTCCACCACCGAATCCGCCGAGAACAAGACCAAGGTCACCATCCTGACCGAAACCTATCGCATCAAGGGCCATATCAACCTCGTGCCCGGCGCGCGGGTGACGGACTACATGGTTGATGCCAAGGACTTCATCGCTGTTACGGATGTCGAAGTCTGGGAACTCGGCGGCCGGCTGGTGCTGACCGCGGCCTTCATCAACGTAAGTCGCGATTCGATCCAGATCATCACGCCCGGGCACTGAACGCGCGATCCCGTATGAAGATTGGTTTGGCCGGTATCGGCCGGATGGGTGCCGCGATGGCAACCCGGCTGATGGGCTGCGGTCATGACGTCTCGGTCTGGAATCGGACTGCGAAAAAAGCCGAAACGCTCATTCAGGCCGGGGCGAAATATGTGACCACGCCAGCGCATCTCGCCGCCAACGCCGAAGTCCTGCTAACCATCCTGACCGACGCCGCGGCCATCGAGGCGGTCTACTACGCGACCGACGGCCTGCTGGCCGGCGTGCGGCGCGGGCATCTGGTTCTCGAGATGAGTACGGTGCGGCCAGACGTCAAGAAGGCGCTGGCGGACAGGCTCACTGCCCAAGGCGCGGCTCTCGTCGATTGCCCGGTCGGAGGCAGCACCAGCGCCGCGCTGGATGGGAAGCTCTTCGGGTTTGCAGGGGGCGAACCGGCGGATTTTGCGCGCGCCCGGCCGATTCTGGAGCACCTGTGCCGCCGGCTGGAGCACGTCGGGCCGGTCGGGGCTGGCGCGAGCATGAAGCTCGCCATCAATCTGCCGCTCCTGGTGTACTGGCAGGCGCTCGGGGAAGCTCTGGCGTTGTGCCGGCCCCTCGGTATCGACCCGCAACGGCTGATGGACAT
>JBQTJV010000112.1:0-7119 GCA_052386775.1 Betaproteobacteria bacterium
AGCAACCGCAGAGTGACTCTAGGGTATGCAGCTCAAAGGCCTTCAGTAACCGTGGGATCCATACCCATACCGTATCGAAATACGCCAGGGCGCCTGTTACGGCCTGCTCGGGATCGAAGTTCTGCATTTCTTAACTCCGATCCGTGGAAATTTCCCGGCTTACAACTCCGGTTAATAAGACTGTAATGGCATCATGCGATCGTGCCTTTAATGAGCATATCGGGGCTGCATGTCACCATGGTGTCCGGCCTGGTAGCGGGGCTTGCGTACGCGCTGTGGCGCCGCAATCCGCGTATGAGCCTGAGGTTGCCGGCGCGCAAGGCGGCTGCGGCTTTCGGCCTCGCAGCGGCACTCGGTTACACGCTGCTTGCCGGTTTTGCCGTGCCGGCGCAGCGCACGCTTTACATGCTCGCCGTGGCCGCGGCAGCGCTCTGGTCAGGCGCCATGCATTCTGTCTCCACCGTTCTCGCGGCCGCGCTATTCATCGTGCTGCTGCTGGATCCCTGGGCCGTGCTTGCACCGGGATTCTGGCTTTCATTCGGCGCCGTGGCCGTCATCCTGTACGTGACTGCGGGGCGTTTTGTGGCGCGTTCCTGGGTCAAGAACTGGGTTGCGGTGCAATGGGCGGTGACGCTCGGCCTCGTGCCCGCGCTGCTGGTCCTGTTTCAGCAGGTATCGATCGTGTCGCCGGTCGCCAACGCGATTGCAATACCGGTCATCAGTCTGATCGTCGTACCGCTGACGCTGATCGGCGCCGCCGTCCCCTTTGATTTCGTGCTCCACCTGGCGCATTGGGTAATGCGCGGCTGCATGGCGCTGCTGGAATGGATGAGTGCGATGCCGGACGCGGTATGGCAGCAGCATGCGCCACCCCGTTGGACCGTGTTCACGGCAGTGATGGGTGTGGCGTGGCTCCTGCTGCCGCGCGGTTTCCCGGCCCGCTGGCTGGGCTGCGTCGCGTTTCTGCCCATCTTTCTCGTCTTTCCCCCACCGATCGCCGAAGGCGCGGCCAGGATTACCGTACTCGACGTCGGTCACGGCCTTGCCGTGGTGGCACAGACCCGGCGACACGCGCTGCTCTACGATACCGGGCCTGCGTTCGGTCCGGACGCCGACAGCGGCACACGGACGGTGATCCCGTATCTCCGCGTCTCGGGAATACGCCGTCTCAGCGGGATGATGGTGAGCCACGACGACATAGACCATAGCGGCGGCGCATCATCGATACTGAGCGCGGTGCCGGTGGGCTGGCTGCTTACCTCGCTTCCGGACCTCGACCCGCTGGTGCTGCAGGCCGACGAATCGCTGCGCTGCCATGCCGGGCAGGCGTGGGAATGGGACGGCGTCCGCTTCGAAATACTGGCGCCACCCCGCGATAGCTACGCCGATGCGACGCTCAAGGACAACGATCGCAGTTGCGTGCTGAGAATCGCGACGCGCGGCGGGGATATGCTGCTGCCTGCCGACGTGGAGCGTCGCGGCGAGCGTTTCCTGCTGGACACCCGCGGTGCCGGACTGCTTGCCGACGTGCTGCTCGCGCCGCATCAGGGAAGCAGGACTTCTTCTTCCGCCGAGTTCGTGGCGAAGACGAATCCACAGATCGTGATTTTCCCCGTGGGCTATCGTAACCGTTTCGGCCACCCGCACCCGGAAGTCGTGGAGCGCTATCGCGCGATCGGAAGTCGGGTATATCGCACCGATCGCGATGGGGCGATCACGCTGTCCTTTACCGAGCGCGGGCGCATCTACGTCGAGGCGTATCGGGCGGTATACCGCCGCTATTGGCAGACCGCTCTTGCCGGCGATCCCGTGCCCGATCCGGAGGAGCTATGACCCCGCCTTCTTTACGAGGCGATAGCGGAAACAGCCGACGAGATGGTCGTTGACCAGCCCGGTCGCCTGCATGAAGGCGTAACAGATGGTCGTGCCGACGAAGCGAAACCCGCGCTTCCTGAGGTCCTTGCTCAATGCATCGGATTGCGGGGTTGACGCGGGCACCTGCTCTGGCGCCGTCCAGCGATTGTGAAGGGGCTTCCCATCGACGAACCGCCAGACATAGCGATCGAAGCCGCCAAATTCATGCTGCACGCGGAGAAACGCTTGCGCATTGGTGATCGTCGACTCGATCTTCAGGCGGTGACGCACGATGCCCGGGTTCTTCAGCAGCACGGCCACTTCCCTGTTGCCGAAGCGTGCGACCCGCGCAGGATCGAATCCGGCAAATGCGGCGCGGTAGCTGGCGCGCTTCGCCAGTATGGTGTTCCAGCTCAATCCGGCCTGCGCGCCTTCGAGGGTGAGCAACTCGAACCAGTGGTGCTCTTCGCGCACGGGCACGCCCCATTCGAGATCGTGGTAGTCGCGCAAGGGAGCTGATGCCAGGGCCCACGCGCAGCGTGTCGGTCCTTTCATGAGGGAAGAGTGGCCGCGTGTATTTTTGGCGGTAGAGTGCGACAGGGCATGATGATCGTCTATCATTCCAGTCGTTTCAACACACGTTTACGGAGTCGGTCCATAGATCTACCCATGGTGGCGGGCAACCCTCTCAAACTGGTGCGCGCCCAGGAGCCCGCCTTCGAGCCCTGGTTGACCGCCGTGCGCAGCCGTCTCAACGCGGCGGGATTCGAATCCGTGTCATCGGCGGTTCACTATGCCGCTCGGATATTGGCGGGACGGCGGCTCGCGGGCGGGGAGCTGGCGCTGGCGCACGCGCTCGGGACTGCGGATGTTCTGCTCGACCTGCGGCTCGATCACCAGGCGGTAACCGCCGGCTTGCTGGCCCCGGCGCTGGAGTTGGATCCGGATGCCATGCTCCGGATACGGGAGCAATTCGGCGCCGGGATCGGCGATTTGGTGGAAGGCGTCGGTCGGATGAACGAGATCGGCGCGTTGTCGAGCCGGCAGGTCGCCGCCCGCAAGCCGGAGCAGCAGGCGGCGCAGCTCGAGGCGCTGCGCAAGATGCTGCTGGCCATGGTACAGGACGTCCGCGTCGTCCTCATCAAACTGGCCGACCACACTCAGGCGTTGCGTTACGCCGTGAAAGCGGAGCAGCAGGCGCCGCGCCAGGAGGTGGCCGAGCTTGCGCGCGATATCTTTGCGCCGCTCGCGAATCGCCTGGGGGTGTGGCAGGTGAAGTGGGAGCTGGAGGACCTGTCGTTCCGGGTGCTGGATCCGGGCACTTACAAGCGCATAGCGACGCTGCTCGACGAAAAGCGGGCAGACCGCGAGCGCTACATCGAAAGCGTCATCGCGCTGCTGAAGGGTGAATTGGCTCGGGCGGGGATTGCGGCGGAGGTGGCGGGCCGGCCCAAGCATATCTTCAGCATCTACAAGAAGATGTCGAGTAAAGGTGCGGATTTTGAATCAATTTATGATGTGCGTGCCGTGCGGGTATTGGTCGCGACCGTAAAGGATTGCTATGCCGTGCTGGGCCTCGTGCACGAGCTGTGGTCGCCGATCCCGAAGGAATTCGACGATTACATCGCCCGCCCGAAAAGCAACCAGTACCGCTCGCTGCACACCGCGGTGATCGGACCCGAAGCCAAGGCCATCGAAGTCCAGATCCGCACGCATGAAATGCATCAGCATTCCGAACTCGGCGTCGCCGCCCACTGGCGTTACAAGGAGGGACTGCGCAACGACCCGGGATACGACGAAAAAATTGCCTGGCTGCGCCAGATCATGGAATGGCGTGATGAGCTGACCGATGCGGGAGAACTGGTGGAGCAGTTCCGCACCAGTCTGTTCGACGAATCGGTCTACGTCCTGACGCCGCAGGGCAAGGTGATCGACCTGCCGCGGGGATCCACACCGATCGATTTTGCCTACCATGTGCACACCGAGCTGGGACACCGCTGCCGGGGCGCGAAAGTGGACGGTGCGATGGTTCCCCTCAATACGCCGCTCGCCAACGGCCAGCGCGTGGAAATCCTGGCGGCGAAGCAGGGCGGCCCCAGCCGGGACTGGCTCAATCCGCAATTGGGATACCTGCGCAGCCACGCCGCGCGCACCAAGGTCCGGCAGTGGTTCAACCGCCTGAATCACGAGACGGCGGTTGCGCAGGGCCGGGCGCTGCTCGAAAAGGAGCTGCAGCGACGGGGCATGACCGCGGTCAGTTTTGACCGGCTCGCGGCGGGTGCGGGTTACGCGAAGCTCAACGATTTCCTGGCGGAGCTGGGGACCGGAAAGGTGGGGCCCAGGCAGCTCGGCTCCTTGCTGCATCCCGATGATGCGCCTGCGGCGCCGGCTGCGGAAAAGACGGTCGTCACACACGTTGCCCGCGCGGTTTCGAAGGACAGCGTGTTGATCGTGGGCGTAGACAAGCTGCTCACTCAGCCCGCGAAATGCTGCAAGCCCGTGCCGCCCGATCCGATCATCGGCTTCGTGACACGCGGTCGCGGCGTCAGCGTGCATCGCGCGAACTGTTCCAACGTGGGACGACTCGATCCCGCACGGCGCGTGCCGGCCGAATGGGGCCGGGCGGAGGGCGTCACGTTCGCGGTTGAAATCGAGGTCGAGGCGTTGGATCGTACCGGACTGCTGCGCGATATCTCCGAAGTGCTGTCGCGCGAGCGGATCAACGTGACGGCAACCAATTCGCTCAGCGCAAATTTCGCGGCCCGCATGCGCTTCACACTCGAAGTGACCGATGGCGGTCAGCTCAAGCGTGTGCTGGCGCTGATACGTGAAGTTCGCGGCGTGATCCGGGCGGTGCGTCGCTGACCAGGCAGTGCGATGGGAGGGGCATGGAAATCTATGAAACCCTGAGTTCGACCCTGCAGAACGCGTTCACGCAAGTCGCGTCACGGGTGGCCGAGTACACGCCCAACTTGCTCGGCGCAGTGGGCCTGCTCCTGCTGGGCTGGCTGGTCGCCCGCCTGCTGCGCACTTTCGCCGTGAAGGCGATGCACGTGCTCGAACTGCTGCTCCATCGCCTCTCGCGCGGCCAGACCGGGCGGGCGATTCCCTCCGGATCGGTCGACATCGTGGGCGGGATCCTGTTCTGGGTGGTGATCCTGTTCTTTGCCGCTGCGGCGACCCACGTGCTGGGCCTGGGTGCGTTCTCGTCGTGGCTGCAAAGCCTGGTGACGTACCTGCCGACGCTGATGGCGGGTGCGCTGATCATCATCGCGGGAGTGTTGCTGGCGGGGCTTGCGCGCGATCTCACAATTGCTGCGGTATCGAGTTTCCCGGAAAACCAGCGGCAGTTGCTGGGGCGCATCGTCCAGGGCATGGTGCTGGTCACCGCGGTGGCAGTGGGCGCCGACCAGATCGGCGTGCGCATCACCTTCATTGTCATTCTTGCCGCCGTGGTGACGAGCGCGATCGTGGGCGGTATCGCGCTTGCCGTGAGTCTGGGCTCGCGCGCCTATGTCGCCAATCTGATCGGAGCACACCATCTGCGGCAGGCATTCGGCGTCGGTCAGCGGGTGCGCATCGGCGAGGTGGAGGGCACGATACTCGAACTGACCGCGGTGTCCATCGTCCTCGAGACGGAGCAGGGGCGCGTCAACATTCCGGCCAAGGTCTACAACGAAGCGCCGATTGTGCTGCTGGCCGTCCGGAGTGACGATGCCTGAAATCCGCGGGCTCTCGACAGCGTTCGTGGAGTCGCATCCCGACGATGCGGCCCGCGTGCTGGAGGCCCTGGCTGCAGAGGAGACTGCCGAATTCATCGCCGCGCTGGAGCCGCGACTCGCCGAGCCCATCGTGCGGCTGTTGGGACCGCCCTATGCCGCCCGCGTCCTCGGGCTGCTCGCCGAGGCGCTCGCCGCCGACATCATTCAGTTGATGGGCCCGCAGCCCGCGGCTCAACTCGTGCAGCACATGCCCGGGGACCGACAGTTGAAAGTCCTCGCATGCCTCCCGGTCGGCACGTCGATCGCAATCCGCCTGCTGGTAGGCTATCCGCGCGGGACCTGTGGCGCTCATATGGACCCCTGGCCGCTCGCGCTGTCGCCCGACATGACGGTGGGCGACGCGCTGGAACAGATCAGAAAATTCGACGGCGAACTGGGCGATACGCTTTTCGTTTCGAACGGGCAGCGCCGTTTGTGCGGGGTATTGACGCTGGGCACGCTGTTGCGTGCCGCACCCCGAGAACCGCTTTCGAGTGTCATGCGCCCGCCGGTGCATACGCTGTCTGCGCTGGCTTCGATCCCTGCGGCGGCGGGAAATCCGGGCTGGGAAGAGTCGCGTGTGCTGCCCGTGGTGGAGCGCGAAAATCGGTTCGTCGGCGCACTTTACAGGCGGGCGCTCAGCGCAGCGCTCGCGGCGCCGGACGCGCGCAGCCCGCCGAGTGCCGCTTCGGGCGTCTTCGCAGCCTATTGGCAGACGGTATCCGCGTTGACGGAGGTGGCCATCGGGGCGCTGCCGCCGGTTCCGCCGATGGCAGAGGAAAGGAGCAAGCATGACCGCTGAATCCGTCGTTGTCGCCCTTGAGAACCGCTACCTGCGCGACTATCCCAGGGAGGCAGCGCGCAAGCTTGAAACCCTGTCGGCAGACGAAGCGGCGCGGACGATTGAAGGGCGCGCCGCGGAACTGATCGTGCCGGTGTGGGAACAACTCACCACCGATGTGCAGGAACGCCTGATGGAGCGGATGTCTGAAACCGTAGTGGCGCGCTTGCTGGGTGAAATGGACCCGCCGCTTGCCGCAGAGCTGCTGCTCGCGGCGGATGCGTCCGACCGTGCGCGCTGGACGGCGCGCATGGAACCGGGCGCGGCCCGTCTGGTGACCGAGCTGATGGCTTACGACGATGAGGCCGCGGGACGGCTGATGGACCCACGGGTGGCAAGCTTTCGCGCCGACATGACGGTGGCCGCGGCGCTCGAGCGCATGCGCGGCTTCAAGAAGAGCCGGGCCCTGCGCGATCTTTTTCTGGTGGACGAGGAGGGCAAGCTCAGCGGTCGCGTCGAGATCCAGGATATCGCCATGTCGTTGCCCGAGGTGCGGCTGCAGCGCATCGCGCGGCCGATCGTGGCCGCCGTAATGGACGTGGCGCCGCGACAGGAGGTGGTCGAAAAATTCGAGCAGCATCGATTGCCCGCGCTGCCGGTGGTGAATCTGAGCGGGCGCCTGGTCGGCGTCATCCACCAGAGCGCACTCGTTACCGCGCTGCA
>JBQTJV010000113.1:0-1910 GCA_052386775.1 Betaproteobacteria bacterium
GCGCTGCGAGCAGTTGACCCACGCGCGCGTGCCGGATTTTTCCAGGAGCGCACCCACCGCACCGTAGTCATCGATGCGCTGAAAGAGCACTTTCTCGAGCAACGCCACGCGCACGCGTGAGCGCGCGAGAAGGCGCTCGATCGCTTCGCGGCGCCGGTCGGCGCCGGTGGCGACGACCGCGCCATCGAGCACCTCCGGCAGGTCCTCGAACTTCTGCGTGAACACCGCCTCAACCTTGCCCTGCTTCACCTGCGCGAAACGCTCTTTCGCCGTGGCGAGCGAGGCTTCGACTGGATCGACCACGGTGACGCGCGCCGGCCGGTCGAGCAGGGCGAGGCCCTGAAGGTGGCGGCTGCCGAGCTGGCCGGCGCCGATCAGCGCGATTTGCCGCACGCGCGCCCCCCAGGAGCACGCGGGATCACACCGCTTCCTTGCGGGCGAAGAAATTCCAGCGCGTAGCGCTGTCGCGGACGTTCCCCTCGCCGTCGATCTCCTTGTGCCGGCCGAATTCGAGTACGCGGAGCCGCTGCGTCTGCATCAGGTCCCTGAAGTCGTGCGGATCGAACCAGAGCACCTTCTTCGGGCTGATGATGAATGGCTCGCGGGTGAGGGCCGCCCGCAGGACCTGCCGGCCCGCGGCGATGAAGGCCTTCCCTCCGCGGTGGCGATACGTCCAGGCGAGCCAGGCCGCGATCGAATCTCCATACGTTCGGTCCACCAGCTCATCCCGATCGGGCACCTCCCCGATGAAGACCGTCGCGCCAGGCTTCGCGATACGGTCGATGTCGCGCAAGGCGGCGATGGCAGCCTGCCGATCCGGTAAGAGGATGAACGTGCTGTTCGAGACCACGACGTCTGCGAGCCCGTCGGGCACACCGCTCGCACCCAGTTGGCCGACCTGAACGGAGATGAAGTGCTGGCCGGCGAGCGCCAAGTGCTGCCGTAGACTGCCGGCCTCCTCCTCGGACGGCAGTATCCCTATCAGCCGGCCGTGATGGCCGGGAGCCCCGCGCGCCGCTGCCTTCTGCAGCAGCAAGCCGTTCCCGCAGCCAATATCGACGACGACGTCGTCTGGCTTCGGATCGACTGCGGCGACGATCCGGTCGATCGCGAACTCCGTCAACTCGGGGCGCGTGCGGCCCGTGAGCTGGTTGATATCCTTCGAGAGGGCCCGCAGCCGGTACTCCTCTGCGTAAGTCGATGGTCTATAGATCGTCATGGATACCTTCCCGGCCCGGCGCCCTAGTACGGGATTGTCTTCATCAGCAGCCGCTGATCAAGAGCGGTATCCGCCAGCAGCGCTGCCACGCGTGGAGCCGAGTGGGCGTCGCCGTAGAGGCTCTGGCATTCCCGCACCCTGCGGCGAAACGATTCGTCCTCCAGCGCCGAGCGGCACGCGGCCCGAATGCGCGCCGAGTCGATCGGCACCCGGACAACGTTGGCACCGGTCTCCCGCATATCCTGCCGGGGGCCGACCAGAATACCTGGCACCTTCAGGAACCCAGACTCGATCACGATGCTGGACGAATTGCCAATGATGGCGGAGCAATGGCGGAACAGATTCACGAAGAGTTGGCGCGACAGCGTGCGAAAGACATGCAGGTTCTTCCGGCGCTCGGCCTCGGCGTCGATCGCCGCGCGCATGGCCGCATTGCCCGGGTCGAAATTCGGATAGCTGCAGAACACCGGATGGCCGAGCGAGAGGACCGCCTCCAGCACGGTCGTCATTTCCCGACCGGATTCTGCCAGGCCGAACGTCGGCGACGGGTGCTGGATGAGCAGAAAGAACGGACCGGACAGATCGGCCCCAAGTTGCCGGCCCAGTTCCTTGCGGTCGAGCAGCGGCTCGTCCGCCAAGCGGTCGAGGCCGGTCGCGCCAACCGCCCAGACGCAGTCAGGTCGCTCTCCCA
>JBQTJV010000114.1:0-7721 GCA_052386775.1 Betaproteobacteria bacterium
CGCGCACCTCCGCGGCTCCCAGAACGGGAACCATGCCGGGCAGAATGCGGATGTTGTGCCACAGATGCCCCGGATGCTGCGGATGCGTCATCGTGTAGCGCTTGAGGTGAAAGGTGCTGCCTTCCGACTGCTGCTTGAGCACCTGCTCGATGACTTCCACCGATTCGCGTGCGGCGTTGCCGCCTTCCAGCACGCGCCTGACGTCGCTTTCTGTCAAAAACAGCATCTCGGTCCCTATTCGATCTTGATGTTGGCGGCGCGGATGACCTTGCTCCATTTGTCGATTTCCGACTTGATGAATGCCTGGAACTGGTCCGGCCGGTTCGATACCGGGTCGGCATCGAGGTTGTTGATCTGCTGGGCGATCTTGGGATTCGCGACCGCCCGGGCGACTTCCTTGTTGAGCCGATCGATGATGGCGGAAGGCGTCTTGGCCGGGGCGATCAAGCCATACCATTGGCTGATGGAATAGCCGGGAAGCGTTTCGCCGATGGTCGGGAGGTCCGGTTCCCTGCGCTTGCTGCCGGTCGTGGCCAGCGCGTACAGCCGCTTGGCCTTGACGTGCGGCACGGCGCCCGGCCCGCCGCCGAACGTGACCGCGGTCTCACCGGCGAGCACGCTCACCATGGCGGGGCCGGTGCCTTTGTATGCAACGTGGACCATGTTGATCTTGCCGAGCTGCTTCATGAGTTCGCCCGCAAGATGCGTGTTGCTCAGGATGCCGCTCGACCCATAGGTGACTTCACCGGGCTTCGACCGGGCAAGGGCGATCAACTGCTTCACCGAACGCACCGGCAGCGAAGGGTGGACGAGGAGCACGTAGTCGGTAGTGGCGATGAGGCTGATCGGCGCGAAGTGCTTGATCGCGTCGTAGGGCAAATTGGGCGTCACGCTCGGGACAACCGCATTGGGCGCGCCGCTGCCGAGCAGCAGCGTGTATCCGTCAGGCGCAGCCTTGGCGACGATTTCGGTGCCGATGCGCCCGGTCGCGCCGGCGCGGTTCTCAACGAGCACCTGCTGCCCGATCTGGTCGCTCAATGCCTGGGCGATGACACGCGCGGTGGCGTCAATGCCGCCGCCCGGGGGATACGGTGCGATCAGCCTTATCGACTTTGAAGGATACGACTGCGCTTCGGCATGCGGTATGGCCACAACGAAGGCCGCGGAACAGATGGTGGCGATGCCCTTAAACATGATTCCTCCTCGTCTTGTGGTTTTCGTTACGCTACAACGCGAATGCGTGATTGTCGTTCAGCATCAAAATGCGCCGCCGATCTGCGTGACGATTTATTCAGGGCCGTTGACCGAGGACGGGCTGCTGCAACCCAAGCTCGCAATAGGCCGCATCACCGTTTTACCACGTCCGCAGACCTATGATAAGGTGGACAAAACGTAGCACACAAGAATCGCTGTATTAACGTTCCTCAAAACCGAAGGAGGAATCAATGAGCCCGATGGCCGCCAGCACGGCACGCACGCGCGTGTTGCTCAACGCCGTTGCATGCGCGTTCTTGTTATCGTTCTGCGCGAGCGTACTGGCGCAGAAGTATCCCGTCCGTCCGATCCGCATCGTGCTGCCCTACGGCCCGGGCGGCAATTCGGACATCATCGCCCGCCAGCTCGCCCAGAACATAAGTCAGCGACTGGGCCACCAGGTGATCGTGGACAACCGGCCCGGGGCAGGCGGCATCATCGCGACCGAAATCGCGCGAAAAGCCGAACCGGACGGATACACGCTGCTATGGCTCAACACCGGCCACGCGGTGAGCGTCGCGCTGTACAAGTCACTTCCTTACGACCCGGTGCGCGATTTCGTGCCGGTTTCCACCGTGGGCTTTTCCGGCCTTGCGCTGGTGGTCAATGCCGCATCCCCCGCACGCAGCGTGAAGGAGTTGATCGCGACCGCGAAAAAGCGGCCGGATCGGTTCAACATCGGCGTGACCTTCGTCGGCAGCACCAATCACCTGTCCGCGGAGCTGTTCAAGTCGATGGCCGGTATCGACGTGCAAGTCGTGCCCTTCAAGACCACTCCGGCCCTTATCTCCGGAGTGAGCGGCAACGAGTCCCAGGCGATCATTGAATTCATTCCGCCGCTCCTCCCGCTGGTGCGAAGCGGCGCGTTGCGTGCGCTCGGCGTCACCTCGGATCAGCGCTCGGCGAATCTGCCGGACGTCCCGACGCTCGCCGAGGCGGGATTGGCCGGGTTTGAAGCGTCTGCATGGAACGGTCTCGCCGTGCCCGCGAAGACGCCCAAGGCGATTGTCACGCAGCTCAACCGTGAGGTGCATGCCATCGTCGCAATCCCGGCGGTCAAACAGCGGTTGCGGGAACTGGATGCCGATGCACGCGCCAGCACGTCGGAAAGCTTCCGCGATCTCCTGGTCGCAGACATCGCGAAGTGGAAAAAGGTGGTAGAAAAAGCGAGTATCGAGCGGCGCTAAGTACAAACCATAGAGGCACAATGGTACGACTCAATGAACTCTCCGCGGTCGATGCCGCGAAAAAGCTTGCGACGCGCGAAATTTCCGCGGAGCAATACCTCAGAGCCTGCCTCGAGCGCATAGACGAGCGCGAGAAGGACGTCCGCGCCTTCGCGTTCATCAACCGCGACGGCGCGCTTGCCCGCGCGAGGCAGCTTGACGCCGGCGCGGTGCTCGGGCCGCTGCATGGCCTGACGCTGGGCATCAAGGACGTTTTCGAGACCTTCGACATGCCGACGCAGGGCGGGTCGAAAGCGTTCGAGGGCTACAGGCCGAGTCACGACGCCGGCTGTATCGCCTACGCGCGCAAGGTAGGCGCGGTTATCCTCGGCAAGACCGTTACCGCGGAACTGGCGACGTTTCCGCCGAATGAGACACGCAATCCGCTCAATCTCTCACATAGCCCGGGCGGCTCCTCTTCAGGATCTGCGGCTGCCGTGGCGGACTTCATGGTGGCGGCGGCTACGGGTTCCCAGCAATTCGGCTCGCTCATCAGGCCGGCCGGCTATTGCGGCGTGGTGGCCTACAAGCCGACCTACAATCTGATCCCGAAGCGCGGCGTATGGGCGAACTCCGATTCCTGCGATACGCTCGGCGTGATGGCGCGCACCGTCCCCGACGCGGCGCTCGTGACAAGCGCGATAGTCGAATATCCGGGGCTGCGCGCCTTTGTGGACCGTGCCGATGACGGGCCCGTCCCAAAGGTTGCCCTCTGCCGCACGTACCAGTGGGACAAGTGCGATGCCCACATGAAAGAGGCGTTTGAGGCTAGCGGACGAACCCTTGCTGCAGCGGGTGCTAAAGTAACCGAAGTCGTGCTGCCGGAGTGTTTTCGCGGCATGGCGGAGGCGCAGAGCCTGGTGTCGAATTTCGAGATGAGCCGCGGCTTCTCCGATGTAGTGATTCGCTTCGGCGACAAGCTGAGAAAGCCGCTGTACGACCGCAGCACTGCCGGCCTCAAGATCACCGGGGAGGACTACCAGCGCGCGCAGCGGTTGGGGCGCGAATGCCGGCAGGTTTTTTCCGACGTGCTGGGAGATTGCGATGTGCTCTTGACACCCGCCGCGACCGGCGAGGCGCCGAAGGGCATCGACTACACCGGCGACCCGATCATGAACGGGGTGTGGAGCTTTATGCACACGCCCTGCGTGTCGGTGAACGGCGGCTACGGCCCGAACGGCCTGCCCCTCGCGATGCAGGTAGTCGGCCGTCTCGACGACGACGCCCGCACGCTCGCCTGCGCGCACTGGATACACTGTCGTCTGGGGCGCTGAACCGAACGAATACCCGGATGCCGAAGCACCTGACCGAATCGCAAGTCGCTCACTTCCGCCGGGAGGGCTACGTCTTTCCGTTCCGCGCGATATCCGACAGCGAGGCGGCGGAGTGCCGCGCGCGCGTCGAGCGCTATGAAGCGCTCGTCGGACACGACGCCAACCGCACGCTCAAGATCAAAGGCAACCTCGCGTTTCCGTGGTTGATGGATCTCGCCCGCAACCCGCGCATCCTCGACGCCGTGGAGGATCTGATCGGGCCGAACATCCTGCTGTTCGGCGCATCGATCTTCGCCAAGGACGGGCGCGATCCGCGCTATGTGTCGTGGCATCAGGATTCCGCCTACTTCGGGCTCGATCCGCACGAGGAAGTGACGGCGTGGGTGGCCTTCACCGAAAGCACGGTGGAGAAAGGCTGTCTCAAGGTCATGCCGCGCAGCCACCTGGAGCCCGATCTCCATCACGTCGAAACCTATGCGCCGGACAATATGCTCGCACGCGGGCAATCGATCGAAGGACTGGATGAGGGCCGGGCCGTCTGCATGGAATTGCAGCCCGGCGAGTTTTCGCTGCACCAGGAGCGCACGGCGCACGCTTCTGCGCCCAATCGCGGCGCGGACCGGCGCATCGGCTTCGCGTTCTTCTACATCCCCACGCATGTACGCTCCACGATCGGGCGGCGGCGCGCGACGCTGGTGCGCGGAATCGACGAGTACGGACACTGGGATGCCGACGATCTGCCGAGCATCGATCTCGATCCTGCATCGATGCGCCAGCTTGCCGCCGCATGGGGTGAGTACAAGGACGGAGAGGTGCGGCAGGCCGCCGATCTCCCGCAGCGATGAGCGTCGCACTCGAATACGGGATTCCCACCGACAAGGAGGCGCTGCAGCTCCGGCTTGGCATCGCGCGCGGGTTTTTCCGGGAGGAGGGCCTGGACCTCGCGCTCAAGGTGATATTCGGGGGTCCCGAGATCGCGCGCGCCTATGACAGCGGGGCGCTGAAGATCGGCGAAATGGGAACGCCGCCCGCAATCACGGCCATCGCGCGTGGGCTGCGATTCAGGATCGTCGCGAGCAGCGTCCGGCGGCGGGCCGTGCAGTATTTGGTCGCATCACCCGCCGTGGCTGACTGGGACGGCCTGCGCGGGAAGACGGTCGCCGCGTTGTCGATCGGCAGTTGCAGCTACTGGTTCATGCGCGAAGTTCTGCAGCGCCACGGGCTCGACCCGGACGCGGACGTGAAAATCATCGGTCTCGGCGAGCGCTATCCGGCGGTGGTGGATCTGTTCCGCTCGGGCGAACTGGCGGGGGCGGTGCTTTCGGAGCCGAACGTTTCCATCGGCGAGGCGGGCGGCGTGTACCGGGTGATGCAGGCGCTGACCGATGCCGAATTCTGCCCGGAGATGCAGTGGAGCGTGGTCGTCGCCGGGATGCAGACCATAGAGAAAGAACCGGAACTGCTGCGCGTGGTGTTGCGCGGCTGCCGCAGGAGTTACCGCTATGCCGTGGACCATCCCGACGAATGGATCGCGTTCGGCGCCGATTACTTCGGCATCGACCGCGCGACCATGGCGAAGTCGATTGCGCGCGAGATGAGCGGCCTGCACGTCGACTGTGAAGTGGACATGCCGGGCCTGCAACAGGCGATCGGCCTGCAGCAACGCCTTGGCGCCATCGATCGGATGCTGCGAGCGGAGGACATCGCTGACCTGCGCTTTTTACCCGTGGCGCATAAGCAGCAGGCGGAAACGCATCCATAATCGAGAGACGCGCAGCAACAACGCCGCATAACGCAGGGCCTGACAGGGAGGTCGCATGGAATCGATGTGCAAAGCTTTGATGCAGGGCGGGCGTGGCATGTTCGCTGCTCTCGTGTTGCTGGCCGTTGCGCCGGCCGCGGCGCAGGATTATCCGAACCGCCCGCTGCGTTTCGTCGTGCCCGCCTTGCCCGGCACCAGCCCCGATCTGCTGGCGCGGACCATCAGCCGCCATCTCACCCCGCGCATCGGCCAGCCTATCGTCATCGTCAACCAGCCGGGCGGCGGCGGCAACATCGGCCACGGCACGGCGGCAAAAGCGACGGCGGACGGCTATACGCTGCTCGTGACCAGCGACCAGCTCTCGATCAACGAAAGTCTCTTCAGCAAGCTGCCGTTTCACGCCGTGAAGAGCTTCGCGCCGGTGGTGCAGGCGATCGTGTCGCCGCAGGTGCTGATCGTCAACAACGGCCTGCCGTTCAAGGACGTCGCGGGTCTGATCGACTACGCGCGGGCGAATCCGGGCAAGGTCAATTTCGGTTCGCCGCAAGTCGGCACGGTGGGACATCTCGCCGGCGAGCTGTTCAAGCGCGGCCGGAAGATCGACATCGTGCACGTGCCGTTTCAGGGCGCGACCGCCGCCATCCGCGACATCATCGCCGGGCAGGTGCAGATGATGTTCATCACGCTGCCGCCGGCCATCGGCCACATCCAGCAGGGCACGGTGCGCGCGCTTGCCGTGAGCACCACGGAACGCTCGAAAGCGATTCCGAACGTGCCTTCTCTCTACGAGCTCGGCATGAGGGAGTTCGACTTCGGCGCCTGGCAGGGCGTGCTTGCGCCCGCCGGCACGCCGCGCGCCGCCATCACCAGACTCAATACGGAGATCAATGCGGTCCTGAAGGACCCCGAGGCAGCAGCGCGCTGCTGAAGATCGGGTTCACGCCGGTGGGCGGCAGCGCGGAGCAGTTCCAGAAGCTCATCAGCTCGAACATCGACAAGTGGGCGCGCGTGATCCGCGACGCGAACATCAAGGTCGAATAATCAGTTCCGACGAACGATCACCGGCGGCTCAGGTTTCATCTACCGAAGAAAGCGTCGAGCGGGCCGCTTGCGTCGCCATGGAGTGGGTATATTGAAGTAAGGTTCCCGATCCTTTGCGGTCGTTCAGTATCGCACGGCCGCAGGCGGCGCTGTTTTCCAGGGCGGGATTGTGCCTTCCTACGCAATCATCATTCGCGAGCATTTCCCGGCGCGCGAAACCGGCACTCGCGTAGGCCTCGCCGTAATGTGCACGCTCGCCGGCATGGCGCTCGGCGGCTGGATCTCGGGAGGTGTTCGACGTCCGCCGCGGCTCGTTCCGTTAATCCGCGGGCTTCACCGGCACGCCATCCACACCCCATTGTGACAGCGGCACCTCGTTGATCACCACCCACACCGGCTGCTTGAGCGGTCCCAGTGTTTCCTGCATCGCCTTGGTGACCTTTTCGATCAGTTGTCGCTTGACCGCATCGTTGCGGCCGGGGCCCATGTAGACTTGTACGAGTGGCATGACTGACTCCGTTTTGATTTTACGGAGCCAGTATCGCACAGCCGTGTCGTACATCGGGCCACAGCGACTTGCTCGATGTCTGCTCACCCGGTGTATGCTGCCCCGGTGTATGCCACCATGAATTGTAATCAGATAAGCGACCAGGAACAGGACCAGCTATGAGCAACGAAGCCCATCACCATCACGACGGCCGCCGCGTAGAGGACGCACGCCTCATCACGGGCGCCGGCAGGTACGCCGCCGACTGGAATCGGCCCGGGCAGCTTCACGCCGTGTTCGTGCGCAGCGACCGGGCGCATGCGGAGATCGTCTCGGTAGACACGAAGAAAGCCGTCTCCTTCCCCGGCGTAAAGGCCGTTTTCACCGGCGAGGATGCGGTCCGTGCCGGCTACGTCAAGGCCCCGCACACCATGGGCTTCGTCGGCAAGAACGGCATGAAGGCGCGCTCGCCGGAGCGCCCGGTGCTCGCGCACAAGCGGGTCCGTTTCGTCGGAGAGGCCGTCGCGCTGGTCGTTGCCGACAGCGCCGGCGCCGCAGAGGACGCCGCCGAGCTGGTGGAGGTCGAGTATCGCGAGCTGGAATGCGTCACCGATCCGGAAGCCGCGCTCGCCGAGGGCGCGCCGCTGCTCGCCGACGAGATCCCGGGCAATCTCGCG
>JBQTJV010000115.1:0-20671 GCA_052386775.1 Betaproteobacteria bacterium
AATCCCCGGCGTTGCGCTGCCCTTGAACTTCTGCTTGCCCCAGTGCGCGATGGCGGTCAGTCCGGTATCGCCGAGCGGGACGTTGGCCGTGATATCCAGGTAATAGGTGCCACGGCTGTCGCCCACCCCGAAAGTCTTGTCCTTCATGCTGTGCGAATACTTGACCGTGATCCATTTCCAACCCAGGGCGCCGTAGAGCTCGAAGGTGTCGGCCTTCAGGAATCCCGGCGCGACGTCACCGGGATACCAGTAGTAGAGCCCGCCGAGATCGTAGGTGAAGTCCGATTTCCCGATGTTGCCTTTGATGCCGCCGTAGAAATCCAGCTCGAGGCTGCCGCCGCCGCTGTAGGCATTGAAGTCGCGCAGCCAACTGATGTTGGAACCCCAGGTCCCGATATAGAGGCCCGTGGGGGCGTGGCTGTAATCGAATCCGCCCTGCAGCGCCGGGTCCTTGTCGGTCTGGGTCAGCCCGCGGAATATGTACTGGCTGAACAGCCCGATATTGCCGGTCAGCGAATGGGGCGAGGCCGGCGCCTGCTGGGCCAACGCCAGTCCCGGAATAAACGCTGCCGCCAATGCCCCTGCAATTACGGTTCTTTTGAACATGATTGCCCTTTCTGATTGTCGTCGCATGCGTAGAGTGCGGCTTTCTGACAGCACATCGCGTGCCAGAAAACAAACCGAGCTGATTCAGGGGCTTGTCTGCATTCGGCGGCAAGTGGTTGGCGCCGCCGCACCGTCTTGAGGCGCATCTTTTCGCGTGCGCACCAATATCGTGCGCCGTGCTCGGCGCGAGGCCGGACGAAGCGGCGGCACACCGCTGTGGGACAATGAGCCCGGTCCGTATGAAAGCGTCAGGATTCAGCCATGCAAAACCAGAGACTTTTTGAAGAGATCAACGAGCGCGTGCGCAGCGTGCTCGCGCAAAGCCCGGCCGCCGATATCGAAAAGAACCTGCGGGCGATGCTGACGAGCCTGTTCAGCAGGCTCGATCTCGTCACGCGCGAGGAATTCGATGTGCAGCGCGAAGTCCTCGCCCGCACGCGTCAGAAACTGACCGAACTCGAAGCCCGGGTCGCCGAACTCGAAAAGCAAATTCAGGGCGGGGGCGGCGGTACGTAGGTTCAATCGTGGGTGACGGGACCGCGCCGGCGCGGTGACACGTCGGCGGCTTGTCCCCGTGCCGCGTTAATCCGGTATTCCGAACGAATAGCGGGTGACAGCGCCGCCCATGTCTCTGGCCGTACTCTACAGTCGCGCCCTTGCGGGCATGGACGCGCCGCTGGTGACCGTCGAGACACACCTCGCGAACGGCCTGCCGAACTTCACGATCGTCGGCTTGCCTGAGGCGGAGGTGAAGGAAGCGAAGGATCGCGTGCGCGCCGCACTGCAGAATGCGCGCTTCGAGTTTCCGGCACGCCGCATTACCGTCAATCTCGCGCCCGCCGATCTGCCCAAGGAGAGCGGGCGCTTCGATCTGCCGATCGCGCTCGGCATCCTGGCGGCCTCGGGACAACTGCCCCAGGACCGGTTGGGCGAGTATGAGTTTGCCGGCGAACTGGCCCTGACCGGGGAACTGCGCCCGATCCGCGGCGCGCTCGCCATGACGTTCTCGGCCGCGCGCGAGCGGCGCGCCTTTATCCTGCCCGAAGCCTGCGCGCACGAGGCGGCACTGGTCCAGCACGCCGCGATTTATCCCGCGCGTTCCCTGCTCCAGGTGTGCGCGCATCTCGCGGGCAGCGAATTCCTCGATCGCCATCAAGGAATGCCGCAGGTTGTCGATAGCGGCTATCCCGACATGGCTGACGTCAGAGGCCAGGCGCACGCCAAGCGCGCACTCGAAATCGCGGCAGCGGGCGGTCACAGCGTGCTGATGGTCGGTCCGCCGGGTACGGGCAAGACCATGCTCGCGACGCGGCTGCCCGGAATACTGCCGCCGATGACGCAGGAGGAAGCGCTCGCCTCCGCGGCCATCCAGTCGCTCGGCAGCGGCGGCTTCGATGTCGCGCGCTGGGGGCGCAGACCTTACCGCGCGCCGCACCACACGGCATCGGCCGTCGCCCTGGTGGGCGGCGGCAGCTTTCCGCGGCCCGGAGAGATCTCGATGGCGATGCACGGCGTGCTGTTCCTGGATGAGCTGCCGGAATTCGACCGCGACGTGCTGGAGGTGCTGCGCGAGCCGCTGGAGTCGGGCCGCATCACGGTTTCGCGCGCGGCGCGCCAGGCGGAGTTTCCCGCGGAATTCCAGCTCATCGGCGCGATGAATCCGTGTCACTGCGGTTTTCTCGGCCATTACAGCGGGCGCTGCCGCTGCACGCCGGACCAGGTGCTGCGCTACCGCAGAAAAATCTCCGGGCCGCTGCTCGATCGCATCGACGTGCAGATCGAAGTGCCCGCGGTGCCGCCGGAGGATCTGTCGCGCACGAACGATGGAGAGCCATCGCGCGCGATACGTGAGCGCGTGAGTCGCGCCCGAGAGAGAATGATGACTCGCCAGGACAAGCCGAATGCGCGCCTGGCCCCACCCGAGGTCGATGCGCAGTGCAAACTCGAAGCGCAAGGCACCACACTCCTCAAGCAGGCGATCGCCAGGCTCGGGCTGTCCGTGCGCGGCTATCACCGCATACTTAAAGTTGCGCGCACCATTGCGGACCTCGCGCCAGCGGAATGCATCACCGCATCCCATATTGCGGAAGCGATTCAGTATCGGCGGCTCGATCGCGTGGCGAGCCAATAGCATTCCCAGACCACCGATGCGGGGCGGGACGCGGTCAATCGGCTCTCAACGGGGCACATGCTTGATAAACTGAGCTGCGGTTTCCCACGGAGGCAGCCATGACGAGGAAGATCGAGCATGTGCACTGGCCCGACGCACCGGACATGTGGATGCCCTATGCGCCGGCCATCAGGGTACGCGGCGGCACCACCGTCTATTGCGCCGGCGTCACAGCGGCGCCGGTCTATCACCACCATCCGCACCGGCCCGAGGAATTCGACGCGATGCCCGGGGACATGGAAGGCCAGGCGCGTGCCGCCCTGGAGAACCTGAAGAAAGCGCTGGCCGCTGCGGGCGGAAGCTTTGCGGACGTGATCACCGCAGACCGTTTCCTCACGGACATGAACCAGCAGGACGCGCTCAACCGCGTATGGGCGGAGTACTTCGGCGAAGCGAAGCCCGCCACCACCACCGTGCAGGTCGTCAGACTCGCAACCGATCCGCGTTGCCTGATCGAAATCAATGCCATAGCGGTGGTCGACGACCGGTGATCTTGGCCTGGGGGGCACTTAGGCGGATACTGTCCGCCAGAGGGCGCAGAACCCCATAACAAACGACACAGGAGGAGGCCATGGAAGCGTCGTGCCGCAGCGCCATTCGGTTCGCTTTGTTGATCGCTGCGCTTTCGGCGGCGGGCACGTTGCCCGTGCAGGCCGCGGAGCGCTACCCGACCAGGCCGATACGCCTCATCGTTCCGTTCCCCCCGGGCGGCAGCACCGATTTCAATGCCCGCGCGATCCAGGACAAGCTTTCGAGCCTCCTCGGCGAGCAGATCGTCATCGACAACCGCGGCGGCGCCTCCGGCAAGATCGGCACGCGTATCGTCAAGGACAGCGCGCCCGACGGCTACACGCTGGTTCTCCATACCGTGGCATTCCTCACCGCTCCGATACTCTACAAGAATGCCGGCTACGATCCCTTGCAGGACTTTGCGCCGCTTTCCCTGCTGTCCAAGGTCCCGACCGCCGTCTCGGTGAATCCGTCGCTGCCGGTGCATTCAGTGAAAGAGTTGCTGGCGCTTGTAAAGTCGCGTCCCGGTCAGCTCACTTATGCTTCCTCGGGCATCGGCACCAACGCGCACATCACCGGCGAGCTGTTCAACCTGCTCGGCCATACCGCCATCAGGCCGATCCATTACAAGGGCGGCGGCCCGGCGCTCGCCGCAGTGATCAGCGGGGAAGTGCAGGTCGGCTTCTCCAATATTTCTCAGACCGCGCGTCTGGCCGAGGCGGGCCGCCTGCGCCCGCTGGCCGTGAGCAGCCTCACGCGTTCATCGGCCATGCCAGGCCTTCCCACGGTCGCCGAATCAGGATTGCCCGGATTCGAGATGGTGGCGTGGCACCTCATCGCGGCGCCCGCGGCCACGCCGCCGGCCATCGTCAGAACCTTGAATGAGAAGATCCGCGCCACCCTGGCCGATTCCGTCGTCCTGCAGCGCTTCGAGAAAAGCGGGATGGAGTCCGTTCCCACCACGCCGGGCGAAACGGCGACCTATCTCAAGAACGAACAGACGAAGTGGCGGCGCGTGATCCAGGAGCGGAACATCAGGACGGGTGATTGACCCGGACTGCCGCGTGTCGATCGGCGGCTTCAGCCGCATCGGACACGATCGAACGTGGCATTTTGACAGGCAGCGGTATGGCTGCTATCGAAAGTCTTCTTCGCGCAATTCGATCGGCGCGCCGTGCGGCGTGCGGTGCGCGGCGCGGTCCCAGGCCGCATGGTGCCGTGCGAGCGCCTGCGTCGTGGTGACACCCTTTTCGGCGACCATGCGCTCGAGCGTCGCGAGCCAGTGGCGGTAATAGGTTTCTCCGGTATCGGGGTCGCCGGCAGCCTGCGCTTTTTTGATCTCCTCGCCCAGTCTCGCGGCCCACTCGCTCCAGGTGAACAAGCCTTTCTTGTGCAAGGCGAGTGCCATCGCGAACGCATGCGCTTCCCATGGAGCACGAAATACCGGCCCGTCCGCGTCGCGCGGGATGTTCGGTAGAGCATCAGCCGCGCGTCTCGCGGTAACCGGATCGATGGACGGCCGGTCAGGCATGTTCGAGATAGGGTTCGAACGCCTCAATGGAGACCTTGACCGTCGGGTCTGCGTCCGGTCCCCACAATTCACGTGCCTCGAAGCGCACGGTATAGAGCCACTGCGGGATTTCACCTTTACCGGCGACGAAGGCGTCGGGGAAAACATGCGCGCCGTGAATACGCTCGACTACGCCGGCGTGCCCGCGCACGTAGCGCGGCAGTCGCGTATGCGACTTTGGATGCATGTTGATCGCGCGCACACGCTCGCCGAGCTTGAAGCGCGCCGGCGCGGATGCCGTTCGCGCGAATGAGCTGCGGCGCGACACGCGCTCGATATCCGCCACGGAAAACTTCTTTTTGTCCTTACCGTCGTCGGCGCGCAGCGAGTGTCCGGCCGCCAGTTCGTCGGCGCGGACGAGGCCGCGTTGCATCAGCAGGTTCGCCGTGCGCAAAAACCATCTGCGGTAGTACGAACTCGACAGGTAGACGGACGGCGGAAGCACTTCGATGCCATAGCGGCCGATGTCGATGTTCCAGTGGCCGAGCGCCACCATGGCGCGGGTCATCGCCACCACCCGGCCCTCCCAGCGCGCGTGAAAAACCGGCTCGTTCGGTTCCGGCTCGACTTTTCCGAAGCCGTCCATGCCGCCCATATCGTGAACGCCGTTCATCGCGCCGTTTCCTGCGGATTGTTCGGCAGCCCGGTGCCGACCATGGAGTCGCGCGTAACCAGGGCAGCGAGCCTGGCCTCATCCCAGGCATCGGTTCCGGCGGGCCGCATGGGCACGACCAGAAAACGGGTCTCGGCGGTCGAATCCCAGACGCGGATCTCGGTCTGTGCCGGGAGCGTTACCCCGAAATCGGCGAGCACCGCCCGGGGTTCCTTGACGGCGCGCGAGCGGTAAGCGAAGGACTTGTACCAGACAGGCGGCAGGCCGAGCACGTCCCACGGGTAACACGAGCACAGCGTGCAGACCACAAGATTGTGAACGCGGGGCGTGTTCTCGACCGCCACCAGATGGTCGCCGACGCGACCGACCTCGGCAAGCGTGCCGATCGCCTTGGTGGCGTCTTCGAAAAGCGCCTGCCGGAACGCGGAATCGGTCCACGCCCTGGCCACCACCCGCGCGCCGATGTGCGGACCGATTTTCGTCTCGTACAGCTCGACGATGCGATCGAGCGCCGCGGGCTCGACGTAACCCTTCTCGGCCAGAATCGTTTCCAGCGCGCGGACGCGCAGGTCCATTTCGGAGAGTTCCGACCCTTCGTGATGATCGTGATCGTGCGTGGCCATGTACCAATATACCATCTCCGGCTGGCCATGCAGCGGGGCAGCCGATACGATGCCGAGGCTATGCATGGCTGCTGCGCATCACCTCACACCGCATGAGCGCGCGAGGTTCGCCGTCCTGCTGTTACCGGATGCGCTGCATTCGCTCTTCGAACACGACCGCCGCTAGAGGATGCGGGCGGTGAGTGCAGAATTACTCCTCGCGTGCGCAAGTGCCGTCTGTTTCGGTGCGGCGGTGGTCACGTCGCGCTTTGGCTTGCGTTCGCTCGATGCGCGTGCCGGCGCGGCGGTCAGCATACCGGTGGCTACCGTTCTTTTCATCGCCGCCGCGCCGTTTACCATCGATCTGTCGGCCGCTACGCTGGAGGCGGCGTTGATCTTTGCCGGGGTGGGGCTGCTCTTTCCCGCGTTGGTGACGCTGCTTACCTTTCAATCCAACCGGCATCTCGGACCGGTCGTCACCAGCAGCGTTTCCAGCACCGCGCCGCTTTTCGCCTTGCCAGCAGCCGCCCTCCTGCTCGGCGAATCGATCAGTCCCAGGGCAGCGCTTGCCTCGGTGGGGGTCGCGATCGGGGTCTGGGTGCTGTACAGCAAGCGAACCGGCCGGGAGGTGAGGGCGCAGAAGTGGGCGTTGCTTTTGCCGGTATCCGGTGCGCTGGTGCGAGGCCTGGCCCAGGTCGCAGCCAAGGCCGGTCTCATGCTGTGGCCGAATCCGTTTGCGGCCAGCCTTATCGGTTATCTGATCTCGTCACTCGGCGTGGTCGCAGCCGATCGGCTGACGCGAACGGCGCAGACGCGCTGGATTTCCGGCGCGGCAGGCTGGTTTATCGTGACGGGAGTATTGAACGGCGCGGCTGTTCTCTTGATGTACTCGGCTTTGCGCGGCGCGCCCGTATCCTTGGTGGCGCCTGTCATTGCGGCCTATCCGCTGGTGACGGTGATCCTCAGCGCCGTTGCGTTCAGGGATGAACGGATCAACCGCAGCACGCTGCTCGGTTCGGCACTGGTCATCGCGAGCGTGGGCTATCTCGTGTCCTGAGACGCGCCTCCGCGCCGAATCGCTTAACATCCCCAGGCCGATACTTCTGCGGAACACCCACGATGGAAGAGATCATGGATCTGTTATCACGGCACGGACTCGCCGTGGTATTCCTGAACGTGCTGCTGACGCAGGCCGGCGTGCCGGTGCCCGCCATTCCGATGCTGGTCATCGCCGGCGCGTTCGTGGCCCAGGAGCAGATCGGCTGGCCCGCGCTGGTCATCGTCACGGTGGCGGCCTCGCTCATCGGCGACTCGTTGTGGTATGCGGCGGGGCGTCGCTACGGCCACCGCATCCTGAAGACGTTGTGCCGCATCTCGATCGAACCCGATTCGTGCGTAAAGCAGACCGAGAACATCTTCGACCGCTGGGGGGCGCCGTCGCTGATGGTGGCGAAGTACGTGCCGGGCTTCGCGACGATCGCGCCGCCGCTTGCGGGCATGATGCGGCTCGGGGTGCCGCTGTTTCTGGTGTACAGCACGGTCGCGGCGCTGTTGTGGGCGGGACTGCCGCTGGTGCTCGGGTTCGTTTTCCATACGGAAGTCGCACTGGTGCTTCAATGGCTGGAAAGCATGGGTGCGGGCGCCGTGGCGCTGATCGGCAGCCTCGTGTTTCTTTACATCACCGCCAAGCTGCTCGAGCGCTATCTCCTGATCCGTCTCTTGCGCACGGTGCGCATCAGCGTGCCGGAGTTGCGCGCGTTGATGGAGCAGCCCGCACGGCCCATCGTTCTCGATGTGCGCTCGGCCGCCGCGCGGCGCCTGGAACCGAGGCGGCTCCCGGGCGCGATCGCAGTCGACATGGAGAACCCCCACGCCGCACTGGTTGCGGTGGATCCTGAGCGCGAGGTCATCGTCTATTGCAGTTGACCGAATGAAGCGAGCGCGGCGCGTGTCGCCCGCATCCTGATCGACAGCGGATACCGGCGCGTACGCCCGCTGCAAGGCGGTCTCGAAGCCTGGATAGACGCGGGCGGAGCAGTGGAGCAGTTCGAAAGTCCGGCAGCGCACACGCCCTCGTGACGTGGCGCACGGCGCGCCATACGGGTTATAGTTCGAGCCGGTTCATACGGCTCTGCCGGGAAAGATGAAAGATTCCCGCGACTGGATTCAACACGAAGTCGAGGACGGCGCCGACGTTCTCTATCTGAACGGGATATGGCGCTTGTCCAATCTCGTGGTTATCACCAGCGCGCTGCAAGCCCTCGGCCTCGCCCATCAGCGTCAATACGTGCTCGATGGCAGCCGGCTCGAGGCGCTCGACACCGCCGCCGGTTTCGTGCTGTTCCGGCACCTCGCGGCGGCCGGGTGTACGCAGGCCACGGTGAGTGCGCGCCGGTTCGACCCGAAGCACGAACGTCTGCTCGCGCTGGTGCGCGAACGCATGGAGTGCCCGCCGGCGAGCGCGCGCTCGAGGCATCCTGGTTTGGTTCGACACCTCGGCGCGGCGGCGCTCGACGTGTGGTGGATCCTCAGGGCGCACAACGCCTTCGTCGGCGCGGTGGCACTGGAAATCCTTGCCCTGTTGCGGCGTCCGCGCCTTTTCCGGCTCAAGGAAACGGTCTCCCAGTTTGAAACGATCTGCCTCGATGCCATCCCGATCGTCGCGCTGATCACGTTCCTCATCGGCGTCGTCTTTGCCTACCTGCTCGGACTGCAGGCGCAGCGCTATGGCGCCAACATTTTCGTGGTCGACGGCGTGGGGCTCGCGGTTTGCCGGGAGCTGTCACCGCTGCTGGTGGCCGTCATCGTGGCGGGGCGCTCCGGCGCCGCGTTCACGGCGCAGATCGGCACGATGAAGGTGCAGGAGGAGATCGAAGCGATCAGCACGCTGGGCCTTTCTCCGATCCAGGTCCTGGTGATTCCGCGCCTCGTTGCCATCACGGTCGCGCTGCCGCTGCTCGTTTTTGTCGGCGACCTCGCGGGCATCGCGGGCGGCATGGTGATCGCCGCCTGGCAGCTCGATATCTTCGCGACCACCTTTCTCGACCGGCTGCACGGTGCCCTGCCTCTGAGCGCCCCGGTGGTGGGGCTGGTGAAGGCGCCCGTATTCGCCGCGTTTATCGCTTTGATCGCCTGCCGCATGGGCATGCTGGTTGCGCGCGACGCGCGCAGCGTCGGCGTCAACACGACATCCACCGTGGTGCAGAGCATCGTGTGGGTGATCGTGCTCGACGCGGTGTTCGCGGTGGTATTCCAGCAATTGCAGATCTGAGCGCCATGGCGACGTCGAAACCCGCTGCGCGAAACGCAAACGCGGTACTGGAAGTCGATTCGGTCGTGACGCGCTTCGGCCGGGCCGTGATCCACGACGGGGTCAGCTTCCGCGTCGAGCGCGGTGAGGTGGTGGCGCTCATCGGCGGCAGCGGCACCGGCAAGTCGGTGCTGGTGAAAGAAGTCATAGGGCTGCTGCGGCCGGCATCGGGGAGCATCCGCCTGCTCGATACCGATGTATGGAACAGCGATCAGGAAACGATGAATGCGCTGCGCCGTCGCTTCGGCATGCTGTTCCAGGACGGCGCGCTCTTTTCTTCGCTGACGGTCGCGGAAAACATCGCCGTGCCGTTTCGCGAGCACACGGATCTGCCGGTCGAATTGATACCCGCGCTGGTGGGGTTCAAGCTCTCGCTCGTCGGCCTGCCGCCGGAGACAGGGGTGAAAATGCCGGCCGAGCTCTCGGGGGGCATGCGCAAGCGCGTCGCCCTGGCGCGCGCCTTGGCGCTCGAGCCCGAAATCGTCTTCCTCGACGAGCCGACGTCCGGGCTCGATCCCATCAGTGCGCGGGCATTCGATCGCATGTACGCGTGCTGAGCGACAGCCTCGGGCTCACGGTGTTCATCGTGACGCACGATCTCGATACGCTGCTCTCGATCGTCGATCGCGTGATCGTGCTCTCGGCCGGCCGGGTGATTGCCGACGACCGCGTGGACCGGGTCATGACAATGGACGAGCCGTGGATACGCGATTATTTCTCCGCGCGCGCGCCCGCTGCTCAGGAGAGGATCTGATGGAACCGGAAGCCAAGTACACCGTGGTGGGGACTGCAGTGCTGGTGCTGCTCGCGCTGCTCGCGGGCGCCCTCGTGTGGCTCAAAAGCACCGAAGGCCAGCGCGACGACGTGCCGTACAAGATCTATTTTGCGCGCCAGTCTCTGGAAGGGTTGCAGATTCGCAGCGATGTGAAGATGCAGGGCATCCGGGTCGGCTCCGTCACCGGATTCCGCATTTCGCCGCGGCGCCGCGGCTCCGTCGAAGTGCTCATCCGGGTGGACGGTTCGGCCCCGGTACTTCAAAGCACGCGGGCGACGATCGAGCGCCACCTGCTGACCGGCATCGCCAGCATCCTGCTCACCAATACCAACGAGGACAGCCCGAGACTCACCGAGACGCCCCCCAATGAACCGTATCCCGTCATTGCGGAAGGCGAGTCGGAATACAAGCTTTCCGAGTCGGCGGCGCACATGGCGCAGCGGGCGGACGAGACCATGCAACGCATCAACCGGCTGCTCTCGGATGAAAACCAGGCGGCGTTGAGTGAAATACTCGTCAACTTGAGGCAGATCTCTGCAAACGTCGATCGGACGGTGGCGGGCCTCGACCGCGCCGTGACTGCCGTAGGCGGAGCGGCCGACGAAGTGCGCAGGACGAGCACCGCCATCGCGGCCGATGCGAACAGGCTCGCCACGCGTTACGACGCGCTGGGCGAGGCCTCCACCGTGGCCGTGCGCGATGTATCCGCGGCGATACGCGACATGGGCGCCAACGTCGCCCGCCTCGCCAACCGCATGGACGCCCTGCTCGCCGACAGCAACGTCGAGCTGCGGCTGACCGCGCAGGAACTGCGCGCGACAGCCGACTCGCTGGGAACGGCGGCGCGTCAGTTCAGCAATCCCGGCAGGGCGCTGTTCGGGCCGGGTAAAGGGACGCTGGGGCCGGGAGAGGCGGCGCGATGAGGACCCGTCTTGCGCTCGCGGGTGCGTTCGGCGTGCTGCTTGCCGCCTGCATATCGCTGGGACAACAGGAGCCCCAACGCTACTACGTGCTCGAAGCGCCTCCAGGCGACATGCCTGAGCGGTCGCCGAATGCCCGGGATGCCACGCTGCTCGTGGCGCCGATGACGGCCGCTGCCTTCTACGACACGCCGGAAATCGTCTACAGCCGGGCGCCGGGCGAGCGCGCGTACTATCAGCTCAGCACCTGGACGGAACGGCCCAGCCGGCGCCTCACCGAGATGCTGGTGGCGAGGCTGGAACGTGCGGGATCGTTCAGGACCGTCGCCTATGCGGCGAGCGGCGTGCAGGGAAACCTGGTGTTGAATTCCCATCTCGCCGCGTTCTATCACGACGCGGCCATGCCGCCGGGGCAGGTTCGAGTCGCGGTGACGGTGGAACTCATCGATACCACGCGACGCAGTTTGATGGCGCGACAATCCTTCGAGCGCTCGGCAAGCGCATCCACTCACGATGCCGCGGGCGCGGTGGCGGCATTCAGTCAGGCCACCGCGCTGATATTGACCGACATCGTCGCCTGGGCAGCATCTGCGGCGCCGCGCTGAAGGCGCCAGCCTTCGCGATCGAAAATGCCCGGAAATGGCCCGCGGACCGTGTTGTGAACGCAGGGCCTTCTCCCTTATCCTTGCGGTCCTTTCACATCGCAGACGAAGGACGGTAAATGAAACTGCTGGAAGGCAAAAGCGTCGCCATGACCGGCGGAGGCGGCGGGCTCGGGCGCTGTTACGGCCTCGCCATGGCGAAGGCCGGGGCCTCGGTCGCGGTATGTGACATCGATCTGAAGGCGGCGCAAGCGACAGCGGACGCCATCCAACAGGCCGGGGGACAGGCGATCGCCGTGCAGGCCGACGTGACGTCGGCCGCCGCTTTCGAGGCGCTGCTCGATCGCACCGAATCCGAATTCGGGCCGCTCGACGTGCTGCTCAACATCGCGGGCATTTTCCCGCGGGTTGCGCTGGTGGACATGTCGGAAGAGACGTGGGATTCGGTCATCGCCATCAATCTGCGGAGCGTGTTTCTCGGCTCGCGCGCGGCGATCCGGCGCATGCTGCCGCGCCGGCGCGGCGTGGTGGTCAGTACCGCCTCGGGCACCGGCATACGCGGTCAGCCCAAGGGATCGGCATACTCCGCCTCCAAAGCTGCGATCATCGGCTTCACGCGCGCCGTTTCCCTGGAACTCAAGGATACGGGCGTGCGCATCAACTGCTTCGGGCCGGGCGCGACCGACACGCCGCTGTGGCGCGTGGGGAAGACCGAAGAAGACGTGAAGCGGCTGCTCGCCGCCGGCTACGTTTATCAGCCGGACGATTTTTCCAACGTGGTGGTGTTTCTCGCGAGCGACCTGTCGTGGCCGCTCAACGGCGAATTCATCAGCCGCGACCTGCACCGTTAGCCCGTCATTCCGGTGCAAGCCGGAATCCAGAGATGCGGATTTCACTGGGCACCGGCTTTTGCCGGTGAGACAAAAGTGTCAGTGGACGATGTAGCCGCCGTCCATGACCAGCGCGTGGCCGGCGACATAGCCGGCGTCCTTTGAGACGAGAAACGCCACGGCGCCGGCGACCTCTTCGACGGTTCCGAAGCGCCCGATCGGAACGTCGCGGGCACGCTGCTCGAGTTCGCCGGGATTGCGGCCCGCGAGGAAGCCTTCGGTCGAGATCGGCCCCGGGCAGACCGCGTTTACGCGGATGTTTTCCGACGACAGCTCGAGCGCCATCGAGCGCGTCAACTGGATCAATCCCGCCTTGGTGAGGTTGTAGACCGCGCCGTAGCGGGAGGCGACGATGCCGAGCTGGCTCGCAATGTGCACGACGTGCCCGCCGCCCTGGGCGCGCATGACCGGCACCACCGCCTGGCTCGCAAAGAACGGTGCGCGCAGGTTCACCGCCACCAGTCGGTCGAATTCTTCGTGCGTGAATTCGCCGAAGGCCTTGCGCACGCGCAGGCCCGCGTTGTTGACGAGGATGTCGATGCGTCCCATGCGCTGGTGAGCGTCGGCCACCATCGCCTCGGCCGCGCCGCTGCGCGCCAGGTCGTGTATCCCGCTCGCGGCGTCCGGCGCGCCGTTGTTTCGACACGCGGAAGCTGCGTCCTCGAGTTCCGGCGGAGTGCCATCGGCCGCGAGATAAATCGCGGCGCCTTCGGCGGCGAGCCGCAGCGCGATGGCGCGACCGATGCCGCGCGAGGCGCCGGTCACCAGCGCGACCTTGCCGTTCAGCTCGCGCATGAACGCTGTATCACTCGACCTTCAGCCCGGCGGCTTTGACGACCGCTCCCCAGCTGCGCACCTCATCGGCGACGTGCTGCTTGAACTGCGCCTGGGTATAGGGAGCGGCCTCGGCTGCGTTCGCCGCGAGCAGATCCTTCATCCGCGGGTGCTGCACGGCCTTCATCGCCGCCGCGTGCAGCCGATCGATGATCGGCTTCGGTGTGCCGCCTGGAGCGAAGAACCCTGTGTTGCAGCCCATCTCGAACTTCGGCAGCACTTCGGCCACTGCGGGCGTGTCCGGAAACAGCGTCGAACGCTTGGGAGAGGTGATGCCCAGCAGGGTCAGTCTGCCGGCCTTGATGTGGGGGATCGCAGCCGATATGCACGCGAAGTACATGCCGGCTTCCCCGGAGACCAACGCCGCCGTCGCCGGCCCGCCGCCTTTGTACGGCACGTGCAGGGGCTTGACCCCGGTTTCACGAATGAACCGTTCCGCAGTGAGATGCGTGATCGAGCCGGGGCCTGAAGATGCGAACGAAAACTCGCCGCCCTTCGCCTTCGCGTGCGCGATCAGCTGCTGGATCGATTTGACGCCGACCTTCGGATTCACCACCAGCACCAGCGGCGAACGCGACGGCAGCGCGATCGGTTCGATGTCCTTCAGCGGGTTGTAGGGCAGGTTGGGGCGCAGCGTGGCGCTGATGGCGTGACTGGGAACGTCGGTCATGAGCAGCGTGTAGCCATCGGCGTTGGCGCTTGCGGCGATACCGACGCCAAGCGTGCCGGCGGCACCGGGACGATTGTCGGGAATCACCTGCTGGCCGAGCGATTCGGTCAGCGTCGCCCCGAGACCGCGCGCGATCACGTCGGTCACGCCGCCGGGGGGCCACGGGATGATGAGACGGATGGGTCGCGTCGGATATTGCTGTGCGTGAACGGGCAGTACAGTGGCGGGCCAGATTACCGAAAGCAGCAAAGCAACGCGTAAGCACTTCATCGTCTTCCTCCTCGCTTTTGTGATAGGAAACGGATTCCGGATCGATCGGGCGTGCCGCCCCTGTCCGGCGGTATTTACAACCTTCCCGCGCGGCATGTCAACGGCGTGCCGGCTACCACAGGGACTTCAGCCGTCCGCCGTCGAGATTGAGCGATACGCCGGTGATGTAGCTGGCGCGCTCGGAACAGAGAAACACGATCGCGTTCGCGAGTTCTTCCGGGCGGCCGAAGCGGTTGAGCGAGTTCCTGCGCGCTGCCAGCCGGCGCGCCTCGTCTTCGCTTCGGGCGCCGAGTTCCGCGGCGAGTCCCTGCGCATTGCGGCGCCACAGATTCGTATCCACCCAGCCGGGGCACACCGCGTTCACCAGGATGTTGTCTTCGCCGAACTCGGTGGACAGGGACTTGGTGATGTTGAGCAGCGCGCTGTTGGTGATGCCGCTGCCGAACATGTACGGATCCGGTTCCTTGCCGGCGCCGCCGATCAGATTCACGATGCGGCCCCAGCGCTGCGCTTTCATCAGCGGATGGACCAGCCGGATGGCGCGCAGGAAACCGAACAGTTTTGTCTCGAGCTGTTCCTTGAGCCCGTTATCGGTCATGACGTCGAAGCGGCCCGGGTACATCTGGCCGGCGTTGTTCACGAGGATGTCGATGCCGC
The DNA here is from genome assembly GCA_052386775.1 of Betaproteobacteria bacterium. Lineage (GTDB taxonomy): Bacteria > Pseudomonadota > Gammaproteobacteria > Burkholderiales > SG8-41 > DSOT01. The sequence goes on from JBQTJV010000115.1 coordinate 15,000, forward strand.
CGAACTGCTTTCTCGCGCTCTCGACCAGTCGCGCGATGTCGTCGTTCTTCGTCATGTCGGCGACGACCGCATGAATCTCGCCGCCGGTCGCCTTGACCAGTTCCTCCCGTGTGCGTTCCAAAGTTTCCGCGTTGCGCCCGCAAATGGTGACGCGCACGCCTTCCTCGAGAAACTGCCGCGCCGTCTCCCGGCCGATGCCGCGGCTGGCGCCGGTGACGATCGCCGATCTTCCCTTGATGCCCAACTCCATGTGGTTTTCCTTGCGGTGGTCGCGATTCAAATGGAGCCGGCATAATGGCGACTCCGGTGGAGGCTGCCGTCGCATTGTAAATCAACACCGAAAGCGCGCACTGTAAGGACACGACGCAATGAAAATCGGATTCATCGGCCTGGGCCAGATGGGCCGCGGCATGGCCGCGCGGCTGCTCGAACGCGGACACCAGCTCAACGTGTGGAACCGCACGCGGGAAGCGGCGGAGACACTCGGCGCACAGGGTGCTGCCGTGTCGGAGCGGGCGGAACAGGTTCTCGCTGCCGACGTGGTCATCACCATGCTGGCCGACGATGCCGCGGTGAAAGCGGTATGGCTCGCTACCGGCATGGCGGCTCGCATGCCGCAATCGGCGATACATCTCAACATGGCCTCCGTAAGTCTCGCGCTCGGCCAGGAACTCGCATTGCGGCATCGCGAGGCCGGATCGTCGTATGTGTCGGCCCCGGTGTTCGGGCGGCCGCCCTCGGCGGTGAACGGACAGCTCGACATCGTGGCCGCGGGGGAGGAATCGGCGATCGCGCGCTGCGCGCCGCTGTTCGAGACGCTGGGGCGGCGCTGGTTCAATGTCGGGACGGAGCCGCACCGGGCCAATATCGTCAAGATCGCACGCAACTTCCTGCTGGGCACGATCATCGAAAGCCTGGGCGAGGCGTTTGCGCTGGTCCAGAAGTCGGGCGTGGATCCCGCAGCCTTTCTGGACATTCTCACCAGCACGTCGATGAATGCGCCGGCGTACAAGAACTACGGGCGCCTGATCCTCGACAAGCCGGAGCAGCCGACTTTCACGTTGAGGCTCGGCATGAAGGATGTCGAGCTCGCGCTTGAGGCGGGCCGGAACACCGGTGTGCCGATGCCGCTCGCGGAACTGCTGGTGAAGCAACACGAGGCGGCCATCGAGCGCGGCTACGGCGAGAGGGAATGGGCGTCGCTCGGCAACTATATCGCGGAGCAGGCGGGGCTATAAGCCGGTTGCGCTAGAATGCGTGCTTTTTGAAAGGCACGGAGATCGGCATGAAGAACAGCAAAACCCTCGCCTGCGCCGCTGCGGTCGCCGGCGTCTTGATCTGCGGTGCAGCCGCGGCGCAGCCGGCGTATCCCACCAAGCCGGTACGATTCATCGTGACCTATCCGCCGGGCGGCAGCTCGGAAGTGATGGGGCGCATCATCGGCAAGCAGCTCACCGAATACTGGGGGCAGCAGGTGATCATCGAAACCCGCCCCGGCGCCGACGGCGCGATCGGCATGGAGTATGCCTCCAAGCAGCCGGCCGACGGCTACACCTTCGTGCTCGGAAATTTCGGGCCGGTGGTCGCCAAGCCGCTGCTCGCCAACGTGGCATACGACACCAGGCGGGATTTCACGCCGGTGTCGCGCATCACCATGGCGGCCAACATCCTGGTCGTGCCGACGACGCTGCCGGTGAAGAACGTCAAAGAGCTGGTAGCGCTCGCGAAGGCGCGCCCGGGGGAACTGACCTACGCCACCAGCGGGCCGGGCAGCATGTCGCATTTCTCCGGCGAGATGTTCAAGAAGCTCGCGAGCGTGAACATGGTGACGGTCAACTACAAGGGCAACGCGCAGGCGATCACAGAGATCATGGGCGGGCAGATCACCACCATGTTCTCGGATGCGCTGCCGGCCGTGCAGGCCATGAAGACCGGCAAGGTCCGCGCGCTTGCGGTGACCAGCGCCGAGCGCTGGCCGCACACGCCGGAACTGCCCACGCTCGCGGAGGAGGGCATCAAGGGCTTCGCCGCCGTCAACTGGTGGGGCATCCTGTTCCCGGCGGGCGTGCCGCGCCCGATCATCGAGAAGGTCAACGCGGACCTGCAGAAAGCACTGGCGCAACCCGGCGTGAAGTCCGCGCTCGCGAATCTCGGCGTGGAGGCCATTTCCAGCACGCCGGAGCAGTTCGGCGCGTTCATGGCCTCCGAAACCGAGCGCTGGGGCAAGCTGATCCGGGAAGCGAAGCTCGAGACGCAGAAAAAGTAGCGCAAACCCCGGGGATGGCAGACCCTGGCCGCGTCATCGGCACGGATCAGCAGGCGCAATAGTCGTCGCCGGAAATCCGGACGCGGGGAATCCAGTTGCGCTTGCGCCGGTCGAGGCGCTCGCCCGGGCCTTCGCCGTCGAAGTTCGTGGTGTTCTCGGTCAGCCGGGCGCTGTCGACACCTTCGAACGTGTTCACGTTAACCACCGCATAGAGCCCGTGGTCGATGGCGCTGGTGACGAAAGGCACAGTGCCGCACGCGGTGCAGACGTAGAAGTCCGCGGTCTTCGTGCCAAAGCGGTACTTGCGGATCAGGGGGCCATCCCGCACTTGGACTACCAGCGTTGCGTCACGATGGGAAGTCCACCGTCCGCCGTGCTTTACGCAGAAGCTGCAACTGCACGCTCTGACCGGAATATGTCCCGTCGATTCCGGCCAGTCCAGCGCGTACCGGATGTTGCCGCAATGACATTTGCCGTGGATGCGCATACGCTCGACTCGACGGCCCGGGCGTTCGACTATCTCGCGGCAAGGCGGGTCGCCGGCTTGCGCCGGCGCGTCAGGTTATGCCAGCCCCGCTTGAGCAACGCAAAGCCGATTCGAAACAAACGCGCCACTTCGATGGTCCGGGCGCGGCGCGCCGCGACCTCGAGTTCGGCGATACGGCCATAATCCAGCCACACCCCGCTGCGGGCGTAGCCGCCGACGACCGCCGGATCGGTCCAGGACACGGAGATCCTGCTCGCTTCGGAGAGCGCGCTTACCACGATGCGGCCTTCCGATCCGGAGCAGAAGCGCGTGCCGCCGGCGACGATGTAGTCCTCGCCGTCGCCCTCCTGCGTAATCCACACCTGACCGTGCTGGACCCGAATTTCCGTTCCGCGGTGGCCCAAAACCGTGATCGCCTGCCGCGGCGCGATTTCCACCGTTTTCGGGCGCGCCTTGTAATCGGTAACGGGCTTGTTCATAATCAATGCACCTCCTGCATCCATGTATCGAGGGCCGGCATCGACCCGCGTCAGTCGTAATATGGCGTCGGCGCAGGATCCGGACAAACGGTTATTTTGCATCCTATGAATGCATATATAGCATGCGTGTGAAGCGCGATCTTCCGGCACTCGACCTGTTGAAGGCGTTCGAAGCGGCGGCCCGGCATCTTTCGTTCACCAAGGCGGGGGCCGAACTGTTCCTCAGCCAGTCTGCGGTGAGCCGGCAGATCCAGCAGTTGGAAGGCCAGCTCGGCGTGCCGCTGTTCCTGCGCCGCACCCGCGCCCTGCTGCTGACCGACGCGGGGCAGCGCTATTTCCGGGACGTGGCGCAGGCGCTCAACGGCTTGCGCGAGGCCACGGCGCGATTGAGCACCGCTACGCAGGATCACACGGTCAGAGTCACGACCACGGTGACGTTTGCTTCGCTGTGGCTCGTGCCTCGGCTTGCAGACTTCCAGGAGCGGCACTCCGAGATCACGGTTCACGTCGCGGCCGACAACACCGTTCGCGACCTGGAGCGCGACGGCCTCGACCTGTCCATACGCTACTCCACTGCGCGGGTGGCGGGCGCCGGTGCGATGAAGCTTTTCGGCGAGCGCGTGATGCCGGTCTGCAGTCCGAAGCTTCTCGCGAAACGGCGGGTCGAACGCCTCGAAGATCTCCAGCACTTCGTGCTGCTGCACTACGAAGATCCGGAACAGAGCACGCCGTGGCTGTCCTGGGACGTCTGGTTCGAAGTCATGAAACTGAAGCGCTTCAATCCCCGGGGCACGCTCTACTTCAGCCATTACGATCAGGCGATCCGGGCGGCGATCAGCGGCCAGGGCGTCGCGCTGGGTCGCGTGCCGCTCATCTCGGGCATGCTGGAAGAGGGTTCGCTCGCGACGCCGTTTCGCGATGCGCGCTACAGCACCGATTCCGAAGACCGCGCCTACTGGCTCATCACCGCGGATTCGGCGCGCACCCGCACGCCGGTACAGACCTTCGTGGACTGGCTGAAGGCGCAGTCGGCGGCCGTGGCGCAGGCGTCGAATCAGGTCTATCCGGTTTCAGCGCGCCACAGCTCCCAAAAACGCTGAGCGAACTGCGGCCCCCGCGCTTCGTCTTCATGCTTGAAATAGACGAGGGCGCGTGCGTAAGGCTGTGCGGCGATGCGCTTGATCCACTTGCGCAGATCCTCGTCGTCGTATGCGGTGCGCCGCAGGCGGAAATAGCCGTATTTCGACGTCGCCGCGAGCGGGCTCTCGTTTTCATCGGTGTCGGTGACGCACAGCGCGGCACTGCGAAGGCGCAAGGTCTCGTAGACCTCGTCGTCATGCCAGGTGGCGTTGCGAAACTCGAAAGCCGCCATCCGGTCAGACGGGAGTGCGCTCAGGAAATCGCGCAGGCGCGCCACGTCCTTCCGGAGAAAAGGCGGCAACTGGAAGAAGACCACGCCCAGCCTGTCGCCCAAAGCCGACGCCCGCCGCAGGAATTCGCTGACTTCCGGCCCGGCTTCCTGCAGGCGCTTGTCGTGCGTGATGCGGCGCGGGGCTTTCAGCGTGAAGGTGAAACTCGGAGGCACGTCCTGCGACCAGCGCGCAAGCATCGGCTCGCCGGGCATGCGGTAGAACGTGTTATTGATCTCCACCGTGTTGAAGCGCTCCGCATAGTAGCGCAGCATCGCGTTGGCGGGCAGTTTCTGCGGATAGAAACGCCCCAGCCATTCCTTGTAGGAGTAGCCGCTCGTGCCGGTTAACAGCTCCATCGTCGCTCCTGGGTAGAATTTTCAGATGCCACGGCTTGCCCGACCGGGAAACAAAGCATCGCGTGTGGCCCCCGTCTCAAAACCGGGACGCTCGGGCGGACGGGCAGTTTCGCATGTTTCATCGCTTGAAGAGTACTCTGCAAAGCGCGCGTTCAACGCGACGCCCGAGCCTGCGCCGGCACTGCTCTCCGAGCGCAGCGGGCCGCTGCTGTTCGTCATCCAGAAGCACTCGGCGCGGCGCCTTCATTATGACTTCCGGCTCGAATGCGATGGCGTGCTGAAGTCGTGGGCCGTTCCCAAGGGACCCTCGCTCGAGCCGGGGGAGAAGCGGCTCGCCGTCCAGACCGAAGATCATCCTTACGAGTATGGCTCGTTCGAGGGCGTGATTCCGCCGAAACAGTATGGCGCCGGCGAAGTGATCGTCTGGGACTGCGGCGTCTATTCGCCCGACGAGGAACAGGCGTATTCGTTCGAGGATCGGCAGGAGGCACAGCGCCGTGTCCGCGACGGTCTCGCGAAGGGGAAACTCAGCTTCCTGCTCCGCGGCGAGAAACTAAAGGGGTCGTTTGCGCTGATTCGCACCAGGGATGCGAAGAGCTGGCTGCTGATGAAGCACCGCGACCGGTTCGTGTCGAATGACGATGTGACCGCGCGCACTCGTTCCGTGCTCTC
>JBQTJV010000116.1:0-25945 GCA_052386775.1 Betaproteobacteria bacterium
GGCGGTGATGCTTTCCAATGCGCTGCAGCGCTGGGTGACCAGACCGATCGTCGCGGTAACCGATGCGGCGCGCCAAGTCGTGGAGCGGCACGATTACACCGTACGCGCGGCTCCGCAGCCGGGCTACGAAACCGGCGTTCTCGCGGATGCCTTCAATCAGATGCTCGCTGAAATTCACCGGCGCGCGGATGAGATACAGCACGAGATGCGCGAGCGTGGCGAAGCCGAGGAAGCGCTGCGCGAGGCGGATCGCAGGAAAGACCGGTTTCTCGCGACGCTCGCGCACGAGTTGCGCAATCCGCTCGCGCCCATCATGAGCGCCGTGCAGGTACTCAGGCTGCCCGCCGCAGCCGAAACGGATCGGGAAAAGGCGCGCGACGTGATCGACCGCCAGGTGCGTCAGATGGCGCGCCTGCTGGACGACCTGCTGGACGTGGGACGCATCACCAATGACAAACTCGAACTGCGCAAGCAGCGCGTGGTGCTCTCGTCCATTGTCGAGTCCGCGATCGAGGCAAGCCGGCCGCTGATCGAGCACGCCGGCCATTCCATCGAGATGTCCCTGCCGGCGGAGCCCGTCGAACTGGATGCGGACCCGATCCGCATCGCGCAGGTGCTGTCCAACCTCCTCAACAACGCCGCGAAATACACCAATCCCGGCGGGAAAATCAGGCTCGAAGCCGGGCGCGACAACGGGGAGGTGCGGATCGCCGTCGAGGACAACGGCATCGGCATGGCGCCGGAACACATCGCCAGACTGTTCGACATCTTTGCGCAGTCGGCCTCGGCGTCGCACCTGTCGCGCGGGGGGCTGGGAATCGGCCTCTTCCTGGTGAAGTCGCTGACGGAAATGCACGGCGGGAAAGTGACCGCCCACAGCGAAGGGTCCGGCAAAGGGAGCCGTTTCGTGATTGAGCTTCCCGAGGCAACGCCGAAAGTCGCGCACTGTCCGGCAGACGTGCCGCAGATCTTTGCTTCGCCAAGGACGAGAAAGGTTCTGGTGGTGGACGACAACGAGGACGCCGCCGAATCGCTCGCCGCCATGCTGCGAATCGGCGGACATGAGGTGCGCACCTCGTTCGACGGACACTCGGCGCTCTCCGTCCTCGATTCCTACTCGCCGGACGTCGTTTTCATCGATATCGGCATGCCGGTCATGAACGGCTATCAGGTGGCAAGAACCGTGCGCTCGATGCAGAAGAACGGCGCCGACATGCTGCTGGTCGCCCTCACCGGCTGGGGACAGGCCGAGGACCGGCGCAAAGCGCTGGAGGCGGGCTTCGATGCACACCTTACCAAGCCTGCGCGCGCCGAGGACATCGACGCCGTATTAAGAGTGCACGCCGACACCGCGCATCCCTAGCAGCGCGTTCGGGCATGGTCCGCGCGGTCTATGGCGCCCGTTGGTCCGCAACGACTGCCGTTCCTTCGAGTGGCCCACAGTTGAGGTCCGGCCGATCGGCCATTACCCGGCACGCGATGCCCTTCTTCCACGATTTACTGCGGCGCATAGGCAGCGATCCGGTGAAGTATGCGTTGCGGATAGTCTTCTTTCTCGGCGTGCTGCTGCTGGTGCTGCTGCTGTTCATGGCAGAAGCGCGGGCGCGGCCGATCTTCTTCGCGGATTTCGAAAGCGGCCGCGTCACGCTGACCGACGAGCCGTGCGCGCTCAAAGCGGTCGCCAACGCGCCGAAGCGCGTGACGTGGCGCGAGCCGAGCGGAAAGATGAGCGAGGGCTGCTACGGTCTCTACAGCCTGCGGTTTCCGCACGGAAGCGTGGATATCATCATCGGCTATTTCGACGATCTCACGCTGCAGGTCCTCCCGCTCTCCGCCTTCAGCGTGGTGCGCGCAATCTAGCCGGTCGCTGTTCCGCGCCGGCGGCACACTCGTCCGGATCGCATCAACCTGACGGGCAGTCCCTCAGCGGCGGGCGGCTTTCTGTCTGGTCGCTTCCAGAAAGACGTGCTCTATGTCGAGCGCGTAGATCGTCCCCGGAAGATGTTCGAGGCGCGACAACACTTCGGGGTACAGCGGGTGTACGCGAAACTGAAACAGGTATTCGGCCGCATACCTGGTACATCGGGCCGTAAGCGCCGATTCGCGCTCTTGCGGGTCGCACATCTGACCGCCCTCCGGCGTCCGGCTGAAGCGCTGCGCTATGCCCAAGGGCAGCGTGCGGCGCAAGTCAGCGCAGGCACTCCTCGCGTTATTGGAGCGGGGTGCGAGATTCGAACTCGCGTGTCCAGCTTGGAGGCTGGCGCCTGGACCGCTCGGCCAACCCCGCATCCGTTGGCCGTATCGTGTCGCCGGCGTGTTGCTCGCGATGAGCAGGGGTCGCAGCCCGTCACGGTCCGGGTGGCGTCTTGACAGTGCTTTCCAGCGGGCGGCGGCAGCAGGAATGGCGTTACAGGACGATCGGTGCACGGCGCTGCGGGTTCGACAGGCCGGCCGGTCCGCTCAAAGAAGGCCCGTAATCATGCCCATGGCCACCAGAAACAGCAGTATGGCAACAAGACGTTGGATCCCGCCCATCGTCGCCTTCGACAGGTACTGATTGCCCAGGGTCGCGCCGAACAAGGCACAGATGACTGCGGCCGACAGCAACCCATAGTCGAGTTCGTTTCGGTGGCGCAGCAGCAGTTGCAGGTAGAGGCTGAGTCGCGACACATCGATCAGGAACGCGATCGCCGCGCCGGTCGCCACGTAGGCTTCCTTGGTCAGCCCCGCCTTCACCAGAAACGCCGAGCGCAGCGCGCCCTGCATGCCGGCAAGACCACCGAAGAAACCGCTCAACAATCCCCCGAGCGGCAGGTATTGCCGCGAAAACGAGATCCGCCGGAAGGCAGGTGAAATTTCAGCGGCGGCGAACACCAGGAGCAGCACGCCGATCACCAGTTTGGCGGGCGCGACCTCCCGCACCAGCCCGAACACGGTATAGCGCCACAACGGCTGCGCATCCGACAGGCTCAGCAGCAGCCATGCGCCTGCGAATGCGCCCGCAATCGCAAGCAAGCCGAAGCGCAGGACGATACCCCAATCGATATGCCGCCACACCAGCCCGAGCTTGAAGAGGCCGTTCAAAAAATGAACGATGGCGGTCAGCGCGACCGCCCGCTCGACGGGAAAAAACACGGCAAAAGCCGGCAGCAGCAAGGTGCCCAGCCCGAAGCCGGAAAAGAACGTCAGGCCCGAAGCAAGGAATGCTACTGCGCAGACGACGAGATAAGTCATGCCCCTCCCCGACGGGCAGTTTAACAGCCCGAACCTATCTCAATAACGGCACGTATGCGGCGGCGTGGTCACGGCAGCGGCATTCCGGATGCGGCGCGACGCGCGCTCATGGAATAGTACGCGCAGTGCTCGCCATCGATACATTGATCGATGATATCGATGTATTACCGCCTCTTTCCGGTGAGCAGGCGCCGGGCGACCATCCGCACGATGCGCGCGATGTCGACCACCGGTCGAAAGTGGCTCGGGCGCATGCGCGCGTGGTAGACGACCCTCACCGGAACGCAGATCGGCACCGCGCCGAGCTGCGCCGCTTCGATGAGTATCTCGCTTTCGAAGACGAACGAGGCGGCCCGATCGTGACGCACCTGCGCCCGCTCGAACAGCGACGCCGGATAGACGCGGAATCCCGACTGGCTGTCCAGGATCGTGCAGCCGGCCGCCCGGCTGATCCAGAAATTGGCAATCCGGTTCGCCCAGTAGCGCGGCGCCGGGATGCTGTCCCGGTGGTGCAGGCGCGAGCCGATGATGATGCAGCCGGGTGCCGAACGAAAAGCCTCCAGCAGCAGCGGAATGTCCTCGGGGCAGTGCTGACCGTCGGCATCCAGCGTGACGATGGCGCGCGCGCCGCGTGCGATGGCTTCCAGCGCACCGCGGCGCAGGCTTGCCGCCTTGCCGCCGTTGGTTTCGTTGCGAAGCACGATGATCGGCAGCCCCTCGAGCGCGCGCGCCGTGCCGTCGGTCGAGCCATCGTCCACCACGATGACGTCAGGAAGCTGCGCGAGCGTGCGCTGGACCACGTCCCGGACGGTGGACGCTTCGTTGCATGCCGGAATGACCGCAACCGCCGCGGCCGCCGCCGTCGTCACGCCATGCCACCGTTGATGGCGATCACCTGCCCGGTGATATAGCCCGCCTGTTCCGACATGAGGAAAGCGATCAGGTCGCCGACCTCTTCCGGCGTTCCGGCGCGCTGCATCGGCACGAGCTGCTCGATGCGCTCGGCGCTGAATGCCGCAGCGCTCATGCGCGTTGCAATGATTCCCGGCGCTACGACATTGGCGGTGATCCCGCGCGATGCAACTTCCAGCGCGAGCGAGCGGGTGGCGCCGTGCAGGCCTGCCTTCGCCGCGGCGTAGTTCGCCTGCCCCCGGTTCCCCATGATCCCGGCAACCGACGACACGCTGACGATGCGACCCCAGCGGGTGCGGATCATGGGCAGCAGCAGCGGGCGCGTCAGATTGAAGAACCCGTGCAGCGAGACATCGATGACGCTCTCCCATTGCCGTGCGCTCATACCGGCGAGCGGAGCATCGTCGTGGATGCCGGCGTTGTGCACCACACCTTGTATCGGCCCGTCAGCCAGAAGCGCCTCGAGGGCCGCTGCGGTCGCACCGCGGTCGGTCAAGTCGAAGCACGCGCACTTCGCCTTGCCGCCGGCAGCGAGAATCTTCTGAACCAGCGCTGCGGCGCGTTCCCCATGGGCGTGGGCATGGATCACCACTTCCCAGCCCGAACGGGCCAGCGCCTGACAGATTGCCGAACCGATCTCGCCGCTCCCGCCGCTGACCAGTGCCGTCCTCACAGTCCCTCCGCCTTCACGACTACCGCGATGCGTCCCTGCACCAGTCGCCGCTTTCCCGCCTCGACCGTAAAGGCATACAGGAAGCGCGGCCCGTCGGCGACCAGTCGCCGCGCGCATACGTCGAGCGGCCCCTCCACGTCGTCGAGCCGTGCAGCGTGCAGCGTCACCGCGCGTGCGCCGGCCAGCAGGCCGCGACGCGGCGCTTCACCGCAATTGCCGCTCACCAGCGTGCAATGCGCTGCAACCGCCTGCGCGGCATATTCGATGCCGGCAATGGCAGGCAACCGATCGTCGCAGCGCAGCGGATTGTCGGACAGGCGATGGCTGGTTGCGCGACACAGTATGGTCTCGCCGTCGTGACGAACCACTTCGCTCAGCAGGCACATCGTTCCTGCATGCGGAACGAGCGCGGCAACATCCCCGGTGCTCATGAGCTGATCCTCACCGCGAGATGGCTGTCTTCGAGGTAAGGCACTTCGACAGGCCGCGGATCCGGCACCGCGAGGGCGGCGAGTACCGGTAACGCATGAGCCGCGGGATTGTCCGCCATGTCTCGTGGCAGGGTATCGGGCCATGCCAGACGCGCCGGTCGGGAAAGCAGCTCCACATCGAGATACGCGCCCCCGTTCGATGCCGGTTCCAGCAGGATCGCCACAGCGACCGGTTGCGAGACGGGCCACAGCGCGCGCATCGGCTGTGGATATGGCAGGTCGTAGGCGACGAGAAGCACGGAGCGCCGTTCCTGGATCGCCTGGGAGACCGCCTCCAGCAGTCCGGCGGCGAACGTCGCCAGGTAGCCGCATACGCTCGTCGAAGGGGCCCGCGAACGGGTCGCGATCGACCAGTAACCGGCCGGCGCGTTGTGCACGGAATTGTGAAATTTCGTCGGCGAAATCTCGCGGGCCGGTGTCGCCAGCGCTTCACAGATCTGGTGCGTGATCGTGCCGTCACCGCCGCATGAGGCGAACACCGTCGCAACCTCCTCGCCGGACCGGCCGCTCGCGGCCAGTGCCTCATGCCCCGCCGCGAGGGCCCAGCGCACGGAGGCGGAAGCGCGGCGCCGCTCGTTCGCGGGCAGCAGCGCCGGCAAAGGATCGGGTAACGGCGCGTCAGCATACGGCGCTCGCCGGGACAGCACGGCGCACGTGGTGGGCCAATCCGGCAGCCCGCGCGCCAGCACGCCGACGCCGCTAATCCACACGCCGTTCACTGCATGCTCCCGAATATCAAGCTGCAGTTGCTGCCGCCGAAACCGAAGGAATTGGACATGGCGCGAGCAATCCTGCGGCGTTCGCCCTCGAGCACGACGCGGCACTTGAGGCGCGGGTCGAGGTGAGCCGTATTCAACGTGCCGGGAACGTAGCCGTGGCGCACGCAGAGCAAGGTGATGACGGCTTCCACCGCGCCGGCCGCCCCGAGGGTGTGCCCGGTCCATCCCTTGGTTGCGCTGCATGGAACATCGTGGGCGAAAACCGAATCGACCGCCGCATCTTCCGCCGCGTCGTTGTTGCGCGTTCCGGTGCCGTGCAGGTTGATGTAATCGAGGTCACGCGCGGACAGCTGAGCGCACGCGAGCGCGCTGCGCATCGCGAGCGCCGCGCCGTGGCCCTCGGGGTGCGGCGTCGACATGTGGTAGGCATCGGAACTTTCGCCATAACCGAGCAAAGCGAGCCCCTCCCCTGCCGCGTCGCGGGGTTCGAGCAACACGAACCCCGCCGCTTCGCCGATCGAAATGCCGTCGCGTGTCGCATCGCAGGGACGGCACGGCCCTCGCGCCAGCAATTCGAGCGACGCAAAGCCGTGCAGAGTGGTAAAGCATAGGGTTTCGACTCCGCCAACCACGGCGGCATCGCACAGACCGGCGGCGATCGAGCGGGCGGCGGCGGCAAACGCCTTGGCGCTGGAGGAACAGGCCGATGAAATCGTGACGGCGGGACCTGCGAGACTCAGGCGGCTGCGCACAAAGCGCGTCACCGAAAAAAGGTTGTAGGTCTCCTGAAAACTGAGCGTCCCGGGCAACGCACCGGTAACGGCATCGCGCTCGCGATACCCGAGTTCGGCGGAAAGAATTCCCGAGCTGCTGGTGCCGATGAAAACCCCGATACGGCTCGCACCGTACACCTCGCGTGCCCGCGCGACCGCCTCGCCGAATCGGTCCTGGCGCAATCCGAGCTGCGCAAGCCGGCTGCTGCGGCAATCAAACGCGGCGAGGTCTGCGGGAACCGATTCGGATTCCACGCCTTCCACGCGGCCGATAAAGGTCTCCAGGCCGCAGTCGAGGAAGTCGTTGCGCCGCAATCCGCCGCGGGCACCGGCAAGCGCATCGAATGCGGTCTCGGCGCCATGGCCCAGGGCGCTCGCCAGCGCAACGCGGGTGACGAACAGCGGTTTCAATACGGAAAACGGAAACGGAGACCGCACTATGATACACGCCGCTCTTCACGGGCGCCGTGGCGCGACAGAAACGCCGAGAGCGCGAAGGCATAGACGGTGCCTATGGCGATGGTGGCGCCGATGGCGTGCAGTACCGGCGTGCCACTGGTGGCCAGCACGGTCGAGGCGCACAACGTGGCAAGCCCCGCGACAGACAGCGACAACAACGTCAGCGCGCGCTCTTCGGCGTTACCCTGGCGCCGGTTGAAGAAGAGCGCATAGTTGAGCCCGACGCCGATCACGAGCAGGAGCGCGACCATGTGAAAAACGGTCAGGCGCTGCCCCAGGAGCAGCAAGGTGGCCACATCGAGCACCGCCGCCGCAATTACCGGAACGAGGACGCGCGCGGTCGTCGTCACGCTCCTCACGCCGACGTAGATGAGGAGCACAACGCACGCCATGCCGAGGGCAAACAATCCCAATGCTTCCGCGCGATAGCCGGCAACCAGCGCATCGGCTTCGCGCTTGAGATCCAGGAGAACGACCTTCGGATCCGCGTTTGCAGCTACGGCGGCATGCAACGCCTGCGGATCGCGTACGCCTGACAGCGGCACGAGTGCGGTCCACTCGCTCCCCGCCGCCCGCAGCAGGGACTCGACTCTGAGGGCGAAAGCGGTGCCGCGCAGGGCGTCAGCGTCCAGCCAGGGTGCCGAGCGCGCCTTCTCCACATCAGCCAGAAACGGCTCGAACAGGCCAGGACGAAACGCCAATCCGCGCATCGCGTGCTCCAGCCCGGCGGCGAGTGCCGCCGCATCGGGCAACGCTGCGCGCCGCGATTCCTGCATGCGGCGACTCGGCAGATAGCGAGCGGCAAAGTCGTAACCGCCGATCCAGCCGCTCGCCATCGCGCGATCGAGCCACCCGGCGAGCTGCTCGCTCCTCTGCAACGCGTGCTCACGGTCAGACGCCGTCACGATCAGGAGATGACGCACGTCCGGAGCGCCCAGTTGGGCGCGCAATTCGCTGTCGAGCGCCTTGATCTCGGCCGGAACCGGGCTGAGATTCGCGAGGTCGTCGTCCCACAGGATGTCGTATCGGAATCCGAGTATGGCGACCCCCGTCGCAGCGAGCAGTGCGATCCACCACAGATTATCGCTCCTGAAACCAATGCTCCATTCGCCAAACGGCAGCCTGACCATCTTGCGTTCCAGCGCATGCGCCGGCGTCAAGGCGGGTAGTACCCAGCGCGTTACGAGTCCCGCGGTGAGCACGCCGACCATGGTGAGCACGCCCAGTTGGGCGAGGCCCCGAAAACTGGAGAGCAGCATGGCGAGTGCGCCGCATGCGGTCGTGAGAACGGCCAGTCGCAGTGTTGCACCGATCCGCTCCAGCGTGCGGTCCAGGGATTCGCCGCGCCCGGCGTGAGCGTAGAGATAGGTCGGATAATCCACGGCCTCGCCGATGAGAATGGCGCCGAAGGCGAGCGTGATGCCGTGTATGGCGCCGAACTGCAGACTCACCGCGGTGGCGCCCAGCGCGAGCCCGCTCAGCGCCGGCAGCACGGAAAGCGCCACCGGCCGCGCCGACCGATAGACCGCAAGAAGTATCAGGCACACGCCGGCGAGCGAGAACAGCGAGGCGCGTCGCGCGTCGCCTTCGATCGTCTCCCGGGCCACGCTCGCAGCAAGCCCCGGCCCGGCGAGCTGCAATACCGCTCCGGGCGGCGTGCTTTCTTGAAATGCCTGCCGCACCGCGGCTGCCGCCGTGCTCTGGGCTACGACGTCAAACCCCGCTGCCCGCGTCTCCGCCATCAGCAGCGCGCGCTTTCCATCCGGCGACAGCCAGACGCCGGTGCGCGCGGGCGAAGAGCCGGGGGCGGGCAGGATCGCCGCGAGGCGACGCATCTCTCCGGTGGGATCGGAAGGCAGGGTCCGTCGCGTCAGTATCCCAAAAGGAGAAGCGAGCAGCTCCAGTTCGTCCTGCAGCGCCTCGCGCAACCCGTCTGCGGTAAAGCGCTGCGGCACCACACCCGGACTCAACGCGTAGCGGTGCGAGAACAGGAATTCCCACTCCTTAGCCGCCCGCGCCGCGTCGCCATTGGCGACCGTTGCGAACAAACCGCTCATTTCGAGGCGCTGCGCGAGCGCTTTGCTTGCTTCGGGCAGCAGGGCGACGTCGCCGTGATCGATGCCGATCAGGAGCAGGCGCGATGCCACCCCCTCGCGCAACTGGCCGATCAGCACTTCCTGCGGCTTGGTCGCCGCCGGCGGCAGAAAAGCGCTCACGTCAGTCGTTACCGTGACATGCCGCGCCAGCCAGTACCCGCTCGCGACCATAGCGGCGAGCCACAACGCCACCGCCATGCGGCCGCCGCGCATCACGGACTGCCCTCTATGAGCAGGAGCGAGCTGTCTCCCCCGGCCTCGTCGACTTCGACGCGCAGCACGCGCGCGCCTTTTCCGGAAAGGCGCACTTGCGCGATGAGCGCAATCACGCTTTGCGCGCGTGGCGTCAGCGTGAGCGTCCAGTCCTCCAGCCGCCCTCCCAGCCGCACGGCATAGTGGCGTTCGAGCGCGGCGGCGTCGCCGGCGAGCGTCGCACGCAGGCTCTCGACCAGCGTCAATATCGCGGGCGCGGATGTCAGTGACACCGTAGTCGTGCGATTGCGCGTGCGATTTTCGATGACGACCGTATTGCCCGAGACCACGGTGCGTTCGTCGTAAGGTTCGAGCACGTGCTTCTCGAGACGGTCAGGGCGGACGTAGGCAAGGCGGCCCTTGACCACCAGCGGCGCCTGCAGCAGTGCGATGCGCCTGGTTTCGGTAAAGCGCGCCTCCGCGGAGGGGACCTGGGCAAGCGGGCGCATCAGTTCGGCGATTCCGAATTCCGCGGCTCCGGCCGACAATACATAGCCGAGCCCCAGCACAACTCCCAGCCAACGCAAGCCGGCGCTCAACTCTCTTTCCAGAAATCGTAGAAGTTGAACCAGTTATACGGCGCAGCGCGGGCATGCGCTTCGAGTCGACCGGCGTAGCGGCCGACCCATCGCGCGACCGCTTCCTCGCGGGTCAGCCCGTCGACTTCGATTTTCTCGGCAAGCAGCTCGAGCGACGCATCGTAGCGCGCCGCCTCGCGATAGAGGCAGAAGAACAGCACGACCGGCGCATCGAGCAGCGCTGCGGTCAGCAGCGGCCCCGTGGGGAAGCGCGCCCGCGCACCGAGAAACTCGCAATCTACCATGCGCTCGCCGTTGAATGCCCGGTCGCCCAGCATCGCCACGATCTCGCCGCGTTCCAGGCATTCGCGTACCCGCAGCAGCGTCCCGGGCATGCCGGGCGCAATGATGCGCTGCGCGAGTTCGGGGGCCTGATCGCGCAGCCAGCGGCTGGTATTGCGGGCGTTGCCCTCGTGCATGACGAGATTGATCGTCAGTCCCCGCCGCGATTCGCCCACCACGCGCAACACCTCGAAGCTGCCGAGATGGGACCCGAGCAGCAGGCAGCCGCGGCCGCGCGCGAGCATCGCATCCAGAACCGCATAGCCGCGCACGCGAACGTCGATGGCGCCGGCGCGTCCCGAAAGAACCGCGATGCGGTCGTGCAGCGTGCTTGCGAAAACGTGGAAATGCCTGAACGAATCCACAATGCCAGGACGCCGGCCGAGCACGCGAGCCAGATAGCTGCGCGAGGCGCGCCGGGCTTGTGGAGCAAAAAGCAGGAAGTAAAGACAGATCGGATACAGCAACGCGCGTCCCGTTCGGTCACCCAGCGCGAGCGTCAGCCAGGTGATTAGCCGCATCGCGGCAAGCGTGCCGCGTTCGCGCTGCTCTAGCCAGGCGGCGCTCACGAGACGAGGCGTACGAGCAGCGTGCCGTCGGCGATGCGGAGGTTTTCACGCTCGACCGCAAAGGCCAGGCGATTCTCCGCGAGCTGCTCGAATACGATGCTGAAAGCTTCTTCCGGCCGCAGCACTGCGCGAAACCGTGCTTCCGGAATGCCGCATACGGACAGATCGGCCCCGAAGCGTTCGCGCGCGGCCCGCTCGATCACTTCAAGCAGCCAGGCACCAGGCACGACGGGATTTCCCGGAAAATGGCCCGCCATGGCCGGGTGTCCGGCTGCCACCCCTTGCGGGGGCACGACGGCGTGCGCCGTCCGCCGTGGTGGAGCCCGATACGCCGCCGCCAGCTCGCGCAGGCTTTCCTGCGTCAGCTTGCCGGCGCGGTTGCGTGGCAAAGCCTCGACCAGGAACAGCGGGCGGGGCAGGAATACCGCATCGATGCGTTGTTTCAGATGAGCGATGATCTCGCTCGCGCTCAGGCCCGGGGCCACCGCAAAGGCGGCGAGGCGCCGCTCGCCCTGCGCCTCTTCAGGCACCCAGAAAACACCGTCGATGACCCCCGGAATGCGGATCAACTCCGCGTTGAGCGCCGCGAGCGAACCGCGCTTGCCGGCCACCTTGATGAGATCGCTGGCTCGGCCCTGCACGGTAAACGCGGTCTCGTCCTTGAGCGCGAGCACGTCGCTCAGCGCGACCGCACCCATCAGATGCCCCCCTTGCGCCACGGTGCCGTCCTCGGTGCTGCCCAGACGGATATCCTCGAGCACCTCGAACGTCGCGGTTCGAGACGTCCGGCGCGTGGCGAGCACGCCCGTCTCGGTGCTGCCGAAGATTTCGAGCACCGGCGCCCGGCAGGTCTCCTCGATCGAGCGCGCGAGTTCCGGCGACAGCGGCGCAGTCGAACACAGCGCCCCGTCGAGCACCGGCAAGCGTTCGTTCGATAGTGCACAGGCGCGCAAATGCGCCGGCGTCGCCACCAGCCAGCGCGGCCGCGGCAGCCGCGCCAACGCCGCATTGATCTCGGCGGGCAGTAATGGACAGCCCGCGTCCACGGCGCAGCCCGACTGCAACGGCAGCATCACGGTCGTTTCGAATCCCCACATGTGCTGCGGCGGCACCACGCCGAGCAGCGTGCTGCCCGGCTGGATCGCAACGCGTTTGCGCGTGGCGGCTGCGCCCTGCGTGAGCGACCGCCAGCTCTTGGCGTGCGGCTGCGGAATCCCGGTGCTGCCGGAAGTGAAGAGGATGACCGCCTGGTGTTCCGCGTCGATCACGGGTATGTCCGCCGGCTGGCTGCCGCACGGCCACTCGCCGATCCGGATGCATTCCAGTTCGCCAATCGGCTCATCGCGATCGGTGATGCAATAGATGTCCTCGTATCCCACGGCAAGTTCCCGCAGGTGTCCCGGCGCGCGGTTCTGCGGCAGGAGATTGGTCGAGCGTGCCACCAGCGCTGCAGCGAATCCGAGCATGAAGTTGAGGCGGTCGTCGCAAGCATTGACGCAGAAACGCCGTGGCGGAAGGGTCCGAGCCAGCGCCTGCACCGCGGAAAGAAAGCGCGCCAGCGAAACCGGCGCGCCGCCGCGCCAGCCGACCGGCGCGTCCGGCGGAAAATCGCGCACCAATGCGACTTCACTCATGAAACGGGTCTCTCGAACTTCACGCCAACGCGGCGCACGTTTCGCACGAGGTCGATCAAAGTGGCATGGTCATACTGGCGAAAGCGGCGGCGCCGATAGAGGTACTCGCCGACAAAAAGCACGCACACCAGCACATAGTTCACGATGTTGGAAAAGGTGGACCATGCAGCGAGCGATCCAAACGCAGCGAGGGCGATGGAGGTCGCCGCCATGGCCGCGAAAAACACCGTCCACACCCATGTCAGGCGTCGCGTGTAACTCGCAAGATCCGGGGCAAGGGCGCCCTGCTCCAGCAAAGCGAAACGGGTGATGACCGGAACGCGCCGGGTTCCGAGGCTCATGCCGAATACCGCGGCAAGCGCCACGTTGATCACAAGCGACGGCGCATAAAGCACGATACGCGGAGCGATCGCCACCAGTAGTGCAAGGGCCGCTCCCATGACAATGACGAGCAGCATCGCCTGCAAGCGCTGCATCGCGAGCGCCCATAAGATCAGCCCGAGCATTGCGCTCAGCGCCGTGATCGCAGGCGCCCACTCCGGCCTGCCCGACAGAATCGCAGCGTGCAGCAACAGCGGCCAGGCGCACGCAAGCACCGCGGCGGACCGAGGAATCCACCTCGGGAGCGCGCTCTGCATGGCTTTATTTCGCGCGATGTTGTGCGATATGCGCGGACAGATTGCGCAGCGACGAGAATATCCGCCGGTTATCGGAATCGTCCGAACGCAGCGAGAATCCGTACTTCTGGGAAACAGCGAGCGCGATTTCGAGCAGATCGATCGAATCCAGACCCAGCCCTTCCCCAAAGAGCGGCGCCGCCGGATCGATCTGGTCAGGATCGATGTCCAGATTGATGACCTCGACGATCAAGCGCCCCAACTCGCGCTCGAAGGCGACCTGCTCGGCGGTTACCCCGGTTGCGACTTGCATGGTACCCACGCGCTTACAACAGGCTCAGCTGCGTGCGGATCGCCTTGTCCAGGTTCTGGATCCAGCCGTTGTAGTTGGAATGGATGTTCGTGCCGTCGAAATCGAGATTGCTGCTGTCCTTGTACTTGATGCTGTAGGTCTTGGTGTCGTAGGTGATGTCGACGACGGCGCGGTGCGTGCGCAAGGTGAGGACG
The DNA here is from genome assembly GCA_052386775.1 of Betaproteobacteria bacterium. Lineage (GTDB taxonomy): Bacteria > Pseudomonadota > Gammaproteobacteria > Burkholderiales > SG8-41 > DSOT01. The sequence continues at coordinate 13,797 of JBQTJV010000116.1, forward strand.
CCTTCCATCTTCCCGGGCTCGCGCGGCACGAGCTGCCAGCCGAGTCCCGCACCGGCGCGCGTGATGGCGCGCTCCACGTCCTGCATGGTCACGGGCTTGGGCGCCGAAACCGGCGCGGAAGTGACGTTGTACAGCGGTGCGGAGCGGCATCCCAGCGTCACCAGCAAAGCGGAGAGCGCAGCAACGGCAAGCAGTTTACGGATCATGTATCTCCCCTTCTATTCCCGGCGACTGCACTGGCCGCCCGTTATGCACCGAACCCCAAAATATCGGCGGCTGCATACTAGCAGCATTCGCGCGATTTCCACAAGCGACGAGTCGCGATAAGCTGCTCGTGCCAAGACACATCGCATCAGTCGAGAGGAGTCCGGAACATGAGAACCTTGCGTGCCGCAGCGTTGGTGGCTTCACTGCTTGCTTTGTCAGGATGGGCCGTCCTAACGCCGGCGCAGACCTATCCGGGAAAAGCGGTGCGCGTCATCACGCCGTGGCCAAGCGGCGGGCTCACCGACGTTGCCGGTCGCATCGTGTTCCAGAAGGTATCCGAGAATCTGGGACAGCAGTTCCTGATCGACAATCGCCCCGGTGCGACCGGATCGATCGGCGCGGAGCTGGTGGCGAAGTCACCGCCCGACGGCTACACCCTCATGGTCCACTCGATGGCGCATCTGGGCAATCCCTTCATTTACAAAAAACTGCCCTATGACACGCTCGGCGACTTCGTCGGCATCGGCACGCTCGTGCGGCAGACCGGACTGCTGGTCGTTCACCCCTCGCTTCCTGTCAAATCCGTCAAGGAACTGCTGGCATTGGCGAAAGCGCGTCCCGACCAGATTCTTTACGCCTCGTCCGGCAGCGGCAGCTTTTCGCATTTTGCGCTCGTCCTGCTGTCCTCCATGACCAGTACCCGCATGGTGCATGTGCCCTACAAGGGCGGCGGGCCGGCGACCACCGCGATGGTATCGGGTGAGACGCAAGTGCTGGTCGGCAGCCCGGCCGCGGTGGCCACGCAACTGCGTTCGGGCCGGTTGCGCTTGATTGCAGTCACCTCGGACACCCGGCTCAAGGCGTTCCCCAATGCACCGACGGTTGCCGAGGCCGGCGTCCCCGGTTACGAATACACGGGCTGGGTCGGCGTCTTCGCGCCCGCCGCCGTGCCGAGGACGATCGTGGACCGCATGAACGCGGAGATCAAGAGAGCGATGGAAAGTCCCGACACCAGCAAGCGGCTCGAGGAATTCGAGCCGTGGACCATGACGCCGCAGCAGATGGCGGAGCGCATCAAGGTCGATTACGAGAAGTTCGGCCGCCTGGTGAAGCTCATCGGCGGCAAGCTCGACTAAATCATCGGGCCCGGTCGCTTGAGGTAAAGGTCCTTGATGGCATCGGCCGCCCAGCACGCCAGTGTGCCGATCGTGCCGGTCGGGGAATTCGCGCTGTTCTGCGGAAACGCGCTGCCGCCGACCACGAACACGTTAGGCACGTCCCACGACTGCAGGTACTTGTTCACCACGCTGGTCGCAGGATCGGCGCCCGTCACTGCCCCGCCGCAGTTGTGCGTGCTCTGGTACGGCACGATGCTGTAGTGCCCGGAGATCGGATTGATATCCACCTTCGACGGGTTGATCGCCTTTGCAATCTCCGCCGCCTTGTTGGCGATCCACGCGGAAAGTCTGCGCTCGTTGTCGGTCCAGTCGAACGTCAGGCGGATCAACGGCAAGCCGTTCGCATCGCGGTAGGTCGGATCGAGATCGAGATAGTTGGTGCGGTAGCTCTGCGAGCCGCCGTGAACGCCGATCGAAAACGATCGCGTGTAGTAGTTCGCCGCGGCCCGCTTCCAGGCGGAGCCCCAGCGCGGCGTGCCCTTGGGCACCGGCGTATTGCGGACCGGCGCCGCCCCGGAGGTGTTGACCGCCACCCAGGCGCCGCCGATGAAGCCGAGCCCGCCGTGATCGAAGTTGTCGCCGTTGAAGTCGTCGATCGACGTGCCGGTCGCCCCGCCGCCCATGAACGGGTTGAACGTCTTGTCCTCGAAGAACAATACCGTCTTGCCGCCCACCTGGTATGAGTAGTTTCTGCCCACCACGCCCTGGTTGCTCGCCGGGTCGTACGGCGTCCCGATCCCCGAGAGCAGCAGCAGCCGCGTGTTGTTGAACGTGTAGGAGGCGAGGATCACGAGATCCGCGGGCTGCTCGATCTCGCGGCCCTGCGCATCGATGTAGGTCACGCCGACCGCGCGCTTGCGGTCAGAATCGAGGTTCACCTTGATGACGTTGGAGAGGGGACGCAGCTCGAAATTGTCGTGCTTCGCGAGCGCCGGTATGACGGCGGTGAGCGGAGTCGCCTTGGCGCCGTTCGCGCAGGCGTGGCTGCTGCAGAATCCGCCGCGCAGGCACGGCCCCAGCATCAGGCGATACGGATTGCGGTACGCCTGCGTCATGGATGCAATCGGATTGGGATGCGGCGCGTAGCCCATTTCCGCGGCGGCCTTTCCATAAAGCGCGCCGGCATGCGTCTGCGGCGCCGGCGGGTTCGGGTACTCGCGTGAACGCGGCCCTTCGAACGGATTGCCGCCGGGCTGGATCTCGCCGTTTAGGTTGCCGGCCTTGCCGCCGACCCCGTAGAGATGCTCGAACTGATCGTAGAACGGCTCCAGCTCTTCATACGTGATGGGCCAGTCCTGGCTGGTGCAGCCTTCCGGAAGCATGTCTTTGCCGTAGCGTCCGATAACGTTGCTGCGGGTCGCGAAGTCCCACGGCAGGAAGCGGCGGCTGTGCGTGCCCCAGTGCGCTGCCGTGCCGCCGACGCATTCCCCGGGCTTGAAAGAGCCCATCTCGCGCATCGGCAGCGCGGTCTCGTTCATCGCATTGCGGAACGTGATGGTCTCGCGCGAAAGATTCTGGAAGATGTCGCTGTGGCGGTCGAACTTGAGTTCGTCGTGGACGTACGGCGCCCGGAAATCATGCTGCGGATCGATCATGCGGCCGCGCTCCAGGCCGACCACTTTGAGCCCCGTCTCGGCCAGCTCCTTGCACAGTATCGATCCGGCGACACCGGTGCCGACGACGACGACATCGACAGGCTTGAGTTTAGCGGCCGCCATGTGTCACTCCTCCGCGTTCAACGGGACATGCCTTGGGTACCCTTGCGCATCGACTTTCACCCGCTCCTGCAGAACGTCGAGGATGCTCACCGGCTCCACGCGATAGGGAACGTCATGTTTCTGCATCAGCTCGGCGTAGTTCGACGCCGGCAGTCCCGGAAACCCGATCAGCCTCCAGCCGACCTTGTCGCGGTTGCCGCCATACATCGGGTCGCCGAAAAAACCCTCCATCGTGTTTCGCAGCAGCAGATTGAAGAAAAGGCGCGAGCGCAGCGAGTCGAGCGGGACTTCGTCTTCCTCGAGCGCGCGCAGCACTTCATCCTGCTGCTCGGCGGGCAGAAACTCGAACGCTTTGCCATAACGCCTGGCGGTATGGAGATTGGTTTCGCGGATTCCGGCGCGGTAGATTTCCTGCGGGGTCAGCCGCGACTGGAAGCCCTGCTGCGGCGTTCCGTCGCGCCACGGTCCCATGCGGTAGTTGCGCCCGTGCGTGCCCCAGAAACTCACGAGCTGCCGGTCGATGTAAACGGTGACGCCGGCCTCCTTCGCGCCGGGGCCGAGTTCGTCCGCCGGGATAAGGCGCGCCACCGCCGCATCGAGAAACCGCGCTTCCTGCTCCGTGAGATAGCCGTACGCATGCGCTTCAGTCGACATGTCCGCTCCCTGGTCCGTGGTCCCGCTATTGCGACAGCCTCAACTTGAGCCACTGCACGATCATGTCGCGGATGTGCTCATCCTTCACCGCGCCGCCGCGTCCCATGTGGCCGCCTTCCGGGTAGATGCGGGCCTCCTTCGGAGAGCCGTGCTCCATCAGGAGATAGATGTCCTCGACGGGCGCCTGATCGTCGAGCTTGCCGTTGACGCCGAGCAGCGGCGCCGATGGCTGATCGAGCAGCCCCTGCTCCAGCAGCGAAAGTTTTGGCGCCGCTTCGAGAAACTCCTCCAGCGTCTTGACGCCCATCGCCCGCGCGCGCGACTCGAAAAGTTGCCGCGGTCCGCGCAGGGCCACCGAGGCGCGTTCGGTGACGGCCGGCCGCATCCACTTTTCCTGAAACCCGTAGTGCACGTTGCCGCCCTGGAACACCGCACCCTTGAGGCGCTTCGCTTCGACATACGCGAGTTTCGCGGCCCAGTAGCCGCCGTAGCTGCCGCCCCACACGCCAAGACGCGTGGCATCGATGTCCTTACGCGTGCGCAGATAGTCGATGAACGCGGAAAAAAACCGCTCGGCACGCGGATCGGTGTAGACCACCGGATTCTCGCCCGTGCCCGGCATGTCGATGGCAAATCCGGCGAGCCCCGCTTCGTGCATCGCGCCGTGCGCACGCGTGCGATCTTCCTTCCACCCGTCGACCCCGCCCCAGTGCATGACGACGGGCGGTTTCGCGACCGAGCGCGGCAACTGAAGGTAGCCGATCAGCGTCTTGCCCTCGAACGGGATCTCGACGATTTCGAGCGGCGGATCGAAATATTGCGCGGCCTTGCGGAAAACGCTCAGCGAGCGGCGATACGCGGTTTCCTTGCCCGGTGAAGTCGGACAGGGATAGCGCGCGACCCGAAAATAGTCGAAGGCGAGGAGGTACATGCGCCGCAGCGCGCTTTTTTCGGCGCCGCTTTTCGCAAGCGCATCGGCATCGGCTTCATACCGGTGGCCGTATTCCGACCATTTCGCGGCCCATTCGTCCGGGTCGAGGCTGGTGAGCGAATCGGACAGCGCTGCGGCGTCTTCGGGTTTTACGCCTTCGAGCGGATTCCGGTGGCCCGCGCGCTTCCTGATTTCCTCCTTCACGCCGGAAAGCGGCCGCTCGCGGATCGTCGTTTCAATCGTCATCGTGACGTGTCCTCCTGGTGGTCGGCGCCCGTTTCCGTGACCGAAGCGACCGCATCGTGGAATCGAAAATTCTGCCGCTCTTCGCGTTCGATCATAGTGCAAGCAGACGGGCTCGAAAAGGATGCCGAGCCCGCCTTCCCGGCCGCTTGGGAACCGCCACCCGCGGCACTGGTCGCACTATAGCCAAACTCGCAGCCTGTCTGCGTGACGCGCAATCCCGGGTCTCTCGCGCTTTCCCGTTTATCAACTCAGGAGGTTTGCTATGAGCGTTCTGTCGTGGATTTTCCTTGGCCTGGTGGCGGGCGCCCTCGCCAAACTGATCATGCCGGGCGACCAGGGTGGGGGGATCATCCTCACCATGGTGCTCGGCATAGTAGGCGCGCTGGTCGGCGGTTTCCTCGGCACGGCGCTGTTCGGCTGGAGCGATCTCTCCGGCTTCGACGTGCGCAGCATCGGCATCGCGATCCTCGGGGCGCTGATCGTGCTTTTTGTCTACGGTCTGGCCACCCGCCGTCGCGGTTGATCGCTCCTACTAACCGCCAGCTTCAACGCGCTCGACAAATCGCGTCGTGAGCGTGCATTGCTCCAGCGGGGGATCATAGGACTGCACCGGCCTGGCGTTCGCGTTACCCAGATCGACGCTCCAGAGCGACTGCGCCGAGGGAGCGAGTCCGTACAGGTTTCCCTTGGCCCCAAGAGCGAGCGTGCTGAAGCCGAAATCGAGGCCTTCCCGTCCCGGCATCCTGATCTGGTGTACCTTCATCTCGAACGTGTCGGCATCGATTCGCCAGATCCATGGCATCACGTTGCTGGAGACCAGCACAAAACCGGTACGATCGAATATCAGGTCCGGCATGCACTGCGTCCTTACCACCAGCCAGCCCGGCAAAGCGATCTGCCGCAACGGTTTCTTGCTGCGATCATCGTAAACGCGCACCTGACCGTCGAGGCCGAGTACCCAGACCCGCCCGCGCGCCGTGTCCGTTCTGGACCGGAGCACGTTGCGTGCGTCGGGCCTGTACCGCTCCAGCGAAGGGGCGGATTCCTTGACGGGTGGGCGCGCTTCCGGGGTTACGCGCTGTGCGACGCCTTCGTTACAGCCCGCCGCCGCGGTCAGCGCCAGAGAGAACACGAGCCAACGATGAGTAGAGACGATGTTTTTGCTCACGAGCACACTCCTTTCCATAAGGCAGGAGCAGCGCTTGGGACAAAATCGTCCTTGGGGACCGGGTGTCTGCGAAGGACCCGGCTAGCAGGCGGGCTGCCGCGAGGCGGCCAACGAACCGCTACCTTCTGCGTCTACGGCCTTCCACCGGGCATTTCCCTAGTTTTTCTTGAAGCAGGGGTGAACTCGGGGCAAGTCCACAACGAGGCCGCATATTCGTATACACTGCGCAAACACGCAACGAATGATTAATTAGGCATCCCCTAGTTTTTCTATTGATAGAACGGCCATGCGAAGACGTCTGCCGTCACTCAATGCCCTCAAGGCCTTCGAAGCCGCGGCACGCCATGAAAGCTTCACCCGGGCGGCGGACGAGTTGTGCGTGACGCAGGCCGCGGTGAGCCAGCAAGTGAAGGCGCTCGAATCCGAGCTGGGCGTCCGGCTGTTCGGACGGGAACGACAGCGCCTTCTCATCACCGATGCCGGGCGTTTCTATCAGGACGTGGTGCGCGACGCTTTCGACCGGTTGGGCATGGGCACCGAGCGGCTCCTGCAGCGGCAGAAGTCAGGCGCCCTCACCGTCACTACGTCACCCAATTTCGCCACCAAGTGGCTGGTGCACCGCCTGCGGCGCTTTTCCGAAGCGCATCCCGGCATCGATCTGCGCATCAGCGCTTCCCTTCATCATGTCGATTTCGCGCGCGAGGATATCGACCTCGCGATCCGCCACGGCGAGGGGCAATGGCCGGGGCTGCACGTGACGCGACTGTGCAGCGAAGAATTGTTCCCCGTGTGCAGTCCAAAATTATTGACGGGCCGCCACGCGCTGCGCTCGCCTGGCGATATTAAGCACCACACCCTGCTTCATACGAACAGCCCCGACGATTGGGCCGGCTGGCTGCGGAAAGTCCATGTCGAGGGCGTGGATCTCAAGCATGGCATCGTCTTCAACCAGGCCAGCATGGCGATCGATGCGGCGATCGAAGGGCAAGGCATCGCTCTTGCTCGTACCGCACTCGTCTCGTGGGATGTGCTGTCCGGGCGCCTGGTGCGTCCTTTCCCGCAAGCCCTCGAGGCACCCTACGCCTACTGGATCGTCTGTCCGAAGTCGGCAGCGGAACTGCCGAAAATCGCGACGTTTCGCGACTGGTTGCTGAAGGAGGCGGCAGACGATGCCCGGCGCCTCGCGACCCGGCCCAGCGAGAAAAAATCCGCGGGCCGGCGGAAAACCGCGACGGGCCACAATCACAGGTAACAGGAACGGTCTAAGCCCCCATGTTTCCGTATCACGACGAGAATGCAACGCAGCGTACGCCGTACGTCACACTGATCCTGATCGCGATCAACGTGCTCGTGTGGGTCGTGGTTCAGGGGGCAGGCAGCACACTTCCGCTCGCCCGTTCGGTGTGCGAGTTGGGCCTTATTCCGGGCGAACTGACCGCCTCCATTCCCCCGGGCACGCGTTTTCCCATGGGAGAAGGTCTGGCGTGCCTCACCGATCCGGGCCGGCAGATCCAGAACGTGATCACCTCGATGTTCCTCCACGGCTCGTGGATGCACCTGCTCGGCAACATGTGGTTCCTGTGGCTCTTCGGAAACAATATCGAGGATTCGATGACGCGGCCGCGGTTCATCGCCTTCTATTTGCTGACCGGGCTGGGGGCTGCGCTGGCGCAGGTGTTGGCGAATCCATCGTCCGGCGTGCCGATGGTCGGCGCATCCGGCGCCATCAGCGGCGTGATGGGTGCCTATCTCATCCTGTTCCCGCGCGTGCGGGTGTTCACGATCGTGCCGCTGGGCGTATTCATCACGTCCATCGCCCTGCCCGCGTGGGCGATGCTCATCTATTGGGCCGTGCTCCAGTTTTTCGGCGGCGTAACGAGCATCGTCGCGCACCAGACCGGAGGCGTCGCTTTCTGGGCGCACCTGGGCGGCTTCGTGGCGGGGGTCATTTTGATCAAGCTATTCGAGAAGCCGGACCGCCTGGCGGGCCACCGGTCGCGCCACTGGCAGCCGCGGCGCGTAGGATGGCACTGATCCCGTGCTACCCTAGACCTATCTCAGGCACGTGTGCGACGGAGGCGATATGGGAGGCAGTTCCAGGAGGGCGAGACAATTCGGCCGCGGGCTCGGCATGCTCGCTTTTGCATTCCTCTGCGCCTTCTCGCCCGAGCCTGTTGTGGCGGCCCAGAACTATCCGACCAGACCGATCCGGCTCATCGTTCCTTTTGCGCCGGGCGGCGGGACCGACATGGTTGCCCGCGTCATTGCACCCAAGCTCTCAGAGCGGCTGGGCGGCACGCCTGTCATCGTGGACAATCGGGGCGGCGCGGGCGCGATCATCGGCACCACGATGGCGGCCAAGGCGACGCCGGATGGATACACCCTGCTGGTCTGCGATACCGCGCACACCATCCAGCCGGTGCTGCAGAAGCTGGAATACGATCCGATCAAGTCTTTTTCACTGATCGCCTCCCTGGTCACGGGCGACAGCATGCTGGTCTCCCCGGGAAGCGTGCCCGTGAAGACGCTACAGGATTTCATCGCGCTGGCGAAACAGAAGCCGGGGCAACTGGTGGCTGGAACCGCCGGCGCGGGCAGCAGCGGCCACATGGCCCTGGAGCTGTTCAGAGTGATGGCCGGCATCGATCTCATCATGGCGCATTACAAGGGGGCGGGCGCAGCCACTATCGATCTGCTTGGCGGAACGGTTCACATCTCCAACGTAACGATCCAGGCTGCCGTTCCACATCTCAAAACGGGCAGACTCAAAGCACTCGGCGTCGGCGGCCTGAAACGCAACGCGATCCTGCCTGATGTTCCCACCGTGTCCGAATCGGGTTTGACGGGGTATCTGTCAACGGGATGGCGCGGGCTGATGGGACCGGCCGGCATGCCCCCCGCCATCACCGCCCGATTGACGCGCGAAGTAAAGGCGATCCTCACCTCGGATGAAGTCAGGACGCATTTCGCGAACAACGCGATGGATATCGATTACCGTGACCCGAAGGAATTCGCGGTATTCATCACGGACGAGATCCAGCGCTGGAAGGGCGTGGTCAGCAAGGCGAACATCAGCCTGCAGGCGCAGAAATGAACCGGCTCGCCGCGCTCGGCGCAGCGACCGCATCACGCGACTTTTATTAAATCGAAGCCGCCGTTAAGTTGTTGATCAAGCAAGAGCCTCCGCTTTCATTCCTTGCCGGTTTTTCACGGAATCCGCCTCGCCCACTTTCATCTAACTTTCTTGTGCAAATCGGTAAAGGAGTTACGAATGAAAGCGTTGAAACCGGTAATGACCCTGGCTGGTGCAATCGCTGCAGTCGCCTTGAGCGGAACAACGGCGGCGAGCCATCAGGACTGGGAAAATTGGCCGCCACGGGAAAGTGTGAGCCCGCGGCACGTCATCGTGCCTCCGCAGCCGGCGATAGTAGGCTACGTGGCGACGCCGCCAGCCTACTACTATGAGCCGGCGCCCCGCTCTTACTATTATGAGCCGGCACAGGCCTACTACTACGAGCGAGCGCCCGCAGTTTCGTATTACTACAACTACGACGATTCAGCCTTCCCGCGCTCGAACAGCCGGGATTAGCTGAGCTGTAGTGGAAAGACCGACGCTGATGCGTCGGTCTTTTTTTCTGTGCTTGCCCGCCGTTAAAAACTGGTCGGCCCGGCGGTAATCGGTGAAGCTCTACAACGCCGACAACGTAATCGTGGCGGCACGTCCTTAGCGGATGAGTTGTTCGATCAGCGACAAGGCGTAACGAAGCGTGGGATCCAACTCGACCGTTGCGCCACCAATCAAGAGGAACAAGAGAATGGCGGCCCCGGTCAGCAGGATGACCCAGCGTGTGGCGCGCCACGGAGGCGGCTTGCCTTTGTTCCAAATGTAGGAGTAGGGACCGTCTGTGCGCATAGAATCCTCCGAATACTGGCACCGACAGTCCGGGCGCCTCGTATCAGTTATGGCAGCCGCGATGCTCTATTCGGCTCATGGCTGCCGTGGCTGCATCCCACTTCAGCGGCGGCTGCGCTCTTGTGCGTCTGCCATTTCAAGTTCACGACGGGCGTGCTTTAGAAATTCCCGATAGGCCTGCGCCAGCATCTCGGCCACTTCGGTCAGGCGGCCATCTGCCTTCATCCGTGCGACAACCGCCTCTTGCAGCCGCAGACGTTCCTCCGCCTCACGGACACGGCGCCGAGCGATTTCGAGCGAACTCTCGCGGGCTCGCATGGTTGAATCCCGGCCCATCGTCGCGTTAACGATGAGGCACGGACTTTCGAGCGGGGCGCTTCAGCTTCGGCTGATCGGTGACCGCGCGCTGCGATTTACCGAGGTAGCGCTGAATGATGCGCAGCGGGGGCTTGCGAATCTTGCGGGTTTGCACGGGATGTCAGCCTGTCGATTGATTGCCGGGATACTCGGCTACGGACTGCGCAGGGCCCTTGAAATCTTTCGCGGGCGGCATTGCGGCGACCGTGGGCGAATCGGTGGCGTGTCCGGGCTCTGCTCCGGGATCTTGAACAGGACGACGCTTTCTGTACATCCAATATGCGCCGGTGGCAGCCAATAGCAGGCCGACAAGCTTGACCATAATGAAAAACCCCTGATGGCAAAAATTACAGAGAGCGGGGTGAGCGGCAGACCATACCGCCGTCGCCGCTCTCCCCAGGCCACCAGACCCTTGCGGGTTCCACGCGGTGGCCTATAGTGCGACCACGGCCGGACGGGGCGGGTTCCGTTTTTTTTTGGTGCTGGCTGGTGGTCGACCGCTTCGTCTTGAGACAAGCCACCAGGAGATTCGATTACACTGCGCGCAAGGAGAAGCTTCATGTCGAAGGTCGCAGTCATCGGCAACACCGCGCGCGCGATCGGTGCCGTGTGCGCGGCGGATCTCTCGCTGTCGGGCCACGACGTCCGCTTTGCGGTCTTTCCGGAGCAGAAGGATCAGCTCCCCGCGCTGCGTAAGGCCGGCGGTTTCACCGTCGAAGGCGATGCGAAACACCTCATCTCGAAGAAAACGGGCTTTGCCAGGTTCGACAGGATCTGCGATACCGCGGCGGAGGCGCTGAAGGATGCCGAGGCCGTGCTGATCGAAGTGGACATGCATCAGCTCGAAGAGAAGTTTCGCGCGATGATTCGCGAGTTCGCGCGCGGCGCGGTCGTGCACGTGCAGAGTCACGGTTACTGGCCGGCTGCGCGCCTGACGCCGCTCCTGCGCAAGGCGGGCCGCGACGACGTGCTCGTGACCGAAGCGCCCGCGCCGACGCACGCCGCGCGGATCGACGGCACGGTGGTCACGCCCAAGGGGTTGCGCAAGGGTATCCGCATCGCAACGGTGCCGGCGTCGCGGTCGAACGAGGCCCTCGCGGTTCTGAAGCCCCTGTTCCCGGATTTCTCCGCGGCCTCATCGGTGCTCCAGACCGGGCTCGAGAACCTGAACCTCATCGTGCATCCGGCGATGGTGCTGCCGAACATCGGCGCCATGGAGCGCGCCAAGCTCGACGGCAGGAAGTTCGGCTTCTACCAGGAAGGCGTGGTGCCCGCGGCGGGCGTGCTCGGCGACGCGCTCGATGCTGAGCGCAAGCGCGTGTGCGAGGCGTATGGCGTCGCGCACACGCCGATGGCAAAAGCGATCGAGCAGTACTACGGCTATAAGAGCACCACGTTTTACGAGGCGATGCAGAATCCCGTCTACAAGTCTTTCCCGCCGTTCCAGCCCGATATCTGGCGCGCGTGGTCATCGGATGATTTGCGTTATGCCGTCGTGCCGTGCGTGCAGCTCGCCGAGCAGGCGGGGATCGCGATGCCGCTGCACCGCGCGTTCGCTGAGATTCTTGGCGTGTTGCTCGGCGTCGACCCGTGGAAGTGCGGGCCCTCGCTCGGCGACATGGACCTCGTGGGCACGCCGGAGGCGGTGAAGAAACGGACGCTCGGCTAGTATGCCGACCCGCAAGTAGCCCGCATAAGTGCGCCGTCATTCCGGCGAACGCCGGAATCCAGAACTGCATGGCTGGATGCCGGTTTTCACCGGCATGACGAGCCTTAT
>JBQTJV010000117.1:0-7956 GCA_052386775.1 Betaproteobacteria bacterium
GGTCGAGCTGCGTTGCGCCGTAGCCGACTTCTCTGTAAAGGACGGGGTGGCCAATCCGGACGTATTCGTGGTGGACACCGTGGATACCGTTATCAAGGTCGAAGGCACGGTGAACCTGGAAGCGGAGCAACTCGACCTCGTAACCTATCCCGAGCCCAAAGACATGAGCGTATTTTCGCTGCGTTCGCCGGTGCAGATGCAGGGCCCGTTCAAGGATCCCAAGATCAGACCTAAAGCAGGGCCGATCGCCGCGCGCGGCGCAGCCGCAGCGGCGCTCGCGGCGATCAACCCTTTGCTCGCGTTGCTGCCCTTTATCGAAACCGGCCCCGGCAAGGACAGCGACTGCACCGCGCTGCTCACCCACGCCAAGGCGCAAGGGGCGGTCAAGAAGCAGGACTAGCGGGCTGCGGGACGCGCGGCGTGCTGGCCGATTACTGGGTAGGCCGTTTCAGAGTCACCTGATAGGTGCCCTCGGACCCGATCAGGCTTCCTTTCACATCGTCGCCCGCCAGCGTCAGAACCAGAATCCGTTCACATCCCCTGGCTACCCCGGCCTGCGACTCGATATGGACGGCGCCACTCGGCTTCATGTCGCCACTTATCGGAAAGACCGACCCGCACGGCGCCGCGGCCTGCGGGATGTGCACCGTGCCCGAAAATCGCCCGCCGGGTTTGCTGTCCTGGATGTTAAGCGTCAGATCAAGCCGCTTGCCGCCCAGCAGGGCATGCCCCCGATAGAGACCGGAAGGCATGAGCGCAGCGATCTCGGGCACCTTCGCAGGCGGCGAGGTCTGGGCCTGAGGTTCCGAGGTGAATGACGTGCTGAGCAGCAGCAAACCGATCGCCAGGTCCAGCTTTATGTCTTTGCGGTTGCGGTCCATGGGTGTTGGACCCCGTCTGCAGCGTTATGTTTGCTTGATCTCGCCGCCAAGCATCACCCGTTACCCGTGTGCCCACAGTGGACCGCTGGCCTAAAAATGCTACGCTGGTCATTGACCGGTCCAGGTGGTGGCATTGAACAACCGGAAGAATATGCATTTTTTCCTGGTTGCCGGTGCATGGTTCCCGCCGAAGCCTTATCAGGCTCGTATTAATGGAACAATTGTTCTAAAATCAGCCCAGGTTAAACGGAGGGTAAGATTTGCCACGTACCAGGGAATACGACGAAGAGGCATTGCTTACCCGAGCGATGGAAACCTTCTGGAGTCTGGGATATGACGGCACCTCGGTGGAGGATCTTGTGGCGCGCACCGGCGTGCACCGCGCAAGCCTGTACACCGCGTACCCGGACAAGCGGGCCCTGTTCATTGCCGGGATAAAGCTTTATCTCGACGCAGTCGTCGGCGATAACATGCAGCGATTGAATCAGGGCGGTTCGCCCGGCGAGTCAGTGAAGTCCTTCTTCATGAACCTGGTTGAGGCGCCGATTCAACGATTGCGACGCGGTTGCCTGCTTACAAACACGGCCGCTGGCATGGGGGTCGAAGACCGGGAGGTCTCTGCTCTCATACGCAAGGCCTTTGACCGGATGGAACACGCACTGCACGAACGGCTCCTTCAGGCCCAGACCGCGGGCGAATTGAAACCGGGAGTGGAGCCGCGTTCCCTGGCGCGCTTGCTGATTACCGTTTTGCAAGGCGTGCGGATCATGTCCCGGGTGGGTATGGAGCGAGAAACGATGCGGCAAGCCGTAAGCGCTGCGTTGTCAGGCATTTCCGTTACGCAGGGCAAGCGCACCAAAGTGCGGCACATGAACCGGGGAAAACGCGCAAGCGTCGGGCCTCGAGGCCGCCCAGCCTGATCAGGGCGGTAAAATTTTTTGTTATTTTGTGGAACATACATTCCAGAATGGCACACGAGCGGTATCAGTTTCGAGGCGATGTATACGATTGATATCCGCGGGCGCATGGGCGCGCATTCAGTACGTCCTCATTTTCAGACGGTTTGGGTTCAGGCGATAGTCGATACTGATGAATCCGAGGATCGGCTGCGCGCGGTAGTCGAGGAGACCGAGAATAGATGCCCGGTTTTGAATCTGATTAAGGATGCAAACGTGAACGTGGAGATGTTATGGATTCGGCGGCATACATCGTGAGCGTGCAGTCCGAACGCAGCAGGTCCTGACGAACTTACGGAGGCTTAAATGTCAAACCGACTCGGCATCGGCGCTCCATTCCCAGGCATTACAGTCAACGTCGTTGGGAGTGGAACAATCAACTTACCGACGGCGCTTAGCTCCAGGTATGGCGTCGTCTTGTTCTATCGCGGGCATTGGTGACCATACTGCCGCCGGCAGTTGGCCGGCTTTGAGAGGCACAAGACGGAGCTAGATTCCTTGGGTGTAAGCATCGTTGCCGCCAGCGCGGACCCCGAGGAGAAGGCGCGAGACGTTGCTGCGGAGGTCTCGTTTCCCGTGGGCTACGGCGTAACGAGAAGCGTCGCTGACAAACTGGGTTCGTGGTGGGAAGACCGTCGCAGTATCATTCAACCGTCGGAATACGTCATTGACGCGAGCGGCATAGTACTTGCCTCAAGCTACAGTGACGGTCCGCTGGGCCGAATTGATGCGGCCGATGTAGTGAAGTTCATCACCCACCGCGAGAAGCAGTCGCAGAAGTAAACGATCGGCGCGGCGGCTTCCGGTTAGGCAGGTGGATTTCGTTCGGGCGAACGGCCGTCTTAATCAGCGCTTCCCTGGCTCATTTCTCCGTGACCTTGCCGATGCGCTGGACGACTTGAGCCAGCTTTTGTGCATCCTTTTCCCACCAGACGTTGAATTCTTCGGCATCCTGATAGGCGATCGGCGTGCGTATTTTCTCCATGCCCCGCATGAAGTCCGGGTCGTTCACCGCTTGCCGAACCGTGCTACGCAACGCCGCCAATACGTGCGATGGGATGTTCCTGGGCGCGAAAAGGCCGCCCCACAAGTAATACTCGATGTCATAGCCGTTCTCTTTGAACGTCGGCACGTCGGGAAAGCCCTTCAGCCGCGCCCCGCCCCATTGTGCGAGCGCACGGATCCTGCCGTTTGCCAGGTGTGGCGCCGCGATGTTGGGCGGGCACGCCCAACTTACCGCATGACCTCCGAGCACCGCCGTCATGGCCGGTGCGCCCCCCGTGGTCGGAAGATGGCGCATCTTGAGCTTTGCCGCCTGCAGAAACATCTCATATGGCACGTGGGATGCGCCGTATAAGCCCGATGACGAGTAAATCATCTCTCCGGGCTTCTTCTGCGCCAACGCCACGAAGTCTCTCAGTCCCGGGGTAGGAAGGGATGGGTGCACCACCAGCATCGGCGGGTCTGCGGTGAGCCGCGCGACGCCAATGAACTGATCGCGCGTGTAGGCAGGCTTGTTTCCGAAGAGCTTGTCGCGTTCCGGAAGCGCGGAAATACTAACGAGATGCAGGATCAGCGTATGGCCATCGGGTGGGGCGTTCGCAACGAACTGAGCGCCGGTCGCACCGGCTGCGCCTGGCCGATTTTGCACGACTACGGGCTGCTTCCATAGACGCTCCAGAACAGGGGCCAGTTGTCGCGCCGTCAGATCCGACGTGCCGCCCGGCGGAAATGGAGACACGATCGTGACCGGCTTTGTCGGGTACGGCTCCTGCGCAACGACCGTGGCGCACCAAATAGAAAGGCATATGGCCGCTGGGATGCATCTCATATTCCATCCTCCTGGTGAATTTCCTCGTCGACTCAAGCCAGCGTGCCGGTAGGGGGCACGCCGCGGGAGTTCGCTGCGCTCGTCAAGGCGGAGTTCCTGACATCGGTGACCAGCCGAGCCGCAAGTTCAACCAAATGGTCCGCCGATATACTAGAACGTCCGTTCCAGTCTAACACATCAACTTGCTTGCAGGTTTTACAGAGCGGATTGATCAGGCGAAGGGCGGCGCAGCGCATAGCGCGGCGGCTGCGACCCGCTGGCCGAGGCCCGTTTGCGGGAGCAGTCGCAGAAGCCTCGCACCCCATCGATCAAATACGCCGCCGTGCGCGCCTGCGCGGTCGCATCCCGGGGTCTCTCTGCTCCGCGCGCCGCCGCATCACGGGCTTCGTTGTGTTACGCACTCCAAATCCTGGAGTGGCATCCGAAGTCAGGAGTTGCTCTGTTCCGCATCGTGAGCCGCCTTTAGACGGCGGCCGTTCCAAAGCATCCCACACGCTTCCTGCCAGCAGCGTTCCAAGTCCCGTCCAGACTAGCCAGGGGTGCATGAACAGGCCCACCAGCCGCCGCGCAGAAAGCAGGGCCGCACGGCATTGCCGTCCTGCGGCCCTGGTCTTCGGTTTGAATCGGCTGGTCGCTGCGCTCTCAATCCTTGGAGTTATCCTCCGGAAACGGGCTGGCAGCGGTGCTCGTGCGGCCAATCGCGTTCCGCGCGGAGTCGCCTGCGGCCGCCACGATATTCCTTTGCAAGCCATCGTGCGAAACAATCGTGCAATCCGCGCCGATACACGCAGGAAATGGCGAGTCGCTGGCCATCGCATACCCACTTAGCGGAGCGAGTAACAGACCGCTTGCAAGCAATACATACGCTTTTCTCTTCAACATGTCATATCTCCTTTAGTATTACGGAATGGCGTCCGCTTAACCTTTCGCACTGCTCAGCGTTGCCATACCCATTAGACAGAACGCAACGGCAAAACCTTACGTGTAATAAATCTGTCCGGCAGGTGTAAGGAATCGCGTTTCAAGGATTTGACGGTGGCCTTCGAGGAGAGAACGGGCCTATTTCCTTGCCATGATAATCGTGATGAGGGTGCCTCTGACGTCAAGCCGGACCACCTTGCTTCCACTCGCTTCGGCAAATACCCGGAAGTCCATTTCGGCACCGGGATCGGTCGTCACGACTTAGAGAGACTGCTCGGAGACATTCCCGAGAGCGCCTTCTCGGCTCGAAGCAGCGGTATGGGGCAGTTGTGGCCTCGAACGTCCATTTCTTTGTCGACGCCGTACATAACTCACATCGCGGCGCGCATTCGCGTCTGCAGCTCCCGCCAGTGACCAATCCGATCCGACCCGCCTACCTGCTGTGCCCGTCCTGATTGCTCCTTGGCGAGCCATAGCGTGGAGCCATTGAAGCTGTACACCGGCAGCAGATCGCTGCGCTCGGATGCAGGCAGGATGGCCGGCCTGATGTTATCGAGGATGAGCGGCTCGGCCTCGGGCGTAGCAAAGTATGCCAGGACCATGTGAGCCTGGTTGTAAATGACAAGTTCCTTTACATAAGTAATTCTCAACTTCTCGTCGGGCACGCCAAGGGCACGCAAGGTAAAGTACTTGGCGATCGAAAAATCCTCGCAGTCTCCGGCGTTGGTAGACAGAAACTCTATAGGCGTCGCCCAATAGTCTTCCTTGCCCCAATGCTTGATATCGTCGACGAAAAGCGTCTGGTTCATGAAGTCATTCACCAGTTGCAGCTTCTCGTGTTCCGGCAGCTTCCTGAACTTCGGGCTTACCAGAAGGTCTCGCCACCCGGTGAGGCGCAGCTTCGCGACGGGCCCGAACTGCTGGGCGAGTCTGGAGATTTGGACATCGGTGATGACTGCGAGCTCGGCCGCCAGCGCTGCAAGCGTGACTAGGGCGAGCAGCGCGAACAGGCGAATCCGTCGATCAGCAATACGCACCATCACCCTCCCCGCGCACAGGCGTCAGGCAGATCGCGCGGCACTCTTATCCGTGCGAAACGTGGCCGCACCGACGCTATGCTTTGCACCCCAAGCCGGAGCCTCTGCCGGACTCCGCTGTCGGTTGCAGTGCGCGCGCAATCTCGGAAGGCGGCATCGGCCGGGCAAACAGGAATCCCTGCGCTTCGTCGCAGCGCCTCAACCGCAGAAAATCGCGCTGCATCGGGCTTTCCACGCCTTCGGCAACCACTCGCTTTCCCAAACTGTGCCCGAGTTTGATGATCGCATCGCAGATGGCATCCGCATTGGCGTCGCGACCCAGGTCGTCGACGAACGACTTGTCGATCTTCAACGCGTCGATGTCAAATCGACGCAGGTAGCTCAGCGATGAATAGCCGGTTCCGAAGTCGTCTATCGACAGATGCACGCCGAGCCGCCTGAGAGTCGTCAGCACCTCAATGGTCAGTTCCACGTCGTTCATCACGGCAGACTCCGTGATCTCCAGCTCGAGCATTTCCGGTGAGACGCTCGCCGCCATCAGTGCGGTGCGCACATCATGCAGCAGCGCGGGGTCACGGAATTGTTCCGCCGATACATTCACCGCCACCCGCGGCGGATTCAATCCCGCATCGCGCCACTGGCGGATCTGGGTGCAAGCCTGCCGCAGCACCCATGTACCAACGGGGAGGATCAGGCCGGTCGATTCGGCGACAGGGATGAATTCATTTGGGGCGACCCACCCGCGGACGGGATGCTGCCATCGAATCAGCGCCTCGCAGCTGGTGAACGACAGGACTGCGCTGTCGGCGCAGAGCGAAACTTTGGGCTGGTAGAAGAGCTGCAGAGAATTTCCCTCGAGCGCCTCGCGCAGCTCGCGCTCGATCTGCTGGCGCCGGCGCGCTTCCTGCGTCATGTGTGGGGAGAAGAACTGGTATGGTATGCGGGCATCTCGCCTGATGCGGCTCAGCGCGACTTCTGCATCGTGCAGTATCGTCGCCGCATCGACGCATCCGGAGTCGGGGCAGGCGATGCCTATCTTGCAGCGCAGCCGCAGCTCATGGCCTCCCGCTGTCAGAGGGCGCTCCACTTCGGCCTGCACGCGCTCGGCATGCTCGGCGAGCCGGGACGGATCAGAAGCGCCCAGGCTTGTGATGCCAAACTCGTCTCCCCCGAGGCGTGCAGCGAACTGCCCCGATTTGATCAAAGTGCTCAGTCGGCGCCCGACTTCAGCAAGAGCGCTGTCCCCGATGTCCTGCCCAAGCGCATCGTTGACTCCGCGGAACTCGGCCAGGTTGAGCGCGAGCACGTGGACGGTCTCGCCGCGCTCGCATGCCACAGCCAGCGTCTCGCGCAGATGCTCCAGAAAGAACTCGCGATTAGGAAGCCCCGTGAGCGCGTCGTGACGAGAGAGAAAGCGCGCTCTTTCCTCGGCGCGCATGCGGTCGGCACGATGACTCTCCGCGACCCTGCTCAGCATCTGGTTGTGCGCCTCGAATACATCTCCCAGCTCGTCCTGCGGGCGCTCGGGAATCTGAAAGTCGTCCGGGCGGCTCGGGCTGGCCGCGGCAGCCAGCATGCTGGCCCTCAATCTCAGCACAGGATTCAGCACCGACCGATGCAGGACGAACATCGTGCCGGTCGTCACGACGGCGACGATCAAGGCCACCAGCCCGGCTATTCGCAGGACGAAGGCAAGCACCGAAGAGTAAAGGCTGAAGCCGTCGGTACGCGCCATCAGCACCAGCGGCGTTCCATTGATGACCTGTCGCGACGCAATATCGTAGTGCCAGCTCGTCAGCGTGTGGCGCCGCAGAATCTGATGCCGGCCCTGCAGCACGGTGTCCGCTTTGAAATCGTGAAAGTCCGCCTCACCTGCACGGGCGAGCGTCGATCCGTATCGATCAAAGACGCGCAGACCAGTTATGGGGAAATCCCGCACCACCGCGGAAGCTCGACGCTGCAGGTTCTCCGGCAGCATCGACTCGTTTTCCACTGTTAACGCGGTGACGGCCGTTGTTATCACCTTTTCCTCCATACGCCGCCGCTCGTCTCGATAGAAGCCGAGTGTGGAGGGAATCAGGATGAGACTCTCGATGACCAGAATCAGAACGAATACGGAGAATGCCACGGACCGGCACAGCCTGCAGGCGACGAGAGGCCGCCGCAGAGTGTTCTCAAGACTCCCGGCAATCGCAAAAATGCGCGACACAACACTCCTGAACAGCGCCATCGCTCCTTCTTCTCGACTGTGACGCCGCCCGACGGCTCTCCGATTGGCATTGGGTCGCGTGAAGGAACAAATCCTTACAGCACCAGCTTGGTGCCGTAGC